>NZ_CAUIZY010000001.1:0-434719 GCF_962747855.1 Neisseria blantyrii
TTTTTTTTTTTTTTTCAATGATTTATGTTGGTCGTTGTATAGTGGGTTAACAAAAATCAGGACAAGGCGGGGCAACGCCGTACCGGTTTTTGTTAATCCTCTATATATTTGTGCGTTGTGGGGCTGCCTTTTGTGCACGGGTATGAGAATGCCGTCTGAAAAAGGTTTCAGACGGCATTGTGTGTTTAGAGTTTATTTTTTCATCGCTTCGCTCATTGCCTTGATGTTGTGGCGGTACATTCCGATGTAGGTGTCTGCGGGTGCGTTGCCGAGTGCGTCAGAGTAGAGTTTGCCGCTGACGTTGACACCGGTTTCTTTGGCGATGCGGTCAACCATGCGGGTGTCTTTGATGTTTTCGGTAAAGACGGCTTTGATGCCTTCGCGTTTGATTTGTCGGATGATGGCGGCGACTTGTTTGGCTGAAGGCTCGGCTTCGCTGCTCACGCCTTGCGGGGCGATGAATTCGATATGGTAACGTTTGCCCATATAGGAAAAGGCATCGTGCCCGGTCAGGACTTTGCGTTTGGCGGCAGGGACGGCGTTAAATGCGGCTTGTGCGTCGCTGTGCAGTTTTTTGAGCTGCATTTGGTAGTTGCCCAAGCGTTGTTGATAATAAACTTTGCCTTCGGGGTCGGCCTTTATCAGGGCTTCGGCAACGTTTTGGGCATAGGCGGACATAAGGACGGGGTCGTTCCAAACGTGGGGGTCGAATTCGCCGTGGTCGTGGTGGTGTCCTTCGTGGTCATGGTCATGATCGTGGTCGTGATGGTGTCCGCCTTCTTCTTCGGCTTTGAGGGGTTGGATGCCTTTGGTCGCTTCGGCATAGGATACTTTGCTTTGTTTGACGGCGCGTTGCACGTCGGCAGCTTCAAGTCCCAAGCCGTTAATCAGGACGAGTTTCGCACTGCGGATTTTTTTAATGTCGCCACTGGTCATATGATAGGCGTGCGTATCTTGGTTGGCTCCGACCAAACTTTGTATGGATACGCGCTCTCCGCCGATTTGTTTGGCAACGTCGCCTAAAATGCTGAAGCTGGTTACGACGGGCAGGGGGGCGGCAGTTGCGGCGGTGGTTAGCAATGCGGCAATAAGGGTGAGTTTGAGGTGTTTCATAACTGTTCTCCTGTGATATAACGTAACATCTGTTATGGTAAAACAAGCCGCCTGTTTGTTCAAGCGGCTTGCGGGGTCAGGTGGTGTGGTGGCGGTGGTTTTTGAGCCATTTGGTCAGAATGCCGCCTTCTTTGCCGAGTATGACGGAAAAGAGATAAAGGACGCTGCAACAGAGGATGATGGCGGGACCGGAAGGAATTTCGATGTGGTAGGAAATGAGCAGTCCGCTCAAGCCGCACAGCAGGGCTGTCAGAACGGATAGGAGGATGAGTGCGCCCATATGCTTCGCCCACAGGCGGGCGGTAATGGCTGGCAGCATCATGAGTCCGACGGACATGAGTGTGCCGAGGGCTTGAAAGCCGGATACGAGGTTCATGACGACCAGGACGAGAAAGAGGACGTGCCAAAGCCCGCCTTTGCCGCCGACGGATTTGAGGAACAGGGGGTCGATGCTTTCGAGTACGAGCGGGCGGTAGATGACGGCAAGGGTAAGCAGTGTGAGGGTGGATACGGCGGCGATGAGTTGCAGGGCAGGAATATCGACGGCAAGTACAGAGCCGAAAAGCAGATGCAGCAGATCGACGCTGCTACCGTTTTTGCTGACGAGGACTACGCCGATGGCGAGGCTGCTGAGATAAAAGGCGGCAAAGTTGGCATCTTCTTTCAGGGTGGTGAAGCGGCTGACGAGTCCGGCAAGCAGTGCCATCAGCATGCCTGCGGCTACGCCGCCCAAACCCATGGCGGGCAGGCTTAAGCCGGCAAACATGTAGCCGACGGCGGCACCGGGCAGGACGGCGTGGCTCAATGCGTCGCCTATCAGGCTCATACGGCGCATGACGAGGAATACGCCGACGGGTGCGGCACTGAGGGACAGGCAGAAGACGGATGCGAGGGCGTAGCGCATAAAGTCGAATTCTGCAAAGGGGGCAAGGAGCAGGTCGTAGAGGTTCATGGTTTTTCGGTTTCAGACGGCATTTATGACGCGCACCACTCGGGGCTTTCCTGTTGCTGCATTTTGGCGTTGGCTTGGGCGAGGTAGGGTTCTGTCAGAATGGTCTCGGTTGCGCCTGCCGCAATTTTTTCGCGGGCAAGCAGCAGGGTATTGGGAAAGTAGGCACGGACTTGTTCGTAATCGTGCAAAACGGCAATGATAGCGTGTCCGCCGCAATGGCATTTTTGCAATACGTCGAGAAGTTCGTAGGTCGTCCGTGCGTCAACGGCATTGAAAGGTTCGTCAAGCAGCAGGAATTTGGCGTTTTGGACAAGCATCCGTGCAAACAGGACGCGTTGGAACTGTCCGTTGGAAAGGTGGGCAATCTGGCGGTGGGCAAACTGCCGCATTCCTACACGTTCCAAGGCTTCGTGGACGCGTTGTCTTTGAGCGGCATTTATCCCTTTGAAAAAGCCGATTTCATACCAAAGCCCCATTGCCGCCAAGTCGAAAACGGTCATAGGTTGGGAGCGGTCGATGTCGGACTGCTGGGGAAGGTAGGCAATGTTCTGACGGGTCAATCCGTCCAGCCGGATGCTGCCCGTATCGATAGGCTGCAATCCCATTAAGGATTTGAGAAAGGTGGATTTCCCCGCGCCGTTGGGACCGAAAACCGCCCACATACTATGTTCTTCAAAAGTAATGTCCACATGGTGCACGGCAGGTCGGCGGCGGTAGCTGACGGTCAGGTTTTCAACGATGATGCTCATGCGGATACTGCCCAAAAGTAAACGCCCCATAAAAGGGATACGGCAATCAGGGCAAGGACGAGGCGGAAGGTCAATCCTGATAGTAAAAGGGAAGGTGTCATGATGATTTGCGGTTTTGAAAGGGAAGGCGGTAAAGCGTTTATCGTTATATGGCTGATATGATACTGTATAACGTTTGGTCTGTAAATTTTGTTCGGTTCGGACGGGGATTCGGGATGTGCCGGAAGGGGTGTGCTTCTTGGTGCTGTTCCGTTGCGGATGTTGCGGCAATAAGAAATGCCGTCTGAAGGTTCAGACGGCATTGGGGGAAAACGGTTTGAATCAACCTTTGCGTGCAGGCAGTTTTTCTTTGATGCGTGCAGCTTTGCCGGTCAGACCGCGCAGGTAGTACAGTTTGGCACGGCGTACGTCGCCACGGCGTTTGACTTCGATTTTTTCGACGGTAGGAGAGTACAGTTGGAAAGTACGTTCAACACCTTCGCCGCTGGAGATTTTACGGACGATGAAGTTGCTGTTCAGACCGCGGTTGCGGCGTGCAATGACCACGCCTTCGTAGGCTTGCAGACGGCTGCGGGTACCCTCCACGACGCGTACGGATACGACTACGGTGTCGCCCGGTGCGAATTCGGGGATTTCTTTGTTCAGGCGGGCAATTTCTTCTTGCTCGAGCTGTTGAATCAGGTTCATTGTTTTTTTCCTAAATTATGATTGGATTTCCCGTTGCTCTTGCCGGATGGTTTCCAAGAGGCGGGATTCCTTTGGGATTAAAACGCGCTTTTCCAAAAGATCGGGTCTGCGCTCCAAGGTGCGGCGCAGCGATTGTTCCAACCGCCATTCCGCTATCAAGCCATGATTGCCGGAACGCAATACTTCCGGAACAGCCATGCCTTGAAATTCTAAGGGTTTGGTGTAGTGGGGGCAGTCCAAAATGCCGCTTGAGAACGAATCCTGTTCGGCAGACTGAATGTCGCCCAATACGCCGGGTACGAGCCTCAATACTGCATCTATCAGCATCATGGCGGGAAGCTCTCCGCCGGAAACAACAAAATCTCCGATGCTGATTTCTTCATCGACGCTGCTTTGCAGCAGTCTTTCGTCTATTCCCTCATAGCGTCCGCACAATAAAATCATATGCGGGAGCTTGGCCAGTTCTACCGCTTTTTTATGTGTCAGCGGTTTCCCTTGCGGGCTGAGGTAGATGACTTTTGCGGTTTGGGAAGATTGTGCTTTGGCGTGTTCTATCGCCGCATGAAGCGGCGGAGCCATCATAATCATTCCCGGACCGCCGCCGAACGGGCGGTCGTCGATGTAGCCCAATCTGTTGTCGGCAAACTTTCGGGGATTGACTGCTTCAAACTGCCAGATTCCCTGTCTGTTTGCGCGTCCCGTTACGCCGTAGTGGGTAATGCTGTCGAACATTTCGGGGAAAATGGTAACTGCCTGGATAAGCATCAGTAGTCCAAACCCCAGTCGGCAGTAATGGTCTTGCTGCCGGTATCGACGGTTTCGATATATTGGGAAACGAACGGAATCAGGATTTGCCCGTATTTTCCATTAACCACTAATACGTCGTTTGCACCTGTTTCCATCAGGTTGCTGACTTTACCCAGGATGGTATTGTCTTTATTGGTAACGGTCATGCCCACCAAGTCGGCCCAGTAGTATTCTCCTTCTTCCGTCGGTGCGAATGCTTCACGGGGGATTTCGATGGTGTAACCGCGCAATGAGAATGCCAAGTCGCGGTCGTTTATGCCTTCAAATTTGACTTGGAGCTCACCGTTGACAACTTTACCCTCCTCAAGGGTAACGACGACAGTTTTTCCGTCTTTAACCAATTGCCACTCGGGGTAATCCAAAAGGCTGTCGGAATACTCGGTATTGGCAGCAATTTTTAGCCAGCCTTTTATGCCGAATACACCTTTGATGTAGCCCATGGCTACCCGGTTTTGAGTGTCTGTCATGTCGGAAAATACGGATTAGGCGGCTTTTTGTTCTTTAATCAGTTTTGCAACAGAGTCGCTAACCTGCGCACCTTGTGCAATCCAGTGGTTCAGGCGGTCTGCGTTGAGGCGTACGTGCTCTTGTTTTTCGTTGGCTACGGGATTGTAGAAGCCTACGCGTTCAATGAAGCGGCCATCGCGGCGGTTGCGTGAGTCAGTAACGATGACGTTGTAGAAAGGGCGGTGTTTTGAGCCGCCGCGTGCCAAACGGATAACTACCATCTTTAGGTCCTTTTGAGAAAATCGGATATATGGAAACTGCTAATTTTAGGGTATTTTGTGGTTGGTGCGCAAGTTTTTATTTGTTTTTGTTGTTGTTGTTTTGTCGGGCACGAGGTGAAGGTATGCACGGTATAGGTTTTTTTCGGTGTCTGATTCTTTGAGGGTAAATCCTGATTTTTCAGCAAGTTTGATCATGGGGGTATTGGTTTTGAGGATGTCGGCACTCATGCTCAGGTAGCCTTGTTGTGTTGCGGTATGGATGGCGAGGTTCATCATTTGCTGTGCCAGCCCGCTGCCGCGCATATTTTCTGCCAATGTGATGCCGAACTCGCATTCGTTGCGGTTCAAGCGGCTGTGGCGGACGACGGCGACGATGTTGCTGTCGGCATCCCTTGCTGTCCATGCGGCTTCACAGTGGTAATCGGGGTTGCACAGGCGTGCCAACGTGGCTGCGGGCAGTTCGTTGGTGTGGGTCATGAAGCGTGTGTACCGTGCTTCGGGGCCGAGGCTGCGGACGAACTGCTGTTTTGCTTCTGCGTCTTCGGGCAAAAGGGGGGTAATGGTAACGGTCGTGTTGTTTTTTAGGGACAGTGTTTTGGGGTGTGCTGCGGGATAGGGGGTAAGTACGTTGGGTACGGCTGCTCCGGTTTCGGTTTTGCTGCCGAGCAGTTCTGCGGCGGCTTCGCTTGTGTGGCGGAGAAATTCGGCGGCTGTCGGGTTTTTGTGTTTTAGGTATGCGGCGGCACTCTGCATTTTTGCGGCGGCATGTTCGAGGGTTTGGGCGGCTTTGCCTGTGTTCTTGCGTTTGGGCGTGTCGTGTGTTTCGGGTGTCTTTAAGAGGAAATCGCTGCTGTATTGTCCGCCGTTGAGGTTGAGGGTGATGCCGAGAATGTGTTGGCGGTATTCGGGAATGACGGTCAGTGTGTGCAGGAACTGGTCGAGGGTTTGTGTGCCGTCGAGTTCGGCAAAGTGGGCAAGGTGGCGGCTGTCGAGCGTGGTAAACGGCGGGAGTACGGCAGTGGTTTGTCCGTTGCAGCGTGCGGTCAGGATGTCGCCATAGAGGGGGTGGCTGCCGAATTGGAATTGGACGGCGTTATGGGTGGTGTGCCGGTAGGGGGGGAGGTGCAGGGCTTCGGCGAGCAGGGAGGAATTTGCCGCTGCAAGGGCTTTTTTGATGTTTTGGGATTGCGGTGTTTTCAGACGGCACGGTTGCGGCGGTGCAATGTCGAGCTGTGCCTGTTTCAGGGCGGCGGCGGTGTTGCGGTAGGAAAGGGTGCGGATTGCCTGAGTGGGGGTGTCGAAATGTGTTATGCCGTCTGAAAAGGGGCTGCTGACGAGCAGGGGTTTGGCGGTCTGTTCGGACAGTCGGATAAGGGCGCGTGCTGTTTTTTTGTAATCCTCGTGTCCGGAGGGACTGAGGATGGTTAGGACGGCTTGGGTGTCGGGGCGGGCAAGCTGACGTGAGGCGATGTCGTGGCAGATTGAGGGTGTGGGTGTGCCGGTCAGGTGTCCGTTGCGGATGTGGTGGGGAAGGTTGGGAAAGTGGAGGGCGAGGTTTTTTGGCGCGTGCGCGTTCAGCCATTCGGCAGGCGTGTCGGACAGGATGTCGAGTCGGGACAGGGGTGGAAGGTCGGACAGTTGGGCGCGCAGTGCGGCTTCGAGGTCGTCGTCGTTGAAACTGATGAGGAAGTTGCAGTGTCGGGCGAGGCAGTGCAGTACGGCACGGTCGGTTTCTGTCGTGCGGCAGGTGATGTGGAGAATCAGCGGCGTATGGCGGGTAAATTGGCGGATTGCGCTGAACAGTTTGCGCTGATCCTCTTCAGGGTTGTGGTGTAGGACGGCGGTTTTGGTGTGCAGGCTGTGTCCGAAGCGGTTGAGCCAGTCTGAGGAAGTGATGGGGCTGATGCCGTAGTTCAGGCTGATGTGGCGGGATATGCCTTGATGGAGTTTTTTGAGGACGGTATCGATTTGGCGGCTGACGGCGGCATCTCCGGTCAGTATGGCGGTATAGCCTGCGGCGTATTCGTCATGGGTGCTGATGTTGAGTCCGAGCGAAGGAATCTGAATGCCTGCTGTGGTGCAGGCGGTAATGTTGATATGGTCTCCGTGGTGTTTGCGTATGGCAGTTTCGGCGGTGTGCAGTTCTGCGGCAGACAGGCTGTCCCAGTCCTGTATGAGGATGATGTGTCGGAGCTGCTTTTTGCGGCAGGTTTTGAAGAGGGTGTCGTAACTGTCGGGTAGGGTAACGGCAATAATCAGGTCGGCACTGCCGGGGATTTTGTTGAGGCTGGTGTAGGCGGGCAGTCCGGCTATGGTGTGGTGGCGCGGGTTTACGGGGGTGATTTTTCCTTGAAAGGGCGTACTCAGCAGGTTGCTGAGTACACGTTCGCCTAGGCTGTACGGTTGTTCGCTCGCGCCTATCAGGATGATGTGGTTGGGCATGAAGAAGTAGCCGGGATCGGTTTGTGTCGGCATGATATATTCCTTTGCGGACGGTATGTGCGTGATTGTTGGAGATGCACTCACTGTGTGTTTGTTTTGGGGTAACTGTTTGTGCAATGCCGTCTGAAGTGGGTTCAGACGGCATTATGGTCAGTTCGCACTTTTTTCTGTTTTGGAACCGATTTTTTTCTTGGGTAGGATGAAGCGCATCCGCAGCCCGTTTGGTTTGATGTTTTCGGCGATGATTTTTCCGCAGTGCTGTTCAATAATATGTTGGGTCAATGCAAGCCCCAGTCCCGTTCCGGGCTTGTTGGCACTGGAGTCGGCACGGTAGAAGGCGGTAAATATGTGGGGAAGCTGCATTTCGTCTACACCCGGTCCGTTGTCGGTAACGTCGATAATCCAGTGTTTGTGGTCTTGTCCGATGTTGATCAGGATGGTGCTGCCTTCCGGGCTGTAATTGACAGCGTTGCGGATAACGTTGTCGAAGGCGCGGTACAGGTAACTTTCATTGGCATATAGGGTGGCGTTTTCGGGAATTTTCCCGTCGGCAGACAGGGTAACCGTTTGTCCGTTTTTCTGGGCAATGCTTTGATTGTCTTCTACAAGGTTGCTTAGGAAGGGTAGGAGTTTCAGTTTTTCTTTTTCCAAAGCCATATTGGAGGTTTCGAGGCGGGACAAGGTTAAGAGTTCGCCGACCAACGTATCCATGCGGGTCAACTCGCCTTCGAGTCGTTTTAGGTATTGTTCCTGTTTTTGGGGTTGTGCCTGAATTAATCCGACAATTGCCTGCATACGGGCAAGCGGGGAGCGCATTTCGTGGGAAACGTGGTGGAGCAGGTGGCGTTCTTTGGCAACGAGTTTTTCGAGTTTTTCCGCCATTTTGTCGAATTGGATGGCAAGATGGGACAATTCGTCGTCGCGGTCGTCGACCTGTTGGGAGATGCGGGTTTCAAGTTCTCCGTTTGCCACCCTGTCCATGCCGTTGCCTAAGATTCTGATGGGTTTGGCAATGTTGCCGGCAAGGATATATGCCATCAGCAGTCCGACGATGATGATGAAGGAGAGGATGATGAATTCGTGCCAAATCGGGGCAAGCGGCAGGCCCGGGATAAACAGCGGGCTGGGCAGGCGTTGTGCCTGGCGGTTGTCCCAGCCTTTAATGAAGAACAGGTATTCTTCGCCGAAACGGTCGTATTCGATGCGGACAAGGTTGGAATGGGGGTTGTTGGCGGCAAACAGCCGGGCGCGTTCTATGGTGTAATTGTCGATATAGCGGTTTAAGATGTCTTTTTTCTCGTCGCCCTGTATGACGTAAACGGCGGATGAGACGGGGCTGTCTTTCCATTCGGTCAGGATTTCGCGTGCGCCGTTGTCGCCCCGTGTCTTGAATGCGGAAATAATGCTGCCCATCAATGTGGTTTCGATGGTGCGGCGTTGGTTGAATTGGTTTTCGGCAAGGGTGTTCTGCACCAGCCAAAAAGAAAAACTCGCCACAAAGATTGCGCAGACGATAACCGCGCAAAATGTGGCGAAAATGCGTTGGAACAGTTTCATTTGCCCGCTGCTTCAGTTTTTGACAAACAGGTAGCCCAAGCCGCGTACGGTTTGAATCAGGGAGGCATCGCCCAGCTTGTGCCGGATGCTGGAAATGTGCACGTCGATGCTGCGGTCGAATTTTGCCAGCTTGCGGTCGAGTGCTTCGACGGACAGGGTTTCTTTGCTGACTACCTGTCCGGCATGGCGCATCAGGACTTCGAGCAGGTTGAATTCGGTGCTGGTCAGTTCGAGCGGCGTGTCTTTGACGGATGCCTGGCGTTTGGCGGGGTACAGGACGACATCGCTGACGGAGATGCTGTTGGGTGCGTTGTTCTGTTCGCCGCCGTGTTGCGCGCGGCGGAGGATGGCATTGATGCGTGCCAAGAGTTCGCGCGGCGTGCAGGGTTTGGGCACATAGTCGTCCGCACCCATTTCCAAGCCGATGATTCGGTCGATGTCGTCGCCTTTGGCGGTCAGCATGATGATGGGGACGGTGCTTTGGGCGCGTACGTTTTTCAAGACATCCAATCCGTTCATTTTGGGCATCATAGAATCCAATACGACTACATCGTATTGCCCGCTCAGGATTTCCTGTACGCCTGCTTCGCCGTCGGGAACGCTGTGGACGTTCAGACCTTCGGCACTCAGGTATTCGGTCAGCAGTTCGGTCAGCAGGGCGTCGTCATCTACGAGTAATACGCGGCTCATGGTGTTTCCTTTTCCGTGGTGGTATGCGCCCGCTAGGTTTGGGACGGGCATGAAACAGGTGTTTAACGGTTTATCTTAACACGGCTGCAATGTTTTTTGATAGCGTATTTTTCTGCGTGTTTGCTGTTTTTTGCAATGCTTTGCAAGGGTTTTTATATTTCAGACGGCATACACATCCGCCGGCGCGGGTCATTTGCAGGGTTTTGCTTCCGGATGGTCGGGCGCGGCGGCGAAGGCTTTGCAGTCTTTGAGCAGTTCGGGCAACAGCGGCGCCCATACGGGCAGTTTGCGGATTTCGTCGGCGTATCGGGGCATCAGGTAGGGGTAATAGGACTGTGTCGCCCGCATCCATTGTTTTGCTTCTGCAACTTTGCCTTGCCGCATCAGGTAGAGGGCGATGCGGTAGGTGGCGGAGTAGGGGCGGTATTTTAGTGCTTTGAGGGTTGCTTCTTCCGCCCAAGTCTGGGTTTCGGGGTATTCCGGCAGGGCGAAGTTTACGAGGGAGAAGTCGGCATAAAAGGACAGCATCGGACTGTTTGCGGAAATATAGCGCAGTTTGTTGATTTTCCGGTTGAGGGTTTTGGCACTGTCGTCAGTGGCGGGGGAAAAGGCGTTAACCAGCCGGGTGTATGTCCAGTCCAAGTGCAGCAATCCTGCGAATATGGCGGCGGAGGCGGTCAGTATGCCGAGGTTGGCGGCTTTTTTGAAGGCGATGCCGTCTGAAGCCTCTGCGGGGGACAGGAAGAGCATCAGTCCGAAGGGGATGAGGAAATAGACATACCACAAAGGATATTCGAGCATACTGTGGCACATGCTGACGGCAAGGGCGCAGATCAGGAAAAGCGATGCGGGGGTCAGAGGGCGTTTAAGCAGCCCGGCAATGCCGGTCAGCAGGGTTGCGGCAACCAGAAGCGTGCCGCTGATTCCCATCTCTGCAAGGAGTTGGAGGACGATGTTGTGGGAATGGGTGAACAAGTTGCTGAGGAGGTTGTCGTGTATGTTGTGCTGTTCGGCATTGATGAGGAAGGTTTGTTGGGCAAAACTGTTCCAGCCGTGCCCGAATATCGGGGCGGACTGGAAGGCGGCAAGGGCTTTATTCCATTCGATTTGGCGCGGCAAGTCTGTGAAACCGCCGTTGGCGACGCGTTCGACGGCAGTTTCGTAGCGGATGCCTGTAAAGGTTTCCAGAATGGTGTTCATGGAAAATTGGAACAGCGCGGTAAGGAATACGGCTGCGGCTATGCCGAGTATCGTCCGCCTGTTGGATTTGTCCGAACGGAAATACCAGAAGGGAAGGATGAGGGCGATGGCGGCTATGTAGGTCAAGATGGTGCGCGAATTGACCAGGCCTAAAACGGCGGTCTGCATAATCAGGCAGATTGCGCCGAGGGCGGCGGGGATTTTTCGTTGTCCGTTGAGGTAGGCGGCGGCGAGTATGCCCCACATGAGGTAGTGTCCGAGGTTGTTGCGCTGCCCGATGTGTCCGATTACGCCTTGCCCGCTGTAAACGATGATGTTTTGAAGCAGGGGGGTGTCTTCCCAGCCGGCAAACTGGATGACGACGATGCAGGATTGAAGCAGGGAGCCGATAAGCAGCGACCAGGCAAACAGGGTAACGATGCGTTCTTGCCCGAAGTGTGCGACCAAACTCTTGCAGGCCCACGCGCTGACGGCGAGCAAGATGAAAACCCAAGAGGCGATGTCGTTCATTCCGGGGTAAATCAGGTTCATTAGGCGCGCCTGAAGATACCAAAACGCCGCCATTGCAAACAGAAGGAAGCTGATGGCGGGGATTTTGACATCAAACAGCTTTTTTCCTGCCGTGAAGAACAACAGGACAATCAGGCCGGCTGCGGCGGCGGCATCGTGGTAAAAGTCGGGCGACGGTTCCAGCCTGAGCGCGAAGGTAAAGGGGACGATGCCTATCCAAAGGAAGCAGGGCAGGATGTAAATCGGCAGTTTGGCGGCGGGGCGCGCGCCGGATACGGTCGTTTCAGCGGACATTGTTTGTTTCCTTGTATTGTTTGACGAACGACAGGCAGGAGATGAAGAAGATGATGCTGAATACTGCGGAAAGCGCGGCGCAAATCTGTTCTGCCGGATAAGCGTCGAACAGGCGCATGACGGCTTCGGCAAAATAAATCAGAACCAGCATAGAGCTGTATTGGTAGGTATAGATTTTTTTCTTCAGAATACCTGAAAGCGGCAGACAGAGGGGGAGGGCTTTGAGCGCGAGCCACGAACCGCCCGGGCGCAACGGTGCAATCCACAGTTCCCAGGAAAGGGACAGGATTATCAGTGCAATCAGGCTGAAAGAGGCAAGGAGGTAAGCGGTTTGTCTGTTCACGGCAGTCTTTACGGTTTAAGGGCGGACAAGGGGGAGCGGTATCCCAAATCCTGCAACATCGAAACGGTTTCATAAACGGGCAGCCCCATAATGCCGCTGAAGCTGCCTTCGATAGATTGGATAAAGATGCCGCCTATGCCTTGTACGGCGTAGGCGCCGGCTTTGTCCATCGGTTCGCCGCTTTGCACATAGGCGGAAATTTCTTCCGAACTCAGGGGTTTGAAAACGACGTTGTTGGTTTGGACGCGGCTTGTCGTTTTGCCGCGATAACGGATGCAGACGGCAGTCAGGACGGTATGCCCGGTTCCCGACAGCAGTTTTAAGAATTTGACTGCTTCGGCTTGGGAGCGGGGTTTGCCTAATATAATGCCGTCTGAAACAACGCAGGTATCCGCTGTAATCAAGGGAAAGTCAGGCATTGCGCCGTTGGTTTCGCAAAAGAGGGTCAGGGCGGTTCGGTTTTTTTCTTCTGCCATCCTTTGAACGTAACGGGCAGGGTCTTCGTTCTGTCTGACCGTTTCGTCGATCTCGGCAGGCAGCTTGACGACCCGATAGCCCAACTGCGTCAGGATTTCCATTCTGCGTGGGCTGCCCGAACCTAAGTAAAGGGTGTTCACGGTGTGCTCCTTAATGTGCGACGGGGCTTCAGACGGCATAGTGTCAGGTTTTTGCAGGCGGCTGTATGTCGCCATCCTGTTCTGAACGTGGAGTGAAGAAGCGTCCGAACCAAATACCTGCTTCGTATAAGAGAATCAGCGGAATGGCGAGCAGGATCTGAGAAATAATGTCGGGCGGCGTGATGATGGCGGCAATGACAAACGCGCCGACAATCACATAGGGGCGGGCGTGTTTGAGCTGTCCGGTTGTTACCACACCTATTTTGGTCAGCAGGATAACGACAATGGGGACTTCAAACGTTGTGCCGAATGCGACAAACATCCCCAAGATGAAGGACAGGTATTTGTCGATGTCGGTCGCCATATTGACCCCGACAGGGGTAACGCCGGCAAGGAATTTGAAAATGACGGGGAAAACCAGAAAGTAGGCAAACGCCATGCCGATGAAAAACAGGCTGACGCTGGAGAGGACGAGCGGCGTAATCAGGCGTTTTTCGTTTTGGTAGAGGGCGGGTGCGACGAATGCCCAGATTTGGTAGAGCGTATGCGGCAGCGAAATTAAAAATGCCGCCATCAGGGTAACTTTGACCGGCACGAAAAATGGTGCGATGACGTCGGTGGCAATCATGCTGGTGTCTTTTGGCAGGTTTGCCATCAGCGGGTCGGCGATAAAAGTATAGAGCTGCTGGGCAAACGGCATCATGCCGAAAAAGCAGACGAGAATGCCGACAACCATCCACATCAGGCGGCGGCGCAGCTCGATGAGATGCTCGACAAGCGGTTGGACGGTTTGTTCGTTTTGTGCTTCGGACACCGGATTGCCCTCTTTATGATTTACGGACGCGCAATTTAGGTTTGGCGCGGGATTTAGGACGCAAATCGCGTTTGCGGCTTATTGCCTGTTTGCGCAGCGAAGTGGTATGCGGAACAGGGTTTTCAACAGCAGCGGTATCGATATAGCTGACTTCCACGGTCTGTGCGGCAGGCGAAGAAGGTGCGGTCAGGTATTCGCGCCATGCGCGGTCTTTATCGGTTTCTGAAGGTTCAGCTGTGCCGCCGGTTTGCCCGTCGTCCCCAAGGGTTTTGGCGGAAGCGTCGGAATGTTCGGGCGGCATAACGTCGGAAATGCCGTCTGAACCGCCATTGTCCGCATCGGGAAGCGGATTGCCGTTTTCATCGACACCGAAATCGGCAGGCGTGCGCTGTTCGGGCAGTTTGTCCCAGGGCTTCAGACCGTCGGAAATGTCGTGCAGATTACCCTCCATATCCGTACCGGTTTTTTTGAGGCTGTCACGGACTTGCGCGGCGGCGGCTTCAAATTCCTGCTTTGCCTTCCTCAGTTCTTCCAGTTCGATTTGAGTGTCAAATTCCTGTTTGACGCTTCCGACAAAGCGTTGCAGCCTGCCGATGAGCCGTCCGGCAGTGCGGGCGGCTTCGGGCAGGCGTTCTGGACCAAGGACAATCAGGGCGATAACGCCGACCAAAATCAGCTCGCCCAAACCGAAATCAAACATAAATTACGCTTTGTCTTCGTCTTTTTTGTGTTCGATTACATCGTCTTTTTTGGCATCTTTGCCATCGGTGCCTTCGTTCAGCCCCTGTTTGAAGTCATGAACTGCGCCGCCGAGGTCTTTGCCGACGTTGCGCAGTTTTTTGGTGCCAAATATCAAAACGACGATGATTAATACGATAATCCAGTGCGTCAGAGAAAAACTGCCCATGATGTATCCTTAAGTAAGTATTAGGGGTTGATTGTGAAATAACGGTTTATACGGGTGTGCCCATGATGTGTATATGCAGGTGGAAGACCTCTTGTCCGCCGCCTTTGCCAGTGTTGATCAGGGTTTTGAAGCCGTCTGCCAGTCCTGCCGCTTTGGCGATTTCGGGAACTTTCAGCATCATTTTTCCCAAAAGGGGCTGATGTTCGGGAGCGGCGTGTGCCAACGAATCGAAATGGACTTTGGGAATCAGCAGCAGATGAACCGGAGCGGCGGGGTTGATGTCTTTGAAACAAACCATTTCGCCGTCTTCATAGACGGTTTGCGCCGGAATCTCTTTGGCGGCAATTTTACAGAAAATACAGTTGTCCATAACGGCTCCGATGCCGTCTGAAAAGCGGTCAGACGGATTGAATGTGGGAAAGTGCGGATTGTAATATAAATTCAAGATTCTGTGCGAGCAGCTTTTTCGGCCAAGCCCGACAAACCTTGACGGAGCGCAAGTTCGTCCAGTACGTCTTCCGCCTTCAGGTCGTGGTGTGTCAGAAGAATCATGGTGTGAAACCATAAGTCGGCAACTTCGTAAACCAGGTGGGACGGGTCTTTGTCTTTGGATGCCATCAACACTTCGCCCGCTTCTTCAATCACTTTTTTTAGGATTTTGTCCTCGCCCTTGTGCAGGAGCTGTGCGACGTAAGATTCGGACGGGTCGGCAGATTTGCGCTGGATGATGGTTTGTTGGATGGCGGATAGTACGGAATCTCCCATGATTTTCCCTCTGTTTGTTTCTGTTTGTTCGGAATGATAGGCTAAACGGCTGCTTTCGGGCAATACGCCTGTTGCGTTTCGTTGGAAAAATGCCGTCTGAGCGTTTCAGACGGCATTTGTGCTGTTGCAAATGTAATTTGCTTACAGGTTTGGATTCACAATAATTTTAACGGCGGATTCGTTGTTGTGAATCAGACGCTCAAAGCCTTCGGAAACCAGTTCGTCCAGCTTGATGCGCTGGGTGATGAAAGGCTCGAGGTTGATTTTGCCTTCTTCGACCAGTTTGATGGTTTCCGCGTGGTCGTTGCAGTAGGCAATCGTGCCGCGCACATCCAGTTCTTTCATCACGACGCTGTGGACGTTGACGGTGGCGGGGTGGCTCCAGATGGATACGATAACCAAGTTGGCGGCGGGTTTGCAGGCTTCGACCAAAGTATCCAACACTTTGTTCACGCTGGTACATTCGAATGCCACGTCCACGCCTTCGCCGTTGGTCAGTTTTTTCACTTCTTCGACGACATCGACTTCGGACGGGTCGAGGATGTAGTCGGCAACGCCGGATTCGCGGGCTTTGTCTTTGCGCGCTTTGCTCAATTCGGTGATGATGACTTTGATGCCTTTGGCTTTCAACACGGCGGCCAACAGCAAACCAATCGGACCTGCGCCGCCGACCAATGCGACATCGCCTTCTTTCGCGCCGCTGCGTACATAAGCGTGGTGGCCGACGGACAGAGGCTCGATCAAAGCGGCTTGATCCAACGGGATTTTGTCGGAAATCGGATGCACCCAACGGCGTTTGACGGCGATTTTTTCGGACAGGCCGCCGCCGCAGCCGCCCAAGCCGATGAAGTTCATGTCTTTGGAGAGGTGGTAGTTGCTGCCGGGGCCGGTCGGTACGTTATCGTGTACGATGTAAGGCTCGACAACAACGTGTTGACCGACTTTGATGTCGTCTACGCCTTCGCCGACGGCATAGACCACGCCGGAGAACTCGTGTCCCATCGTGACGGGTGCGGACTCGCCGGAAATCGGGTGCGGATGACCGCAGGGCGGGATGAAAATCGGGCCTTCCATAAATTCGTGCAGGTCGGTGCCGCAGATGCCGCACCAGGCGACATTGATGCCGACGGTGCCGGGGGCGACGGCCGGTTCGGGGATGTCTTCGATGCGGATGTCGCCTTTATCGTAAAAACGTGCTGCTTTCATTGTAACGCTCCTTGTTTTCAAGTAGGAATGCCGTCTGAAAAATGTCGGACGGCGGTTGAAATGGGAATGGCGTGAAGAAGCCTGACCGTTTCCGGTTGAATCTGTTTAGATGTTATTTTACTACAAGAGACGTGTTTAAGCACGCGGAAGGCTTTCTGTTTGCGTCAGGTCAAATAATGATGCCGTCTGAAAACCGAATCGGCTTCAGACGGCATTTATATCGTAACGGTCGGATTGGGTAGGTTGGCGCACCTGTCCGGTTTTCGGTTTGGCAAACCGTTTTTTTGTCGGGTTCAGTGTTTTCTGATAGGCGGTTGCGGCATCGGATTTGCCCAGCCCTGCCAGCACGCGGATATGCTCGGCAGCAGATTGTGCCAGAGGTTCAAGGGTGTAGCCGCCTTCGAGTACGGATACGATTTTGCCGGGGCAGCCCGATGCCGTCTGAATGATTTTGTGTGTCAGCCAGGCAAAATCCGCCTCGTGCAGGTTGAGCCTGCCCGATTCGTCCAGACGGTGTGCGTCGAATCCTGCCGACAGCAGCACCAGTTCGGGTTTGAATGCGGCAAGCCGGGGCAGCCACTGTCTGCGGACGGCTTCGCGGAATGTGCGGCTGCCCGTTCCCGGCGGCAAGGGCAGGTGCACCATATTGCCGCCGCCGGGCATATCGTTGTTTTCGGGGAAGGGGAAAAGGTCGGTTTCAAACAGGTTGAAAAACAGGATGCGCGGATCGTCTTTGAATATTTCTGCCGTACCGTCGCCGTAGTGGACATCGAAATCGATGACGGCAATGCGTTTCAGGCGGTATTCGGCAATGGCATGCATGACGCCGGCGGCAACGTTGTTCAGCAGGCAGAATCCGCCGGCTTTGCCGCTTTTCGCGTGATGCCCCGGCGGGCGGGCGGCGCAAAAGGCATGCCATGCTTTGCGTTTCATGACCATATCGACTGCCTGAACTGCCGAACCGGCGGAAAAACGGGCGGCGGACAGGGAGTTTTTGCTGATAACGGTGTCGTCGTCCAAACGACAAATCTTGCCGTCTTCGGGTAGGCAAGATTCCAAACGGTTCAGATATTTGCTCGAGTGGACAAGTGCAAGGCGCGTATCGCTGATTTCTTCCGCCTCTACGGTTTGGAGGTGCTGCCAAATACCGGCGCGGCGCAATGCCTGCTCGATGCAGAGGATGCGGTCGGGCGAATCGGGATGGTTTGCTCCGGGTTCGTGTCCGGTGCAGGCGGGGTGGAAAAGCCAGGCGGTCTGGGCGTTTTTGCCCAAAAAAAGGTGCAGCAGGGCGTAGAGTTTCAGGAACAGGCGGGTCAGCGGCATGGGTTCGGGAAAGGGGTTGCAGACGGCATACGGTTGGGTATGGGCAGCAAACCCGATATATTGTTTACGGTCTTATGCTATTATATACCCCGCTCGATTTTCAATCATATTTAGAAAGAACGGATAAATTATGAATCAAGCTGTTGCACAATTTGCTCCTTTGGTGTTGATTATGGTGGTGTTCTACTTCCTGATCATGCGCCCCCAACAAAAGAAATTCAAAGCGCATCAGGCAATGCTTGCCGCCTTGAAAGCCGGCGATAAAGTGGTCTTGGCGGCAGGTTTCAAGGGTAAGGTAACCAGAGTCGGCGAACAGTTTTTTACCGTGGATATCGGACAGGGTACAAAAATCGAGGTCGAAGTAGAACGCAATGCGATTGCCGCAAAAGTCGATTGATTTGTGCCGACAAGCCGCATCTGGAAAGCCCGAATGCGGCACTTTGTTTTGAATTCCAACCGAAGGCTTGACCATGTTCCGACACGCAGGGCGGCATATTCAAGATGCCGCTTTCCGGTCTTGCCTGGCAGGGAAGGGTTTTTGCCTCTTCTGAAATAGCCCGATTCCGACACCACCGAAAGGGTGGGGTTCCAACCATTAAGGAACAATGATGAACCGTTATCCTTTATGGAAATATCTGCTGATTGTGTTCACGATTGCGGTTGCCGCAGTGTATTCGCTGCCCAACCTATTCGGCGAAACACCCGCCGTGCAGGTATCGACCAACCGACAAGCCATCATCATCAACGAACAGACTCAATCCAAAGTGGATGCCGCGCTGCAAAACGCGGGTATTCAGACCGACGGGATGTTTGTTGTGGACAATTCACTGAAAGTGCGTTTCAAAGACACCGAAACGCAGCTTAAAGCGCGCGACGTCATTGAAAACACTTTGGGCGAAGGGTATATTACCGCGCTCAACCTGTTGGCGGACAGCCCCGAATGGATGGCGAAAATCAAAGCCAATCCGATGTTTTTGGGTTTGGACCTGCGCGGCGGCGTACATTTCACCATGCAGGTCGATATGAAAGCCGCCATGCAGAAAACATTTGAACGTTATTCCGGCGATATCCGCCGCGAATTGCGCCGCGAAAAAATCCGCAGCGGCACGGTGCGTCAGACTGAAAACAGTCTGACTGTTCCTTTGCAGGATGCCGGTGATGTGCAAAAGGCGCTGCCTCAGTTACGCAAGCTGTTTCCTGAGGCAACGTTAAATTCGGAAGGTAGCAATATTGTATTGACGCTTTCGGAAGAGGCGGTTAATAAAGTACGCTCAGATGCGGTGAAGCAAAACATCACTACACTGCATAACCGTGTAAACGAATTGGGTGTGGCAGAGCCGATTATCCAACAGTCAGGTTTGGACCGTATTGTCGTACAGCTCCCCGGCGTGCAAGATACTGCCAAGGCAAAAGACATTATCGGCCGTACTGCGACTTTGGAAGTGCGCATGGTGGAGGATGATCCTGTTAAGTTACGCGAGGCTTCGGAAGGTAATGTACCCGCAGGTTATGAGCTGCTTTCAAGCGGCGGGGATCATCCGGAAACCCTGCTGATCAGCAAGCAGGTCGAGCTGACCGGCGACAATATCAACGACGCGCAACCGAGTTTCGACCAAATGGGCGCACCTGCCGTCAGTCTGAGCCTGGACAGCGCGGGCGGCAGCATTTTCGGCGAACTGACTGCCGCAAATGTCGGCAAACGCATGGCGATGGTTTTGATCGACCAAGGAAAATCTGAGGTTGTAACCGCGCCGGTTATCCGTACTGCCATTACCGGCGGACGCGTGGAAATTTCCGGAAGCATGACGACAGCCGAAGCCAACGATACGTCTTTGCTGCTGCGCTCCGGATCCCTTGCCGCGCCGATGCAGATTGTCGAAGAACGTACCATCGGTCCGTCTTTGGGTAAGGAGAACATCGAAAAAGGCTTCCATTCGACTTTATGGGGTTTTGCCATCGTTGCTGCATTCATGGTGGTTTACTATCGTCTGATGGGTTTCTTTTCCACCATTGCATTGAGTACCAACATACTGTTCCTAATCGGTATTTTGTCTGCCATGCAGGCAACGTTAACCCTGCCGGGTATTGCTGCGTTGGCATTGACATTGGGTATGGCGATTGACTCCAACGTCTTGATTAACGAACGTATCCGCGAAGAATTGCGTGCCGGTGTGCCGCCGCAGCAGGCAATTAATCTCGGTTTCCAACACGCATGGGCGACCATTGTCGATTCGAACCTGACTTCGCTGATTGCCGGTATCGCGCTTTTGGTATTCGGTTCCGGTCCGGTACGCGGTTTTGCCGTCGTACACTGCTTGGGTATTCTGACTTCGATGTATTCGTCCGTCGTCGTATTCCGTGCGTTGGTCAACCTGTGGTACGGCCGCCGTCGCAAATTGCAAAATATTTCCATCGGTTCGGTATGGAAGCCGAAAGCCGAAATGGCAGAAGGCAAGGAGTAAAACATGGAATTATTTAAAATCAAACGCGATATTCCGTTTATGAGCTACGGCAAACTGACGACTTTTATTTCGTTGGTTACCTTTGTTGCCGCCGTATTCTTTTTGGTGACCAAAGGCCTGAATTTCTCTGTCGAATTTACCGGTGGTACGGTAATGGAAGTCCAATATCAGCAGGGTGCGGATGTCAATAAGATGCGCGAACGCCTCGATACGCTGAAAATGGGTGATGTACAGGTTCAGGCATTGGGTACGAACAAACACATCATGATTCGCCTGCCGAACAAAGAAGGCGTTACTTCCGCACAGTTGTCCAACCGTGTGATGGATTTGCTGAAAAAAGACAGTCCCGACGTTACTTTGCGCCAAGTCGAATTTATCGGCCCGCAAGTCGGTGAGGAATTGGTAAGTAATGGATTGATGGCTTTAGGTTTTGTCGTTATCGGCATCATTATTTACCTGTCGATGCGTTTCGAATGGCGTTTTGCCGTATCTGCCATTATCGCCAATATGCACGACATCGTGATTATTCTCGGCTGCTTTGCCTTCTTCCAATGGGAATTTTCGCTGACCGTCTTGGCGGGCATTCTTGCCGTATTGGGCTATTCTGTGAACGAATCCGTCGTCGTCTTCGACCGTATCCGTGAAAACTTCCGCAAGCCGGCGATGCGCGGACATACCGTGCCGGAAGTTATCGACAACGCGATTACCGCAACGATGAGCCGCACCATCATTACCCACGGTTCGACCGAGGCGATGGTCGTATCCATGCTGGTGTTCGGCGGTGCGGCCTTGCACGGCTTTTCTATGGCGTTGACCATTGGCATCGTGTTCGGCATTTATTCTTCCGTATTGGTTGCCAGCCCGCTCTTGCTGATGTTTGGCTTGAGCCGTGAAAATATCGGTAAAGAACCGAAGAAGAAAGAAGAAATCGTGGTCTGAAGCGCATATGCCGTCTGAACATTGCCGTCTCAAGCAGACAATGCTTCAGACGGCATTTTTAACAGTTGTTTTCACGGTCTTAAAATATTGTGCAGAAATGCAGGAACTGTGTCATAATGCCGCATTGCCCTATCTTGGGCATAGGGAGTTTGCCGTTGTCGAGGCTTGGCAAACTTGTCCGAATCCCATTTGGGGTTCTTTTTATTTTTCGGAGTTTTTCCATTATGGCACTGACCGTAGAACAAAAAGCACAAATCGTTAAAGATTTCCAACGTAAAGAAGGCGACACCGGCTCTTCTGAAGTACAAGTCGCCCTGTTGACTTTCCGCATCAACGACCTGACCCCCCACTTCAAAGCCAACCCCAAAGACCACCACAGCCGTCGCGGCCTGTTGAAAATGGTCAGCCAACGCCGCCGCTTGTTGGCCTACTTGCGCCGTACCCAACCTGATACGTATCGTGCGTTGATTACCCGCTTGGGTCTGCGTAAATAATTGCGCTTTCCGACACCGCCCAGAAAAATGGGCGGTGTTTTCTTTTCTGTTGCTTTCCGACAAGTTCAAATCCATATTTATTGCCCGAAAACCGCATAAACTAATATAATACAAAGTTCTTTGGAATCCTGTTCCATTTCATGCTGCCCGTGCGCTTCACAAGAGTTTCAGACGGCATCAGACGTTGCGACTCCCGCCAGCAATCAAACAGCTTTTTATCACCCATTCGAAAATCCGTTTTGCCGGTACTCGTCTTTTTATTGGAGTATTGCCATTATGACCGCAACCACTGCGTCTTCAGCCAAACCTTATCTGCAAATCCAAGGCTTGGTGAAAAAGTTTGGTGACAATTACGCTGTCGATAACATCGACTTGGACATTTATCAACACGAAATCTTTGCCCTTTTGGGCAGCTCCGGCAGCGGTAAATCCACGCTGCTGCGTATGCTGGCGGGTATGGAAAGCCCCAATCAGGGCAAAATCATCCTTGACGGTCAGGATATTACTAAGCTTGCACCCTACGAACGTCCCATCAATATGATGTTCCAAAGTTACGCGCTTTTTCCGCATATGACCGTAGAACAAAACATTGCCTTCGGTCTGAAACAGGACAAAATGCCTAAGGACGAAATCGCCGCGCGCGTGGAAGAAATGCTGCGCCTGGTTCAGATGACCAAGTATGCCAAGCGCAAGCCTCATCAATTGTCCGGTGGTCAGCAGCAGCGCATCGCTTTGGCACGCAGTCTGGCAAAACGTCCGAAAATTCTGCTGCTGGATGAGCCCCTCGGCGCGTTGGACAAAAAATTGCGCCAACAAACCCAGCTTGAGTTGGTCAACACGCTGGAACAAGTCGGCGTAACCTGTATTATGGTTACGCACGACCAAGAAGAGGCGATGACGATGGCGACCCGCATCGCCATTATGTCCGACGGTCAGTTGCAGCAGGTCGGTACACCCAGCGATGTGTATGACTATCCCAACAGCCGCTTCACTGCCGAGTTTATCGGCGAAACCAATATTTTTGACGGTGTCGTGATTGAAGATCATGCGGATTATGCCGTCATCGAATGCGAAGGTTTGGAAAACCACGTCCGTATCGATCATGGTTTGGGCGGCCCGAGCGAACAGGACCTGTGGGTCAGCATCCGTCCGGAAGACATCGATTTGTATAAAGAAAAACCTGATCATTTGGGCGATTATAACTGGGCGAAAGGTACGGTAAAAGAAATTGCCTATTTGGGCAGCTTCGCCATATACCATATCAAACTCGCCAACGGGCGCGTCGTCAAAAGCCAAGTCCCTGCCCCTTACTGGTATGTGCGTAACATTACACCGCCAACTTGGGACGAAACCGTGTATATCAGCTGGCCGGAAAACCAACCGACTCCGTTGTTCCGTTGATTTAAGGGGAGTGAGATGAACCTTAAAAAACTGAAAAACAAACTGTTCCGCCGCCCGGGGCAGCGTGCGGTGATTGCCGTGCCGTATATTTGGCTTTTGGTGCTGTTTCTGATTCCGTTCGCCATCGTGCTGAAAATTAGCTTTGCCGAACAAGAAATCGCCATTCCGCCGTTTACGCCGTTGACCAGCATCGATGAAGATTTAGGTCGTCTGAATATCGCCATCAGTTATCAAAACTATACCGATATTTTCCAAAATTTCTGGAATACCCTGAATCCCTTCGGCGACGGTGAAAACAGCAATATCTATCTGATGACCTATTGGTCTTCAATAAAAACTGCACTGACTACGACGGTAATTTGTCTGTTGGTCGGTTATCCGACAGCATATGCGATTTCCCGTGCCAATCCTTCTGTCCGTAATGGTTTGCTGCTTGCCATTATGCTGCCCTTTTGGACATCGTTCCTGTTACGCGTCTATGCGTGGATGGGTTTGCTCGGGCATAACGGCATCATAAACAACTTATTGATTAAGATGGGTATTATCAGTGAGCCATTAGATTTGTTCTACAATGCGTTCTCATTGAACTTGGTGATGGTTTATGCCTATCTGCCGTTTATGATTCTGCCGCTTTACACGCAGCTGGTAAAACTGGACAGCCGCCTGCTCGAAGCGGCTTCCGACTTGGGTGCTGGACCGGTCAAGTCGTTCTTGACGATTACACTGCCTCTGTCTAAAACCGGCATTATTGCAGGTTCGATGCTGGTTTTCGTCCCCGCTGTCGGCGAGTTCGTCATTCCCGAGCTGGTCGGAGGTTCGGAAAACTTGATGATTGGTAAAGTCTTGTGGCAGGCATTCTTTGATCAAAACAACTGGCCGTTGGCTTCCGCCGTCGCCGTCGTGATGGTCGCGCTGCTGGTTGTGCCGATTGCGCTGTTCCAGCATTATGAAAACCGCGAATTGGAAGAAGGAGCCAAATAATGCAGAAATCCAAATTATCTTGGTTCTTGAAACTGATGTTGGCACTGTCGCTGGCGTTTCTGTATATCCCGCTGGTTGTGCTGGTGGTGTATTCGTTTAACGAATCCAAACTTGTTACCGTTTGGGGCGGCTTTTCGACCAAATGGTATGCCGCACTGATGGAAAACGACACCATTTTGGAAGCCGCTTGGCTGTCGCTGCGGATTGCCGTTGTATCTTCGCTTGCCGCCGTCGTTTTGGGCACGCTGGCGGGCTATGCGATGGCGCGTATCAAACGTTTCCGTGGCAGTACCTTGTTCGCCGGTATGATTTCCGCACCTATGGTTATGCCTGACGTGATTACCGGTTTGTCCATGCTGCTCCTGATTATTCAGGTGCAGATGTTCCTGCAAGGTAGCGAATTACTGCAATCGCTTTATTTTGATCGAGGCTTTTTCACTATTTTCTTAGGACATACCACGCTTTGCATGGCATACATTACCGTTGTTATCCGTTCGCGTCTGGTTGAGCTTGACCAATCGCTCGAAGAAGCTGCAATGGACTTGGGCGCGCGTCCGCTGAAAATCTTTTTTGTGATTACCCTGCCGCTGATTGCGCCCGCGATTGCCTCCGGCTTCCTGCTTGGTATTACCCTGTCGCTGGACGACTTGGTGATTACCTCATTCCTCTCCGGTCCCGGTTCTTCTACATTGCCGCAGGTGATTTTTTCCAAGATCAAGTTGGGTCTCGATCCGCAGATGAACGTTTTGGCAACCATCCTGATCGGCATCATTGGAACATTGGTCATCATCGTCAATTATTGGATGATGAGGCAGGCAACCAGGCGTGACCGAGAAGCGGCAGAAGCCTACCGTCAGGAAAAATTGGCTGCCGAGAAAGCAAATTAACTAACAAGGCAGGCTGACCGCATGAATGGGTCAGCCTGTTTTCTTAAAGTAATTTCCCGTTCAGACGGCATGGTACGGCAAACCATATCATGCCGTCTGAAAATACACCTGATAAAGTAAACATAATGATTCGTCCTGATTTTCAAGAATATTTGCCTTCTTATTATTTTAGTTCGGTTAATCCTTATACTGTTTATCCGAAACTTCAATGCCGTCTGAAAACCGAAACCTGCATTATCGGCGGCGGTTTGAGCGGTTTGTGTACAGCATTGCCGCTGGCGGAACACGGACATGAAGCCGTCGTTTTGGAAGCCGCGCGTATCGGTTTCGGCGCATCGGGACGGAGTGGCGGGCAGGTTATCAGCGATTACGCCTGCGGTATGGAGGAAATTGAAAAACAGGTCGGTTTGGAGCAGGCGCAATGGTTTTGGCAACAGTCTTTGCAGGCGGTCGAACTGGTGGACGAACGCGTCCGCAAACATGCCATCGATTGCGATTGGCAGCGCGGTTATGCCACGGTTGCCGTCCGTCCGCAGCATTGGGAAGAGTTGCAGCAGTGGCATGAACACGCCCAAAAATATTACGGTGCAACTCATTATCAACTTTGGGATAATACTGAACTGAAGCAGCAACTCGACAGCGATATGTACCAAGGCGCACAGTTCGATCCCTTGTCCGGACACCTTCATCCGCTCAATTACACGTTGGGTGTTGCCGGTGCCGTTGCCGAAGCCGGTACGCAGATTTTTGAGCATTCTCCCATGATACGCATCGAACCGCATCAAAACGGTTGGCTGGTTTACACGCCCGAAGGCAGTGTCGAATGCAAAAATGTGGTATATGCCGTCAATACTTATGCCGGTTTGAATCCGATATTCAAGCCTTTGGAACGCAAGGCGATTGCCGTCAGCACCTTTATTATTGCCACCGAACCCTTGGGGGCGCGCGCAAAAGGGCTTATCCGCAACAATATGGCTGTGTGCGACAACCGCCATATTTTGGACTATTACCGCCTTAGTGCGGATGGCAGATTGCTTTTCGGCGGTAAAGACCATGAATTTATCGACGATCCCGCGCGTATGACCGAGCTTGTCCGCCAAGATATGCTTAAAGTTTTTCCGCAGCTTGCCGATGTCGGAATCGAGTATTCGTGGGGCGGGGAGTGCGATATTACCGCCAACCTTGTCCCGCATTTCGGACGTTTGGCCGAAAATATTTTTTATGCACAAGGTTATTCCGGCCATGGTATGGCAATAACGGGTATTGCAGGTTTGGCGGTTGCAGAAGCAATTTTAGGGGACGAATGCCGTCTGAAGCCGTTTGAGCAGTTGTGCCAGCCGAATATCATCCTCCAACCGTTTTTGAGAAAGCTCGGTTCCTTCCTCGGCTCGAAATATTATCAGTGGAAAGACAGCCGTTGAGTATTAGGGAACGGCAAATGCATAAAAATGCCGTCTGAAACCCGATTTTCAGATTTCAGACGGCATTTCGCCTAATGTCAATGATGTGTTTATTTTCCGCGCATCAGTTCAAAGAAGTCATCATTATTTTTAGATGCTTTGATTTTCCCGTTTAAGAACTCGGTGGCTTCGATTTCATCCATCGGGTGCAGGAACTTGCGCAGTAACCACATACGTTGCAACTGGTCGTTCGGGACAAGCAGCTCTTCGCGGCGCGTGCCGGATTTGTTGATGTTGATGGCGGGGAAGAGGCGTTTTTCCGCCATACGGCGGTCAAGGTGCAATTCCATATTGCCGGTGCCTTTGAATTCTTCGTAAATCACATCGTCCATACGGCTGCCGGTTTCAACCAATGCGGTGGCGATGATGGTCAGCGAACCGCCTTCTTCCACGTTGCGCGCCGCGCCGAAGAAACGTTTGGGACGATGCAGTGCGTTGGCATCGACACCGCCGGTCAGGATTTTGCCCGAGGTAGGCACGACGGTATTGTAGGCGCGGGCAAGGCGGGTAATCGAATCAAGCAGGATGACCACATCTTTTTTGTGTTCTACCATACGCTTGGCTTTTTCAAGCACCATTTCGGCAACTTGGACGTGGCGTTGAGCCGGCTCGTCAAAGGTGGAGGAGACTACTTCGCCACGGACGGAGCGGCTCATTTCGGTAACTTCTTCGGGACGCTCGTCAATCAAGAGGACGATGAGTTCGACTTCGGGATAGTTTGCGGTAACGGCGTGGGCAATGTTTTGCAGCATCACGGTTTTACCGCTTTTGGGCGGGGCAACCAAGAGGGCGCGCTGACCTTTACCGATGGGCGAAATCAGGTCGATGGCGCGTCCGGTAAGGTTTTCTTCGGACTTTAAGTCGCGTTCCAGCTTCAACTGTTCGGTCGGAAACAGCGGGGTCAGGTTTTCAAACAGGATTTTATGGCGGCATACTTCCGGGTGGTCGCCGTTGATGGTATCAAGCCTGACTAGGGCAAAATAGCGTTCGTTGTCTTTGGGGACGCGGACGCTTCCTTCGATGGTGTCGCCCGTATGCAGGTTGAAGCGGCGGATTTGGGTGGGCGAGACATAGATGTCGTCGGGTCCGGCAAGATAGGAGGTGTCCGCGCTGCGGAGGAAGCCGAAACCGTCGGGCAGGATTTCAAGCGTGCCGGAGCAGGTGAAACCCTCGCCTTTTTTCATCATCTGGCGGACGATGGCAAATACGAGGTCTTGTTTGCGGAATCGGTTGGCGTTTTCGATGCCGTGTTCTTCCGCCAATTCTAAGAGTTTGGAAATGTGCAGGGTTTGTAATTCGGAGACGTGCATAATAATGATGTATTTTGAAGAGGAAAAAGACAGGCAGATGCCGTCTGAAAGAAGAAGCTGACCGTTGCCGGTTGCTCGGAGAAGGGGGAATTGTAGGCAGTCGGCGCGTGGGTGTCAAATATTATCGCGGACGGGGCATCGGCAGGAAATGCCGTCTGAACGGAGCTGCTTGGAAAAAAATACCCCCGCGCTTTTCAGGCTCGGGGGTATGGGCATTGATTATTTGTTCAATTCATTCGCCAAATACAGCCAAGTTTCGATGACGGTATCCGGGTTCAGGGAAACGCTTTCGATACCTTCCTCAACCAGCCATTTGGCAAAGTCCGGATGGTCGGACGGACCTTGACCGCAGATGCCGACATATTTGTTCTGCTTGCGGCAGGCGGAGATGGCAAGGTGCAGCATCACTTTGACGGCAGGGTTGCGTTCGTCAAACGATTCGGACACCAAGCCGCTGTCGCGGTCGAGACCGAGGGTCAGTTGGGTCATGTCGTTCGAGCCGATGGAGAAGCCGTCGAAGTATTGCAGGAATTGTTCCGCCAATACCGCGTTGCTCGGCAGCTCGCACATCATGATCAGGCGCAGGCCGTTTTTGCCGCGTTCCAAACCGTTTTCTTTCAATGCCTTAACGACGGCTTCGGCTTCGCCCAAGGTGCGTACGAACGGAATCATGATTTCGACGTTGGTCAGCCCCATTTCATCGCGGACGCGTTTTAATGCTTTGCATTCCAAGGCGAAACAGTCTTTGAAGCTCTCGGCAACATAACGCGCCGCACCACGGAAGCCCAACATCGGGTTTTCTTCATGCGGTTCGTAGATGCTGCCACCCACCAAGTTGGCGTACTCGTTGGATTTGAAGTCGGACATACGGACGATGGTTTTACGCGGGTAAACCGATGCGGCCAATGTTGCCACGCCTTCTGCGATTTTATCGACGTAGAAGTCGACAGGGGACGCATAGCCGACGATGCGGCGGGTAATTTCCGCTTTCAATTCGTCGTCTTGTTTGTCAAATTCCAACAAGGCTTTGGGGTGGATACCGATTTGGCGGTTGATGATAAATTCCATACGCGCCAAGCCGATGCCTTCGCTGGGCAGATTGGCGAAGCTGAATGCGAGTTCGGGATTGCCGACGTTCATCATGACTTTGACGGGTGCTTTGGGCATATTGTCCAAGGCGACATCGGTAATCTGTACGTCCAACAGGCCGGCATAGATAAAGCCGGTATCGCCTTCGGCGCAGGATACGGTCACTTCCTGACCGTTTTCCAAGAGTTCAGTCGCATTGCCGCAGCCGACAACGGCAGGAATGCCCAGTTCGCGCGCGATAATCGCCGCGTGGCAGGTGCGTCCGCCGCGGTTGGTAACGATGGCGGAAGCACGTTTCATCACGGGTTCCCAATCCGGATCGGTCATGTCGGTAACCAGTACGTCGCCGGCTTCAACGGAATCCATCTCGGAAGCATCTTTAATCAGGCGTACTTTACCCTGTCCGACTTTTTGACCGATGGCACGGCCTTCGCATAATACGGTTTTGTCGCCGTTGATGTCGAAGCGGCGCAGGTTGCGGTTGCCCTCTTCTTGGGATTTTACGGTTTCGGGACGGGCTTGCAGGATGTAGAGTTTGCCGTCCAAGCCGTCGCGACCCCACTCAATGTCCATCGGGCGGCCGTAGTGTTTTTCGATGGTCAGCGCGTAGTGTGCCAACTCGGTGATTTCTTCGTCGGTAATGGAGAAGCGGTTGCGGTCTTCTTCGGGGACATCGACGTTGGTTACCGATTTGCCGGCTTCGGCTTTGTCGGTAAAAATCATTTTGATGTGTTTCGAACCCATGGTCTTGCGCAGGATGGCGGGCTTGCCCGCTTTGAGCGTAGGTTTGAACACATAAAATTCGTCCGGGTTGACCGCGCCTTGTACGACGTTTTCGCCCAGACCGTAAGAGGAGGTAACAAAGACGACTTGATCGTAGCCGGATTCGGTGTCGAGGGTGAACATCACACCTGATGCGCCACTGTCGGAACGCACCATGCGTTGAACGCCGGCGGAAAGGGCGACGATGTCGTGTTCGAAGCCTTTGTGGACGCGGTAGGAAATGGCGCGGTCGTTGTACAGGGAGGCGAATACATGGCGCATCGCTTCTTTAACGTTTTCCAAGCCGTTGATGTTCAAGAAGGTTTCCTGTTGGCCGGCAAATGAAGCGTCCGGCAGGTCTTCGGCGGTTGCGGAAGAGCGTACGGCAACGGAAATGTCCGCGCCGCCGGCATCGGCAACCATTTTGTTCCATGCCGCTTCGATTTCGGCATCGAGCTGTTCGGGGAAAGGCGTGTCCAAAATCCATTGGCGGATTTCTTTGCCGACGCGTGCCAGTTCGGCAACGTCTTCGACATCCAATTTTGCCAGTGCGGCGGAAATGCGTTCGCTCAGACCGTTGTGTGCGAGGAATGCGCGGTAGGCATCGGCTGTGGTGGCAAAGCCGCCGGGGACGCGAACGCCTTTTTCGGTCAGCTGACTGATCATTTCGCCCAGCGAGGCGTTTTTACCGCCCACGCGTTCAACATCTGTCATACGCAGGTTTTCAAACCAGATTACGTAGTTGTCGGCCATTTGTGTGTCCAATCCAAAATATGTTAAAAAAGAAACAAATCCGCGTGCTTATTTTAAGCGATTCGTTCCGCCGCTGTCATGTGTTTTATCCGTTTTAAAATCATGATGCCGTCTGAAAAATTGCGGTTTCGGCGTGTGTAGCGGTTTGAAACTTGCAGCCGGTATGTTTCTTTTTTTGGGTATTTTCTTTGTAAAACAGATGGTTTGAATAGGTTAATGTTTTTTCTGTTTGATTTTTTGTTTATTTTTTTAAAATTTTCTGCCAAAAAACACTTTATCTAAATAATTTTATTTCAAAATAATATTGTGTCTGTTTGGGTGTAATCCGAGGTAGGTGTGCTGCGGGTGCTTTCCTTGTGTCTGCTGCTGCTGTTATGATGGGATTTTAAACCTGTGTTTTAAGGATGGAAGATGAGCAGTCCGCGCCATGTGTTTTACATTTCCGACCGTACCGGTCTGACTGCCGAGAATATCGGCGAGGCTTTGCTGAACCAGTTTGGCAATCTGTCGTTCAAACGCCATACGCATCCGTTTGTCGATACGCCGGAAAAGGCGCGCGCGGTGGTGGAGAAGGTCAATCGGAGCCGGCAGGAAAACGGTCAGCGTCCGATTGCGTTTGTCAGCGTGGTCAATGACGAAATCCGTGAAATCATCAAACAGGCAGACGCTTTCCACATCAATTTTTTTGAAACCTTCCTCGGGCTTTTGGAAAAGGAACTCAACACCGAGGCGGTTGCCGCCGAACAGGGGCATCACAGTATCGGCAATACGAAGCGTTACGATGCGCGTATGGAGGCGGTCAATTTTTCTTTGAACCACGATGACGGGGTTAGCGATAAGAACCTTCAGGAAGCGGATGTAATCTTGATGGGTGTATCGCGTTCGGGCAAAACGCCGACCTGCCTTTACCTCGCCCTGCAATACGGCATCCGTGCGGCAAACTATCCGCTGATTCCCGACGATTTGGAATCGACCGATCTGCCGCGTATGGTCAAGCCGTATAAAGACAAGCTGTTCGGGTTGACCATCCAGCCGGAACGTTTGCAGGCAATCCGTCAGGAACGCCGCCCGAATTCGGCTTATGCGCGCATCGACACCTGCCGCAGTGAGGTGGCGGACGCGCAGAGTATGTTCAGACGGCATGGGATTCCGTTTGCGAATACGACGGATAAATCGGTGGAAGAGCTTGCCGTGCACATCCTTCAGGCGTGCAAGTTGAAGCGTAGGTTTTGATGTTTCCTGCCTGAAATTCAGGCAAAATTCCGTTTATTGACACCTTACACGGGAGTTCCGCCATTAAATATTCGTCAAACAAAGATGTCCAAAGGCTGGTAACCCGCCTGCTCAAGTCCAATCCCGATGGGTGTTTCCACAGTCGGGGCGGGCGGCATATCAAGCTGGTTTACCTGCCGACATCTGATGTCCTGCCCATATCGTACAGCCCGTCGGATTTCAGGGCTGCTAAAAACTTAAGCAGCCATATAATGAACGCGCTATAAAACGAAAATAGACGGCTTACAGAGCGTTTTTAGATTGGAGTTAGTATTATGGACTGGTTACATACAATTTTCGTTTGCTTCGCTTGGATTGTGGCTGTTGCCATTGCGGGCATTAGTGTATATGTTTTTATTGGGTTGCCCATTTTGTTCATAACCTACGTCGTTGGCATTGTTTACAGTTTTTTCAGGCTGTTTTTACCATTCATTCCCGACTTTTGGGCGAGCATAGGCACAGGCACAACAGAAGAGAAAGGCGGCTTTGATTGGGGAGAGCGGACAGAAGCCGACAAGCACCGCGAGTTAGTGGAGCATATCCGCATTCAGCACATGAACGAAGAACGCAACAGACGATAAAGAAAAAAGCCCTTGCACGAGTGCAAGGGCTTTAATTTTGAGTAACTTGTAAACTTTACCATTGAATACAATGGGTAACCATTATAACTCACTTTTAGGCAGCCTGAAACTAGGTTCTTACAACAGAGAAAAAAAATAGACAGGCGCACGATTGACGGCAGCAGGCGAGCCAAGAGAAAAAGAAGATTGAAAGCGGGCAGCACAATAAAAGCCGATAACTTCCGGCCGATTCTTTCGGTTGATTAACGAAGGCATCGGTCGGTGCCAGAATGCGGGAAATGCCGTCTGAAGGTGAAGGGTTTCAGACGGCATTTTTCAAGGACGGATTTTGTTTAGCGTCCCGAGTAGCCCGATCGGTGTGGGGATGCGGATGTCCACCTGCCAAGAGGCGGTGTCGTCTTCATCGGAAATATAGCCCCATTCGGCGAGGACGGTCGTCATACCGGCGTTGCGCCCCGCCTGTATATCGCGTTCCGCGTCGCCGACGTAGAGTGTGTGTTGCGGGTCGGCGTGGATTTGTCCGCACGCATACAGCATGGGTTTGACGCTGGGCTTGGGCTCGCCGCAGGTGTCGCCGCTGACGACGACGGCGGGTGGGATGATGAAGCCGAGTTTGGGGACGAGTTTGTCGGTGAAGCGCATGGGTTTGTTGGTGATGATGCCCCATTTGATGCCGCGTTTTCCGAGTTCGGCGATGAGTTCGTTTACGCCGCCGAAGAGGGTGGTGTCTTGGGCGTAGCGGCTGTCGTATTCGTCAAGGTATTCGGTGCACCATCGGGCATAGTCGGGGTGGTCGGGGGTGATGCCTGCGCCGAGTTTGAGCAGTCCTGCTGCGCCGTGGCTGGCTTGGGTGCGGATTTCGTCCATGCTTTTTGCGGGCAGTCCGTGGCGGGCGAGCAGGGTGTTGAGTGCGCCGCCGAGGTCTAGGGCGGTGTCGGCAAGTGTGCCGTCGAGGTCGAACAATACGGCTTGTATCATGTGTTTTCCTTTTTTATAAAGTGCGGGACGAAGGGTTTCAGACGGCATGTTTATTTTGTTTCAAACTCTTCTCGAAATCTTCCAACATATCCAATTCGAAGCGGCTGAAGCCCGCTTTTTCGCGCGCTTCGATGTTCACATAGCCGCGGAAGATAAACATATCGTAACGGGCAATCAGACTGCGGAACAGGGCGACAGGTTCCAAACCGCGTTCGCGGCAAAGGTGTTGATACCAATGGTTGCCGATGGCGACATGGCCCACTTCGTCGCGGTAGATGATGTCTAACACGCCGCAGGTTGCCGAATCGCCGCGCTGTTCCACCTTCGCGCGTATGCCGGGTGTAACGTCCAGCCCGCGCGCTTCCAACACGCGCGGCACCAACGCCATGCGCAACAGCGGGTCGTAGGCGGTTTTGTACGCCATATCCCACAAATGGTTGTGTGCCTCGAAATCGCCGTAATCGAAGCCGAAAGCGCGCAACCTTTCGCGCATCAGGCGGAAGTGGCACACCTCTTCCTTCGCCACTTTCACCCAGTCGCGGACAAACTGAAACGGCAGCGTGCGGAAACGGTATGCCGCGTCCAAAGCCAGATTGACGGCATTGAACTCGATATGAGCAATCGCGTGCAGCATCGCCGCATAGCCTTCGATCGTGTTCATTTTGCGCGGGGTCAGTTGCGACGGCGCGACCAAAACAGGCTTGTCCGGCCGTCCCGCGCGGGGGAAGTCCGCCGGCGGCGCGTTTGCCTCCGCCCCGTCCGCATTTTGAACGGCGGCAAACGCCTCATCCGTCAGCCGTCCTTTTTCATCTGGGTCGCCCGAAAGCAGGGCGCGTTCAAGCAAAGCATAAATATCGGGTTTCATCTCAAGTCCGCCGTGTTCGGAAAACAAATATTATAGCGTTTAAAAAAAACAAGATGAGGCATATAATCTCCGCGATTCGGCATTCCGCGCCCAAACCGTCAAATATAGTGGATTAACAAAAACCAGTACGGCGTTGCCTCGCCTTAGCTCAAAGAGAACGATTCTCTAAGGTGCTGAAGCACCAAGTGAATCGGTTCCGTACTATCTGTACTGTCTGCGGCTTCGTCGCCTTGTCCTGATTTTTGTTAATCCACTATAACGCGGCACACAATTAAAGGGCGGCGTGGCGCGCCTGCCTTTTCCGAGCGGTCAAAAAAATCAGCCCTCGGAAAACGCGGTTTGCAAAATGCAAACCGCCCGTCCCGCCGCCCGTATGATTGTTTTGCCGCGCCGATACTTTGCGCCACACCCATCCCGACAAGGAAAAATAATGATGAAACCGCACAACCTGTTCCAATTCCTCGCCGTTTGCTCCCTGACCGTCGCCGTCGCTTCCGCACAGGCGGGCGCGGTGGACGCGCTCAAGCAATTCAACAACGATGCCGACGGTATCAGCGGCAGCTTCACCCAAACCGTCCAAAGCAAAAAGAAAACCCAAACCGCGCACGGCACGTTCAAAATCCTGCGCCCGGGCCTCTTCAAATGGGAATACACTTCGCCCTACAAACAGACTATTGTCGGCGACGGTCAAACCGTCTGGCTTTATGATGTCGATTTGGCACAAGTAACCAAGTCGTCCCAAGACCAGATCATAGGCGGCAGCCCTGCCGCCATCCTGTCGAACAAAACCGCCCTCGAAAGCAGCTACTCCCTCAAAGAAGACGGTTCGTCCAACGGCATCGATTATGTGCTGGCAACGCCCAAACGCAACAACGCCGGCTACCAATATATCCGCATCGGCTTCAAAGGCGGCAACCTCGCCGCCATGCAGCTTAAAGACAGCTTCGGCAACCAAACCTCCGTCAGCTTCGGCAGCCTGAACACCAAGCCCGGCCTTTCGCGCGGCACATTCAAATTTACGCCCCCGCAGGGTGTGGACGTATTGAGCAACTGACTTGTTTGTTTGGCATTATGCCGTCTGAACGTATGGCACGTTCAGACGGCATATTCGTTTAAGATGGCGGAGCAGGTGCATTGTTTGAAAATAAACGGTTGCACATATATTTTTTCCGGCATTAAAATTAAGTATTGCACTGCCGCGTCTTTTGCCGTTTAATTCAGTCCAGCTGAATCAAGGGCACAAGGAAGCAAGCCGGCCGCCCCCACAGTTTCCCTTTTGTATGTGGTATCGGACCACTGCAATGTTTTCTTTTTCACAAAAGGACTGTATCCATGAGAAAAATCTTGATGGCGGCGGCAGTTTTCGGCCTCGTCTTGACTGCATGCGGCGGTGGCAGCCAAACCACCGCAGAACCCGAAGCATCCCAAGTGCAACATACTGTTTCCGACAAACTCAATATCTATAACTGGTCGGATTACGTCGATCCCCAAACCCTCTCCGATTTTGAAAAAGATACCCGTCTCAATATCCGGTACGACTATTATGACAGCAACGAGGCACTTGAAGCCAAGCTGCTGACCGGAAAGTCCGGTTATGATTTGGTCGTACCTTCCGTCGCCAATGTCGGCAGGCAGATTAAAGCCGGCGCATACCGGAAAATCGATAAAAGCCTGATACCCAATTACGCCAACATCGATGCCTCCCTGCTGGCAATGATGGCGGAAGTCGATCCGGGCAACGAATATGCCATCCCTTATTTTTGGGGCATTAATACCTTGGCAATCAATACGCAGCAGGTGAAAAAGGCCTTGGGTACGGACAAATTGCCCGAAAACGAATGGGATTTGGTATTTAATCCCGCATATACGCGCAAGCTGAAATCCTGCGGTATCAGTTATTTTGACAGCGCTATCGAGCAGATTCCCCTAGCATTGCACTATTTGGGCAGAGATCCCAACAGTGAAAATCCCGAAGACATCAAAGCCGCAGTCGATATGATGAAAACCGTCCGTCCGGACATCAAACGCTTCACTTCTTCAGGCTATATCGACGATATGGCGACCGGAAACCTGTGTGTCGCTATCGGTTACGGCGGTGATTTGAATATTGCCAAAACACGTGCCCGGGAATCGGCAAACGGTGTAGACATCAAGGTATTGGTACCGGCAACCGGCGTGGGTGTATGGGTGGATTCGCTGATGATTCCTCGTGATGCGCAAAATGTCGCCAATGCCCATAAATATATCAATCACACCCTGGATCCGAAAGTTGCCGCGCAAAACGGCAGTTTCGTAACCTATGCACCGGCCAGTCTGCCTGCCCAAGAACTGATGGATGCGAAATATACATCCGACGCATCGATTTTTCCGACTAAAGAACTGATGCAGAAAAGTTTCATCGTATCGCCGAAATCCAGCGATGTCAGCCGTCTCAGTGTCAGACTGTGGCAGTCGCTTAAGGCTGGAAAATGAGCCGAGCCGTTTGAGCCTGTTTCAGACGGCATCTAGAGAATAAGCCGGACAACGGCAGTAAAGGAGAAAAAATGAACGCAATCCGAACTTTCCAAAACCACACTCCCGAAATCCACGAAACCTGCATGATAGACGGAACGTGCGTCATTATCGGAGAGGTGTCGCTTGCCGATGATGTTTCCGTATGGCCGTATGCCGTATTGCGCGGCGATGTGAACAGCATTACCGTCGGTGCGCGCAGCAATATACAGGATGGCAGCGTTTTGCACGTTTCCCATAAAACCGCTGCCAAACCCGAAGGGTCGCCGCTCATTATCGGAGAAGATGTAACTGTCGGACACAAGGCCATGTTGCACGGCTGCCGTATCGGCAACCGAGTCTTGGTCGGCATGGGGACGACGGTTCTGGACGATGCCGTTATTGAAGATGACGTGATGATTGGGGCGGGCAGCCTCGTGCCTCCGCGCAAACGTTTGGAGGGCGGCTATCTTTATGTCGGTTCGCCAGTCAAACAGGTGCGCGTGTTGACCGATGAGGAAAAAGCCTTTTTGAAGTATTCCGCCGCGCATTATGTAAGGCTGTCGCAACAATACCGACAAGCGGAATAAGATTTTGGGTTGAATAAACATGCCGTCTGAAATTTTGGGTTTCAGACGGCATGTTTGTTTTCTGTTACCTTACAGCTTCACCGAATGCTCGCGCGTTTCGTGGAACACGATGTCCGGCCAACGTTCTTGCGTGAGTCCCAGATTCACGCGGTTAGGCGCGAGGTAGGCGAAGCCGTCCTGTATATTGCTGCGCGCGCCGACGGTAATGCTGTTCACGTCGCCGCGCAACACGGCACACGGCCACACGGAAATATCTTCGGCAAGCGACACTTCGCCGATAATGACGCACGTTCCGTCTATCATACAGGTTTCGTGGATTTCGGGCGTGCGGTTTTGGAAAGTTCGGATTGCGTTCATTTTTCCTTCTTCGGTAAGGTATATATTGTTAAAGGATTTATTAAACATTCCCTCTGATTACTTTTAAAATTCTGCCTGTAATACCGACTCCGAATAATGTGATTATCGGGAATATCAGTTTATATATCAACTTATTGGACCTTAACAGCATAAACCTTATTAGATAATAGTGCGATGGAAAGCTTCTTTGGACGATTAAAAATGGAATGTTATTACGGTAAATGATTTGAGACGTTCTAACAACTGGAAAAAACGATTCATGAGTACATTCATTATTACAACCATGAGCGCATTCAGGGGAAACTAAAAGGACTGAGCTCTGTGAATTACAGAACTCAGTCCTTGAACTAAATCAGTCTAACTTTTGGGGTCAGATCATTTTACGGAGCTTTTTTTGTTGTGTGCTTTAAGCCATTTTTGCATTTGTTCAATTTCCGCTTGTTGTGCGTTAATAATATCCTCAGCAAGCTTACGCATCTCAGGATCCTTTCCATATTTTAATTCAACTTCCGCCATTTTTACTGCGCCAATATGGTGTGGCAGCATACCTGCTGCAAAAGCAACATCAGGATCTTTATATTGCGCAGCTGCCATCATGTCTTGATGCATTTGATTCATACCTTGCATTAATTCTTGTTGCATTGCAGAACCTGTCGACATTTGCATATTCATGTGTGCTTGATGCGGTTGTTCATTAGCGTGGGCATGAATTGAAACTGCAGCAGCGCTAAGTGTGATAAAAGTCATAAGTTTTTTCATGTTTTTCGCCTATGTAATAGCTGAATAAGTACAAATTATAAACCTTGACCTAAGGTTAAGGTCAACATTTGTTCCGAAAATGTTTGGTGAGGTGCTAAAAGCTAAAATAAGACAATATTTGAGCTGCGTTACGGATTTATGTTGCTGCTGTGCCTGACCATTGGAAAGTTTGCTTGGGATTTATTGGGTTGATATCGAATGAAAAAAAGGCCGTCTGAATGTTTCAGACGGCCTTTGTGTTTTACAGTTTGACCGAATGTTCGCGCGTTTCGTGGAACACGATGTCCGGCCAACGTTCTTGCGTCAGCCCCAAATTCACGCGGTTGGGGGCGAGGTAGGCGAGGTTGCCGCCCGCGTCGATGGCGAGGTTGCCTGCGTTGGCTTTTTCAAATTCCGCCAGTTTTTTCTTGTCGTCGCACGATACCCAGCGCGCCGACCAGATGGATGCGCTGTCGAACACGGCTTCCACGCCGTATTCGTTGGCGAGGCGCGAGGTTACGACCTCAAACTGCAACACGCCGACCGCGCCCAAAATCAAATCCGCGCCGCTCATCGGTTTGAACACCTGTACCGCGCCTTCTTCGCCGAGTTGTTGCAAACCTTTTTGCAGTTGCTTGATTTTCAGTGGATTTTTGATGCGGACGCTGCGGAACAGTTCTGGCGCGAAGAAAGGGATGCCGGTAAATGCCAGTTGTTCGCCTTCGGAGAAGCTGTCGCCGATTTGGATGTTGCCGTGGTTCGGGATGCCGATGATGTCGCCCGCGTAGGCTTCTTCCACCAGTTCGCGGTCGTGCGACATAAAGGTTACCACGCTGGAGGCGGCGATTTCGCGGTTGATGCGCAGGTGTTTCATCTTCATGCCGCGCTCGAATTTGCCGGAGCAGACGCGCAAGAAGGCGATACGGTCGCGGTGTTTCGGATCCATATTGGCTTGGATTTTAAAGATAAATCCGGAGAATTTCGGCTCGTCCGGCTCGACCATGCGTACGGTCGCGTCGCGCGGTTTCGGTGCGGGTGCCCAGTCAATCAATGAATTGAGGATTTCCTGAATACCGAAGTTGTTAATCGCCGAGCCGAAGAACACGGGCGTGAGTTCGCCGGCAAGGAATTCGTCGAGATTGAACTCGTTGGAAGCCGCCTGCACCAATTCGATTTCGTCGCGCAACTGCTGGATTTCCAGCGGAAAGCGTTGTTCCAGTTCGGGATTGTCGATGCCTTTGATGATGTCGAACTCGTGCGGCAGGCGTTCGCCGCCCGCTTCAAAGAGATAGATTTCGTCGTTCAGGATGTGGTACACGCCCTTGAAGTTTTTGCCCATACCGATCGGCCAGGTAACGGGTGCGCAGCGGATTTGTAGGATGTTTTCCACTTCGTCCAGCAATTCCAAAGAATCGCGCACTTCTCGGTCGTATTTGTTCATAAACGTAACAATCGGCGTATCGCGCAGGCGGCAGACGTTCAAGAGCTTGATGGTTTGCGCTTCCACGCCTTTTGCTGCGTCGATAACCATCAATGCGCTGTCCACGGCGGTCAAAACGCGGTAGGTGTCTTCGGAGAAGTCTTGGTGTCCCGGCGTGTCCAAGAGGTTGACGGTGTGGTCTTTATAGTCGAACTGCATCACGCTTGATGCCACGGAAATGCCGCGCTGCTTTTCGATGTCCATCCAGTCGGAGGTGGCGAATTTGCCGGTTTTCTTACCTTTTACCGTACCCGCACTCTGAATCGCGCCCGAAAACAGCAACAGCTTTTCGGTCAGCGTGGTTTTACCCGCGTCGGGGTGGGAGATGATGGCAAATGTGCGGCGGCGGCGCACTTGGTCGAGGATTTCTTGGGACATGGTTTTCTTTGCAAAAAGGTTCAGGCCGTTTTTCAGACGGCCCGGACAGTGTTTGAGACGGCGAAATTGTACAAAAAAATGCCTGATAATTCAATGTCGGAGGCGGTCAGTGCGTGCTGCTGTAAATCTCTTTTTCGTCTTTCAGGACGGCATCGGCGGTTTCCCACGCGCTGCCGTTCCAGACTTTGTAAAAGCAGCTTTCGCGCCCGGTGTGGCAGGCGATGCCGCCGTTTTGGGCGATGAGCATCACAATGGCGTCGCCGTCGCAGTCGAGGCACAGTTCGCGGACTTTTTGCGTGTGTCCCGACTCTTCGCCCTTCATCCATTGTTTTTGGCGCGAACGGCTGTAATAGTGGGCAAAGCCGGTTTCGACGGTTTTTTGCAGGGCTTCGGCGTTCATCCACGCCACCATTAAAACACGTTTGGTTTCGGCATCTTGGGCGATGGCGCAAACCAAACCTTTTTCGTCAAATTTGACGGCTTCAAGCAGGTTTTTATCCATATTTCCTTTCAGACGGCATAGTCGGGGCGGTCAGAGGCGGACTTCGATGCCGGCTTCGCGCATAGCGCGTTTGGCTTCGCGGATGGCGATTTCCCCGAAATGGAAAATGCCGGCGGCAAGTACGGCATCGGCTTTGCCTTCGGTTATGCCTTCAATCAGGTGCCGGACATTGCCGACCCCTCCGGAGGCGATGACGGGGATGTCGACGGCTTCGGCAACGGCGCGGGTCAGCGGCAGGTTGAAACCCTGTTTCGTCCCGTCCCTGTCCATACCGGTGAGCAGGATTTCGCCCGCGCCGCGTTTTTGCATTTCGACCGCCCATTCCACCGCATCCAAACCGGTCGGATTTCGCCCGCCGTGGGTAAAGATTTCCCAGCGTGTGTTTTCGGGGTTGACGGCTTTGGCATCGACGGCGGCGACGATGGCTTGCGAACCGAAAAATCCGGCGGCATCGTCAATCAGGTCGGGACGGGTAACGGCGGCGGTGTTGATGCTGACTTTGTCCGCGCCGGCATTGAGCAGGCGGCGGATGTCGGCAATGGTGCGTACGCCGCCGCCGACGGTCAGCGGGATGAAGACTTGTCCGGCAACTTCTTCGATGATGTGCAGGATGGTGTCGCGGTTGTCGGATGAGGCGGTGATGTCGAGGAAGGTCAATTCGTCCGCGCCTTCGCCGTTGTAGCGTTTGGCGGCTTCGACGGGGTCGCCCGCGTCGCGCAAACCGATGAAGTTCACGCCTTTGACGACGCGCCCGTCTTTTACGTCGAGACAGGGGATGATGCGTTTTGCCAGTGCCATAATCGGATGCCTTTAGTCGAGGGAATCTGCCAGTTGCTGCGCTTGGGCAAAATCGATGCTGCCCTCGTAAATCGCGCGGCCGGTAATCGCGCCTGCTACGCCACGTTTTTCGGCGGCACACAGGGCGCGGATGTCGTCCAAACCGGTCAGTCCGCCGGAGGCGATGACGGGAATGCGGACGGATTGGGCGAGTTTGACCGTCGCGTCGATGTTCACGCCGCTCATCATACCGTCGCGCCCGATGTCGGTGTAGATGATGCTGTTGACACCGTCGTCTTCAAAGCGTTTTGCCAAATCAATTACATGATGCCCGGTTACGGTTGCCCAGCCGTCGATGGCGGCCATACCGTCTTTGGCATCCAGCCCGACGATAATCCTGCCGGGGAAGGCTTTGCACGCCTCGCACACGAAGTCGGGGTTTTTGACTGCCGCCGTGCCGATAATCACGTCGTTCAGGCCCAAATCCAAATATTGTCCGATGGTTTTCAAATCGCGTATGCCGCCGCCGAGCTGTACGGGGATGTCTTTGGCGACGGCGGCGAGGATGTCTTTGATGGCGGGCAGGTTTTGCGGAACGCCGGCAAACGCGCCGTTCAAATCTACCAGATGCAGGCGGCGCGCGCCCTGTTTGAACCAGTGCAGCGCGGTTTCGGAGGGCGAATCGGAAAAGACGGTCGCCTCTTCCATCAGCCCTTGTTTCAGGCGGACGCAGCGTCCTTCTTTTAAATCGATGGCGGGTATCAGCAGCATAATTTTTCTCCTTGTTCGGGGGTGTGTCCGGCTTACCAGTTTAAAAAGTTTTTCAACATCGTCAGCCCGGCATCGTGGCTTTTTTCGGTGTGAAATTGCGTGGCGAATACGTTGTCTTTGCCGACGATGCAGGCAAACGGGGACGGGTAGTCGCTTTCGCCCAATATGGTTTCGGGATTTTCGGGGTCGAAATAGTAGCTGTGGACGAAGTAAAAACGCGTGTCTTGGGGGATGCCTTGAAAAAGCGGGTGGTTTTGGGTTTGGCGCACGGTGTTCCAGCCCATATGCGGGACTTTCAGACGGCATCCCTGCCGGTCGTGGAGGTCGCGGGCAAAGCGTCTGACTTTGCCGTCGAACCAGCCCAAGCCGTCGGTGTTTCCTTCTTCGCTGTGGTCGAATAAAAGTTGCGCGCCGACGCAGATTCCGAAAAAGGGTTTGTTTTTTAAGGCATCTTTGACTGCCTCGTCCAAGCCGCCGCGCTTCAGTGCCGCCATACAGTCGGGCATCGCGCCCTGCCCGGGAAAAATGACTTTGTCGGCGCGGGACACGCGGTCGGGGTCGCCGCTTAAAAAGATTTCGGTATTTTTTCCGGCAAGCTGCCCCGCCGTCCGGACGGATTTCAATACGGAATGCAGGTTGCCCATACCGTAATCGATAATGGCGGTTTGCATGGCTTCCTCCTCTTTTTTGCAATATGGCTGTGATTTTAACAAACAAATGTGCCGGGCTGATAAAAATGCCGTCTGAAAACGGGAATCTGTCTTCAGACGGCATAGGGTTCAAACCCGGAAAGCCGTTTGTCAGCCTTCCATTTGTTTTGCCTGAACGGCAGTCAGGGCGATGGTAAACACGATGTCTTCTACCAGTGCGCCGCGGGAGAGGTCGTTGACCGGTTTGCGCAGGCCTTGCAGCAGCGGGCCGACGCTTAAGACGTTGGCACTGCGTTGGACGGCTTTATAGGTGCAGTTGCCGGTGTTCAGGTCTGGGAAGACCAAAACGGTTGCCTGTCCTGCGACCGGGCTGCCCGGGGCTTTGGATTTGCCCACGCCCGGTACGGTTGCCGCGTCATATTGCAGCGGGCCGTCGATGGCGAGGTCGGGGCGTTTTTCTTGGGCAAGTTTGGTTGCTTCGATGACGGTATCGACATCGGGACCGCTGCCGGAGTTGACCGTAGAGTAGGAAATCATGGCCACTTTCGGGTCGATGCCGAAGGCTTTTGCGGAATCGGCAGACTGGATGGCGATGTCGGCAAGCTGTTGCGCAGTCGGGTTCGGATTAACCGCGCAGTCGCCGAAGACGAGGACTTGGTTGGGTAGCAGCATAAAGAATACGCTGGATACGAGGCTTGCACCCGGTGCGGTTTTAATCAGTTGCAAAGCAGGGCGGATGGTGTTGGCGGTCGTATGAACGGCACCGGATACCAGGCCATCCACATCGTTTTGCGCCATCATCATTGTACCGAGTACCACGGTGTCTTGCAGTTGTTTGCGCGCGTCTTCGGGTGTCAGGCCTTTGGATTTGCGCAGTTCGCACATCGGCTCGACGTATTGTTCGACCAATGAGGCGGGATCGACGATTTCCAAAGAGTTCGGCAGGCTGATGCCACGTTCTTTGGCAACGGCTTCAACTTCTTCGCGTTTGGCAAGCAGGACGCAGCGGGCAATGCCTTTTTCGTGACAGATGGCGGCGGCTTGGACGGTACGCGGTTCGGCACCTTCCGGCAGGACGATGCGTTTGTCGGCTTTGCGGGCGAAGTCGATCAGGTTGTAGCGGAATTGGGCGGGCGAAAGGCGTTTGGTTTGTCGGTTTGCCAGTACGGACAGGTCTTTGGGCGCGCTGCTTGAGCCGAAGAACGTCAAACCGGTTTTTTCGGCAGCCGCTTCGGCAACGGAGGCTGCCGCACCGTCGACAATAAAACCTTCCAATACGCCCGGCGCGGTGGCAAAGAACTGTTTGGCAAGGTTCAGCCGGTGCGCCAGTTCGTCTGCATCGGTGTTGTCGGAGCGGACGGCAAATACGGCGGCGGCATCCAAAGAGAGCGCCAGTTCGACGTTTTTGCCTGCAAGGTAGATTTTGTCGGCATCGGGTGCGATGCCTTCGATAATGAGGTTGTCGGCATCGAGTGCGGCGACTTTACCGACCGTCGCGTCAAACCAGTCGTCGCTTTTGCCTTGCGCCAACAGGGCTTCTGCTTGTGCGTCAAAGGCTTGGAAAATTTGTGCGTTCAAGGCTTTTGCAAATGATCGGGCGGCGGCGGATGCGTCAAGTCCGGCAGATACGGGTACGATGAGTACTTTTGCCATGATATATCCTTTCGTATGCTGCGGTGTGCGGCATGTATGTTGGAAGTGTTGTGATTTGAGGGGAAATGTCGGGATAGGCTATTTCCCGTCCGGTTTGCGGAAACAGGTATTTTCTGTTTTTGGGCGGCAGTCGGTCTTACGCTGCCGCGTGTTTCTATATTAACAAATAAATTATGTTTTCAACAAGATGAATATCGCCAGACATTGGCACGCCTTTCAGACGGCATGGTGTTTCCAAACTTACGGGGCAGGTTGTTCCGGGAAAAACAGTGCTTCTGAATTCAAGTAGATGCGTGTCTGTGTGCCGTCTGAAAAATCGGGTGCGTAGGGGGTATTCAGCGTCAGGATGGTTTGCTCGATTTTCAGGCGGATTTGGATGTGGCGTGCTTTGGGTATGGCGTTGAGGATGGTGGCGGATAATTCGGCAGCATGGGTGTTCGGGCAGTTGAAGCTGAATTGTTCCGGACGGATGAGCAGTGTGCCGCGTGTGCCTGCGGGTAAGGTGTTTCCGACGGGGAGCCTGCCTAATTCGGAGTCTGCCGTACCGTCGGCGTTGAGTGTGGCGGGCAGGGAGATACCTTCGCCGATAAACAGGGCTGTTTCAAGGTCGGCAGGTTGTCGGTACAGTTCGTGGGGGGCTGCAGTCTGGAGGATACGCCCCTGTTTCATGACGGCAATCCGGTCGGCGTATTGCAGGGCTTCTTCCCGGTCGTGGCTGACGAAAACGGCAGATTTGCCGTTGGCGCGCAGGGCAGCAATCATGTCTTCGCGAATCTGGCGGCGCAACTGTTCGTCCAGTGCGCTGAAGGGTTCGTCCAACAAAATCAGTTCGGGATCGGGGGCGAGGGCGCGGGCGAGGGCGACGCGCTGTTGCTGTCCGCCCGAAAGTTCGTGCGGATGACGGTTTGAGAGTTCGGAAATGCCGGTCAGGGTCATCATGGCTTCGATGCGTTGCCGCTCCTGCGCCGTCTTGCCTTTGCCGTTGCCCAGTCCGTAGGCGATGTTGCGGTAAACGGTCAGGTGGGGGAACAGTACGCCTTCTTGTACGACGTAACCCAAACGGCGTTCGCGGACGGGAAGGTTGGTATTTTCTGAATAGATTGTTCTTCCGTAAAGCGAGATTTCTCCGGAATCGGGCTGTTCAAAACCGGCAAGGCAGCGCAGCAGCGTGGTTTTGCCGCAACCTGATGCACCGATGACGAAGAGGATTTCCCCTTTGCCGAGTGTGAGCGAGATATTTTGCAGAACGGCATGGTTCTGGAAGTTTTTGGTCAGTTGGCGGATTTGGAGTGCGGGCGCGGTCATAGTCGGTCTTTCGCAGCAGTGTTATTTGAAGGCGTATTTTTTCAGTATGAATACGGGCAGGCCTGAAAACAGTACCAGCATAAGAGCATACGGGGTGGCGGCGGCATATTGTGCGTCTGACGTGTATTCCCAAACGGCGGTGGAGAGCGTGTGGACATCATCTGCGGTTAGCAGCAGGGTGGCGGTCAGCTCTTTCATCAGGTTGAGGAAGACGAGTGCGAATGCGGCGGTAATGCCGGGCAGGATGGACGGCAGCACCAACGTCCTGAAAATAAAGAAGTGTCCGCGCCCCAATGTTGCGCCGACCTGTTCCATGCCTTTGGGGAATTGTTCCAAGGAAGTCCTCAGGGTGGTTTGCGCCATCGGCAGGTAAAGCATGAAATAGGCAAGGACGACGACGATAAAGGTTTGGTAAACGGATGGTGCATAGTTGATGCTGAAATAAATCAGCGACAAGGCGATCACCAGGCCGGGTACGGCGTGCAGCAGGAAGGGCAGCCTGTCTATCCATACGGTCAGCAGGTTGCGGTAGCGTATGGATGCCCAAACGAGCGGCAGTGCACACAATATGGTCAATAATGCGCCGGCGGCGGATACGCCCATCGATCGGGCAAATGCATCGAATACGGATACGAGTTCAAATGTGCCGGACGAGCCGACCATCATCCAGCGGATAAGGATGCCGAATGGGATGACGATGCTTAAAACCAGCAGCGAGCCAAGAAAAAATACTGTGCAGATTTGCGCGGGCAGCTTCATCGTTTTGACCGGGTAGGGGCGGGCAACGCCTTTGCCGCTGTGATAGAGCTTGGTTTTTCCACGGAAAATGCTTTCTCCAAATACGACGATGCCGCACACTGCCATTAAAACGGCGGACAGCAGCGCGGCGGTGTTGTTGTCGAACGACATTTCGTATTCTTGGAAAATGGCGGTGGTAAAGGTTTGGTAGTTGAGTATCGATACCGCGCCAAATTCGACCAGCATATGCAGGGCAATCAGCAGGATGCTGCTGCCGATGGCAGGTTTGAGTTGGGGAAGTATGGCAGAAAAGAAAGTTTGCAGGCGGCTTTTACCCAAGGAAAGGCTGACTTCTTCAAACGACAGGCTGATGCGTTTGAGGGCTGCCTCGACCGGCAGGTAGGCGAGGGGAAAAGACGATAGGCTCATAATCATAACGGTTCCCCAAAATCCCTCCACGCGGAAAGTCAGGCTGATCCATGTAAAGCAACTGACAAATGCGGGTATGCATAAGGGTAGAGTAATTGCCGTCTGAAAAAAGGTTTTGCCGAAAAAGCGGTAACGTTGGAACAGGACGGCGCAGGTAATGCCCAAAACGATAGAAATCAGGGTAACGCCGAACATCAGCATCAGGGTGTTTCCCAGCAAATCAAACATGCGTGGGCGGAACAGCAGTTCGTAGGCGCGTGTTGCACCGACCTGCCACGAACGCATGGCGACATAAAGGAAAGGAAGGGTCAGCGGCAAGGCGATAAGCAGGATGATGGTGGTCAGCCATGAGGGTATTTTGTTGCGGGACATAAATCGGATTCGGATAGAAAACGGTCGGACAGCAGGGTTGTCCGACCGTTTGAACGGAAAAAGTTTATTTCAGACCTGCCTGTTCGAGGAGGCGGGTGGCATTTTCTTTGTCGGCAATGGTGGTTGCAGATACTTCAGGTGCTTCCAATTTGGCATAAGGTTCCATATTGAACGGGGAAGATACGCCGGCGTGCAGCGGATATTCTGCGCGGACGGAAGTCAAGACCTGCTGTCCTTGTTTGCCTGCGAGGAAGGCGACGAATTTTTGTGCTTCAGCTTTGTTCGGGGAAGATTTCAGCACAGCCGCGCCGGAATAGGTAACGAGTGCGCCGGGGTCTTTGTGGCGGACGAAGTTCAGGCGGGAATGGATGTTGTTCACGCCTTTTTCTTTGGCAAACGCATACCAGTAGTAGTTGTTGATGAGGGCGGCCGGCACTTCGCCGTTTTCGACGGCTTGGAGCGCGACAGTGTTTTTAGCATACAGTTTGCCGTTTTCTTTTAAGCCTTTGAGCCATTTCAGGGCGGCTGCTTCGCCTTTCAGTTTGACGATGGCGACAACCTGTTCCAAGAACGCGCCTGAAGTCGGCACATAACCGATACGGTCTTTCCATTTCGGCGTGGCGTAATTCAGGACGGATTTTTCCAAATCTTTTTCAGACAGTTTGCGGGTGTCGTAAACGACGACGCGCGAACGGCCACTCAGTGCCACCCAGTCTTTTTTGACGGCAACCGGCACGCCTTTGCGGCGTGTGTCGTTAATCGTTTTTGCGGGGAGGGTTTCTAAGAGGTTGGCTGCGGAAAGCGTAACCAGCGGGGGGATTTGTTCGGAATAGAATACGTCGGCGGGGCTTCGGCTGCCTTCTTCTTTGATTTGTCCGGCAAGCTGGTCGCTTTTGCCGCTGTTAATTTTTACTTTGATGCCGGTGGCTTGGGTAAAGGCATCGGCAAGTGCCTGCGTGGCTTCTTTGTGTTGGCCGTTGTACACGGTAATGTCTGCCAGCGCGGGGGTTGCGGCGGTCAGGGCTGCGGCAAGCAATGCGTATCGGATAGATGTTTTCATATCGATTTTCTCCTAATGAATGAGGGTGTATATCTTGTTAAGACATAACGGGGTGTAGTGTATTCCTTCTTTTTTATAAATGCAAATAATTATTTTTTAAATTTGTTGTTGTCCAATCCGGTTATTGTTTGTTCTGACTTGTATTTTTTTCCGTGCATCGTGCCCGTAAGGCGGAAGCGGCGGGTAATACGTGTCGGAATGTGGGTAAAGGCGGCATCTTGATTTGCCGGAATACTTGAGACCCCTTCCCTTTAAAATGCCGTCTGAACAGGGTTGCCGGAATAGTATTGCCATCCCAGCAGATACAGTTTGTCGGGGTCTTGCCAATATTGTTCATCCAGACTGTTCAGCAGTGAGGCGGTTTTGTTGTCGAGGTGTTGCGTTATATCCCACATTTCTTTCAGGTTTTTACCTTCCGATTGGAGGTGGCGGATTTCTTTGTCCAATGCGTCTGCCGCCCGATGGATCAGCATTGCGCTGTGTACCGCGCCGATTTTTTTCAGAACGGAACAAGTCTTTTCGGCGGCGGGAAAACCCCAGTTGCAGACAAATTGCAGTATGCCGCCGTTGCCGATGTCGGCTTCCGCCCGCCAAATTAAAACCAGCTCCTGTTCTCGTCCGTTCATGCTTTCGAGTTTGCCGTCATGCTGTTTAAAAAGTTTGTCCACCGCCTGCCACATCATCTGTTCGAAGCGGTCGGCTTGGGTATCCGTATCGGTCATAGTGTTCTTGCCTTTTAAGAATGCCGTCTGAACATTTCTTCAGACGGCATCGGGGGTTAAGCTGACACTTCACGCCAGCGTTTGACTTGGAAACGGACTTGTTCAGGCGCGGTGCCGCCCAAGTGGTTGCGCGCGTTTAAGCTGCCCTCGGGTGTCAGCACGCTGTAAACATCGTCGGCAATCAAATCGCTGAAACCTTGCAGGACTTCGAGCGGCAATTCGCTCAAATCGACGCCGGCTTCATCGGCGTGTCGCACGGCTTGGGCGACGACTTCGTGGGCATCGCGGAAGGGCATGCCTTTTTTCACCAAGTAGTCCGCCAAGTCGGTAGCCGTTGCAAAACCCTGCATGACGGCGGCACGCATATTGTCGGGTTTGACGGTTACGCCGCGCATCATGTCGGCGTAAATCCGCAGCGTGTCGATAAGCGTGTCGGCAGTGTCAAACAGCGGCTCTTTGTCTTCCTGATTGTCTTTGTTGTATGCCAAAGGTTGCGATTTCATCAGGGTAACCAAGCCGATAAGGTGTCCGATGACGCGGCCGGATTTGCCGCGCACGAGTTCGGGTACGTCGGGGTTTTTCTTTTGCGGCATGATGGACGAGCCGGTGCAGAAACGGTCGGCAATGTCGATAAAGCCGAAACGCGGGCTCATCCACAAAATCAATTCTTCAGACAGGCGGCTCAGGTGAACCATAACCAGCGAGGCGGCGGCGGTGAACTCGATGGCAAAATCGCGGTCGGATACGGCATCGAGCGAGTTTTGGCAGATTTGTTCAAAGCCAAGCAGTTCGGCGGTAATTTCGCGCCGAATCGGATAGGTCGTCCCCGCCAGTGCGGCTGCGCCGAGCGGCATACGGTTGACGCGGCGGCGGCAGTCAGCCATCCGTTCGTTATCGCGGCCGAGCATTTCGACGTAGGCGAGCATGTGGTGTCCGAAGCTGACAGGCTGGGCGACTTGCAGGTGGGTAAAGCCGGGCATGACGGTTTCGGCGTTTTGTTCCGCCAAATCCAGTAATGCCGTCTGAAGGTTTTGAATCAGGTTTTGGATAACGGTAATTTGATCGCGCAGCCACAGGCGGATGTCGGTAGCGACTTGGTCGTTGCGACTGCGACCGGTGTGCAGGCGTTTGCCCGCGTCGCCGATTTTGTCGGTCAGGCGGCGTTCGATGTTCATGTGGACATCTTCCAAATCGAGCGACCATTCGATTTTGCCGCTGCGGATTTCTTCAAGGATTTCCGCCATACCCCGGCGGATGTCCGCCAAATCGCCTTCGTCCAACACGCCGGTTTCTTTCAACATTTGCGCGTGGGCGAGCGAGCCTTGGATATCCCATTCGGCAAGGCGTTGGTCGAAACCGATGGAGGCGGTGTATTGTTTGACGAGTTCAGAAACGGGTTCGTTGAAACGTCCGGACCAGGTTTTGTCGTGCATAAGGATTCCTTGATGGGGTTATTCGGTACGGTATTTTTCCAAAAGGCGGCGGAAGGGTTCGCCGGTTTCGGGGTGTTTCAGGCCGTAGGCGACGGTGGCTTCGAGGTAGCCCAGTTTGCTGCCGCAGTCGTAGCGCGTGCCTTCAAAGGGGTGCGCTAAGACAAATTCGTGATCGAGCAGCTTGGCGATGCCGTCTGTAAGCTGGATTTCGTTGCCCGCGCCGCGCGGCAGGCCGGTTAAGAGGTCGAAAATGCGCGGGGTAAGGATGTAGCGTCCGACGACGGCAAGGTTGGAGGGCGCGTCTTCGGGCTTGGGTTTTTCGACAATGCCGGTAATGCGTTGGAACTGTTTGAGCTGTTCGGTTTCGACGATGCCGTATGAGCCGGTTTGCGACGGTTCGACGGTTTCTACGCCCAAAATGCTGTTGCCGCTGCGTTCGTACACTTCGACCATTTGTTTGAGCGCGCCTTTGGGGGCATCGATTAAGTCGTCAGCCAAAATCACGGCAAAGGGTTCGTCTCCGATGGCGGCGCGGGCGCACAAGACGGCGTGTCCCAAGCCCAGTGCTTCCGCCTGACGGATGTAGAGGCAGGTAATGTTCGGCGGCAGGATGTTGCGGACGTGTTCCAGAAGTTTGTCTTTATGGCGCATTTCCAACTCGGTTTCGAGTTCGTATGCCTTGTCGAAATGGTCTTCGATGCTGCGTTTGTTGCGTCCGGTTACAAACACCATTTCCGTGCAGCCGGCTTCCACGGCTTCTTCTACGGCGTATTGGATCAGCGGCTTGTCGACGATGGGCAGCATTTCTTTCGGGCTGGCCTTGGTGGCGGGCAGGAAGCGGGTTCCCATCCCTGCGACGGGGAAAACGGCTTTTTTTATCGGTTTCATTCTTTTTCCTTTGTATTGTTTTGATGTTTAAAGGGCGAGTTTGCGGATTAAATCGGCGAGTGCCTGCGCGCGGTGGCTTTCGCGGTTTTTGACCTCCGCATCCAATTCGGCGGCGGTTTTGCCGTGTTCGGGCAGGTAAAAATACGGGTCGTAACCGAAACCGTTTTCACCGGCGGGAACGCCGTTCCACTGCCCGTGCCATACGCCTTCGGCAATAATCGGGCGCGGGTCGTCTTTATGGCGGACAAAAACCAATACGCAGACATAAGAACAGCTTTTGTCGGCTTTGCCGGCAAGTTCGGCGGCAAGTTTCAGGTTGTTGGCGGTATCGGATTTGGGATTGCTGCCCGCGTAACGTGCGGAATGGATGCCCGGCGCGCCGTTTAAGGCGGCGGCACAGATGCCGCTGTCGTCGGCAAGCGCGGGCAGTCCGCTGTATTCGGCGGCATGGCGTGCTTTTGCCAGCGCGTTTTCGACAAAGGTGGGATAGGGCTCCGGACATTCGGGTATGCCGAATTCGGATTGCGGCAATACGGTAATGCCGTATGGTTCGAATAGGTTGCCGAATTCTTTGAGTTTACCTGCATTGCCGCTTGCCAAAACGATTTTTTCCGGTTTTTCAGACATAGCGGTTTTCCTGTGCGGCGGATTGGGCGGCGCGTAGGGATTTGTGCCGCAGGTAGAGGGCGAGTGCGCCGATTTGCCCGAACAGCGCGCCGAATGCGAAAAGAAAGGAGGCGATGGCGAAGGCTTTGCTGCCGACGGTCAGCAGATAAGCACCCAAGAGGACGAGCAGCATAAATGCCAGTGTGAAGAGGGCAACAGACAATAGATAGATTTTTCGGCGGTTCATGGCGTTCGGTCGGAAGCGGTATGTTCGGATTATATCCGATTGGGACGGTATTCCCTAGGGCTTGGAAAAATGCCGTCTGAAGCGGCGTTCAAACGGCAGGGAGGGCGTTATGCCTGTTTGTTCCAACGTTCGATGGATTCTTTGATGACTTTTTTCGCTTCTTCCACACCGCCCCAGGATTCGACTTTGGTCGTACCTGCTTTTTTCAGGTCTTTGTAGTGGTTGAAGTGGAACTCGATTTGTTTGATGAGCTGTTGCGGCAGGTCGGACAAAGTTTTGTAGGCGTTGCCGTTGTTGCGGTCGTCGGCAGGTACGCAGACGATTTTGTCGTCCACTTCGCCGTCATCGACGAATTTCATCACGCCGATAACGCGCGCTTCCAAGAATACGCCGGTTGCCAGAGGCTGTTCGGTAACGAGCAATACGTCCAATTCGTCACCGTCTTCGTCTAATGTTTGGGGAATGAAGCCGTAGTTGGTCGGTTTGGCGAAGATGGCGGGTTCGACGCGGTCGAGTTGGAATGCGGCGAGTTTGCGGTTCCACTCGATTTTGTGGTTGCTGCCGGCGGGGATTTCGTTGACAACGTTGATGATGCCGCCGTCCACGTCGCCGGGGGTCAGGATTTGGTTGAAGTCTGCCATTTGGTTTCCTTTATTTGGGAAAGTTTGAAGTTTGAAAGTATAGCACAAACGTCCGGCTGAAAATGCGCCCGATGCCGTCTGAAAGGGTGTCCGGGCGCGTGTTACCGTTTGCCCAAAAACCTGCCCAGTTCCAGAATCGCGCGCCTGTTGGACGGGGAAAACACTTTTTCCGCCGCTTCTTCCAAGCCGAACCAGCCGTAGGAGACGTGTTCCTCGGGTTGCAGGACGACGGGCGTATCACGCGGGATTTCGGCCCAGAAGACGTGTTCGCGGTTTTCAAACACGCCTTTGGGGTAGCGGTGCCGCCAGTGGTGGTAGATTTCGTAAACCGTGCTGTCGTGCCGGTCTTGGAGCTGCCCGTCCGCCAGCAGGATGCCGGTTTCTTCCCAAACTTCGCGCCTTGCCGTTTGTGCGACGGTTTCGCCCGGTTCGAGGCTGCCGGTTACCGACTGCCAAAACCCTTGCGGATGCGTGCGTTCGATGAGGAGGATACTGCCGTCCCCGTCATGGAGTACGACCAGTGCGGAGACGGGGTATTTGAGCGGTTTTGCCATCGGCATCTTTCGGCGGGCTGAGGTAATGAAGGGGCGGATTATAGCAAACGCCGCACGTTATGGCGTTTATCCTTTTCCGCATCCTTTCCCGCCCGGGCGGGACGCGCCGGTGTTTGCCGGTAAATTTTCCGTTGTGTCAAAAAGATAAGGTCGGTTGTGATTTTAATGCTTGCCAAAGCGTCGGGCGGAAACTATAATCCGAAACTTATCGAGTCGGAGTGTGGCGCAGTCTGGTAGCGCACTTGCATGGGGTGCAAGGGGTCGAAGGTTCGAATCCTTTCACTCCGACCAAAAAAACATAAGGCAGCCGTTTTTGAAACGGCTGCTTTTTTGTCTGTATAAAGAAAGGTCGTTTGAAACCGTATTTATTGTTTAAGACAACCTCTTAGCTCAAACTTTGAGAACCGCATGCGTGCGTTCCGCACACATGCTGCTTGTTGAGTTTAGGTTTCATATGGGCTATGGCTTGCTAGTTGCACAGGCTGTGCTTGTTAATACTTATTCATTAGCTATTTTGGAATACATATGCTCCACAGACTTGGGTGATAGTGGTGCTTTACACTCGGTGCAATAATCTTTATTAAATGGGGAAATTCCTCTTGAATAAGTTAAATTATTAGCATCAATCTCAAATGATTTGCCATTAAATTTTTGAAAAGAATGGCAATATGGACATATGCCGGCAATCGGAATATAAATAATACAAAAAAGTAATCCAACAACCCAATATAACGAGAATGGGAAAATAAAACAGGGTTAGATTTTAATCATTTTATAGGTGGTGATATCAATAAGAAAGGCACAGTAACAGGAGGGCATAGTCTAACCCGTGGTGATGTACGGGTGATACAACAAACCTCGGCACCTGATAAACATGGGGTTTATCAAGCGACAGTGGAAATTAAAAAGCCTGATGGAAGTTGGGAAATGAAAAAAGGAAGGGGCGGAAAACCTATGACAAATCATTCTATGTTCCCAAAAGATTGGGATGAGGCTAGAATTAGGGCTGAAGTTACTTCGGCTTGGGAGAAAAGAAAGGAATTAGAAGGTCAAAAATGGAGAGGTACAAGTAAATCTGGTGTTGAAATAGAAGGATTTACGGAACCTAATCGAACAGCTTATCCACTTTATAATAGTAAATGAAGTATTGATTAAAAAGGTGTTTTTAAATGTATAAAATAAAATGTTTTTATGATCAGTTTAGTTCTGGTGAATTATTTAACTACTGCCAGTTTTTAGATAATTCTTCTAATCAAAAGATAAATACACGAGGAACAGTGTATCAATATATTATTTATGTTTTAACAGGAGACCTTTATCTACAAAAAGACATAGATGAAAATTTAGAATTTATCCATCAAGCAGAAAATAATCCCAATGAAGTTTATTCAGGAGGTGGACAAGGTTTTTGCTGGGATATTTCTGCTGAAAAAGTAGTTTTCTATCACAACGAATTTGATGAAGAAGACGGCTGGCCTGATTTAAGCTGTTCGCTGCATACTTTTAAAACTGCTTTAATTGCTTGGAATGCTTTTTTGCAATTGCCTAAAAGTATTCATTCGGTGGTGGAGACTGTGATTGAGGAATAAGCATAATTAGCTTATAGTAAATATAATAAAAAAAAATATCTTTCTTTAAGAAATTATTGTTTGTAACAATTTCTTGGAGGGTTGCCGCACCAGATATACAGGCTACGGAAATAAAAAAAATCTTAGGAATTAACATTCTTTTTTGAAATTTTTTTGCAATATACATTGCTTTTTCTTTGTCATCTAATTTTCTCATATCTCTTACTTCTTCCATTCCAAATCCAAATATCCCATTTCAACATACCACTTATTTCTACATGTACAAACTTTCTTGAAATGCCGTCTGAAAAGTTTTCAGACGGCATTTTTTATTTCTTCCAGTAGGCGGGAGTGAAGAGGATGAAGACGGTGAAGATTTCCAGCCTGCCCAAGAGCATTGCGGTAACGCAGATCCATTTCTGCATCACGTCCAAACCGGCGTAATTGCCGGTGGGTCCGACTTCGCCCAGGCCGGGGCCGGCGTTGGTAATGCAGGCGATGACGGCGGTGAAGGCGGTGGTAAATTCCATACCGCTCGCCATCAGCAGGAAGCTGAAGAGGACGACGGTCATAAAGTAGATGAAGATGAAGGACATAACGGTCAGCGCGAGGCGGTCGGGTATGGCCTTGCCGCTGATTTTGACGGTGCGGACGGCTTTGGGGTGCAGCAGCACCATCATTTCGCGCAGGCTGAATTTGAACAGGACGAGGGCGCGTATGGTTTTGATGCCGCCGCCGGTCGAGCCGGAGTTGGCGAGGATGTTGGCGAGGAAAAACATCCATAGGGAAATCAGGAGCGGCCATTGTGCGAAGTCGGTGTTGGCCAGCCCGTTTGCCAGTCCGATGGAGACGAAGTTGAAGGCGGTGTAGCGCAGGGATTCGATGAAGCCGGCGTAATGGCCGGTGTGCCACAGGTACAGGGCGGCGGCAAGGATGCTGCCGGAGAGCAGCAGCAGCATTGTCCGGCATTCTTCGTCTTTCCAATAGGTTTTGAGGCTGCGGCTGTTGAGGGCGGCGAAATGGCTGGCAAAATTGATGCCGCCGAAAATAGTGAAAACGATAATGACTGCTTCGATGAGGGGGGAGTTGTAATAAGCTATGCTGGCATCGTGGGTGGAAAACCCGCCCAGCGAGAGGGTCGCCATTGCGTGACAGACGGCATCGAACCAGCCCATCCCGGCAAAATGCAGGCAGGCTGTCGCAAGGATGGTAATCAGGGTGTAGCCGAACCAGAGTTTTTTCGCCACTTGGGAAATGCGCGGCGACATTTTGCTTTCTTTGTCAATGCCGGGGATTTCGGCTTTGAATAATTGCGTGCCGCCTACGCCGAGCATAGGCAGGATGGCGACGGCAAGGACGATGATGCCCATCCCGCCCAGCCAGTTGAGCATATGCCGCCAAAAGTTGACGGAGGGGGCGAGTCCGTCGACGTGGGAGATGACGGTTGCGCCGGTGGTGGTCAGTCCCGACATCGATTCAAAAAATGCGTCGGTAAAGCCCATATTCGGGAAATACAGGTACATCGGCATCGCAGCCATAGCGGCAAACGCCAGCCACAACATCAGGACGAGGGTGAAGCCGTCGCGCGGGCGCAGTTCGCGCCTGAACCGGAGGGTGGCGAGCCGGACGATGCACGAGCCGGAAAGGGTAACGGTCGCGGTGGTGGCGAAGGCGGTGTACGCGCCGTCCGAAAAGGCGTAGGAGAGGGCGGCGGGTATCAGCAGGATAAAGGAAAACAGCATACCCAGTCGGGAGAGGACGTGGGCGATGGGCAGGATTTTGTGCATAGTGGGGCGGTCCGTTATTTTGCGAAGCTTTTCCAGTCTATGCCGCCGGCGGCTTGGACTTGGGTAATTTCTTCCGTTTCGAGGTTGACGGCGGTCAGCTGTCCGCCCCACAGCGCGCCGGTGTCCAGCGAGATGACGTTGTCGGCATTCGTGTAGCCCAAGGAAGACCAGTGTCCGAAGATGATGGTGTGGTCGAGGTTTTGCCGGTCGGGGGCTTTGAACCACGGGCGCAGGTAAAGCGGCATTTTTTTCACTGTGGATTTGTAGTCGAAATCCAGTTCGTTTTTAAAGGTCAGGGCGCGCATCCGCGTGAAGGCGTTGACGATGAAGCGCAGGCGGGCATAGCCTTCCAAACCTTCGTCCCACGCGGCCGGTTTGTTGCCGTACATTTTGGAGAAGAATTTGACGTATTTTTTGCCGCGCAGTTCGGCTTCGGCTTCTCCGGCGAGCGATTCGGCTTTGGTTATGCGCCATTGCGGCAGGATGCCTGCGTGTACCATCACGCGGCCGCCCTCGCGTATCAACAGCGGTTGCGCACGCAGCCAGTCGAGCATTTTTTTCCCGTCGGTGTGTTTGAGTATGGGTTCGATTGTGTCGCTGCGTTTGGGTGCGCCTTCGCCGCAGCCGACGGCGAGCAGGTGCAGGTCGTGGTTGCCGAGGACGATTTGCACGCTGTTTTCGTGCCGGATGCAGAATTGCAGCGTTTCGAGGGATTTTGGGCCGCGGTTGACGATGTCGCCCGTCAGCCAGAGGGTGTCTGTACCGTGGTTGAAGCCGATTTTGCCGAGCAGCGCGGTCAGTTCGTCGAAACAGCCTTGGATGTCGCCGATTGCGTAATGTGCCATTGCGGGTGTTGTGAAGTGGGAAAGTGTTGCGGTTCAGACGGCACGGTTGGAAATCTTATGCCGTCCGAACGTGGAATTATGCGTTCAAAACGAGGACGGCTTCGGCTTCGACCTGCACGCCTTTGGGCAGCGAGGCAACGCCGACGGCGGCGCGGGCGGGGAACGGCTCGGCGATAAATTCCGCCATCACTTCGTTGAAGACGGCGAAGTTGCCCAAGTCGGTCAGGTAGGCGTTGAGTTTGACGATGTCGTCCAGCGAACCGCCTGCCGCTTCGGCGACGGCCTGCAGGTTTTTAAAGACCTGGCGCGCTTCGGCGCGGAAATCGCCGTTGCCGACGACGGTCATGGTGGCGGGATCGAGTGGGATTTGACCGCTCATGTAAACGGTGTCGCCCGCGCGAACGGCTTGGCTGTACGCGCCGATGGCGGCAGGGGCTTTGTCGGTATGGATGACGGTTTTGGACATTTCGGATTCCTTAAAAAATAGGGCGGCAGAAGCCGCAGCGTTCGGGATTATCGTACAAAACCGTCTGCTTGTGTAGTTTCAGACGGCATAGATGTTGAAAACAAAAACCGCCGAAAGGCTCGGCGGTTTGCGGAATAAGGCGTATATCAGAATTTGACGCGCACACCGGCGGACAGTTCGCCGGAACGGACGTTTTTGACAGTGTTGACTTTGCCGATGTAGTTGTAGCGGTAGCCGGCATCCAAATCGACATTCGGGGTAACGGCATAGCTTACGCCCGCCAATACGCCGAGGCCGGTGGAGGTTTGGCTGAAGCTGTCGCTGCCGCCCAAGTCGACGGAGGCGCGGTTGAGGCTCAAGCGCGCGCCCAGATACGGTTTGACGGGTGATTGGGTGTCGAAGTCGTAAATGGCGGACGCGCCGATGCTGTAAAGTTTGACATCGGTGGATGTGGCTTTATAGTTTTTGTAGCGCGTGTAATCGACGGCGAAGCGGAGGTCGTTGATGCGGTAGCCTGCGGAGATGCGCGGGCTGAAGCCTTTGGCAGAACCTAAAGAGCTTGAGGCTTTGGCGTGTGCGGCATCGGCTTGGACGTAAAAGCCGGATGCGCCTTCTGCCAGTGCGGCGGCCGGGAGTGCGAGGGCAATCAGTGCGGCAAGTGCTTTTTTCATATTTTGGTTCCTTTATGGTTAGGGAGAAAAATTGTTAAGAATCCGTTAAAGAATCCTGCCGTATTATACTGAAATTTTCTTTTTGCATAGTAATATTTTCAATGCCTCAAGATACGCGGCGGCATCCGGCTGCTCTGCCGACGGCAAAGCCGTTAACCCGCGCGTTGCCCTTAAACGGCGGCATCATGCGGCGGACGGGTGAAACTTGCAAACGGTTTGGAAAAAACCGCAAAGGCGCGGCGGCGGTATCTGTCGGATTGTTGCAGGCGCAGGCGTACGGTTTTTTGTGTGCGGCGTTGCCTTAAGCGTCGGACATTTCCGGCGGCGGTTGTGCCGTCTGAAACGCCCGGCGGGGGATGCGGCTGCGTTTTCCATCGATAAGCATATTTGCCGGCCGCGTTCGGGGCGGGTTTTGCCCGGGCGGCCGCCGATTTGTTTGCGCTTAGTATAGTGGATTAACAAAAATCAGGACAAGGCAACGAAGCCGCAGACAGTACAAATAGTACGGAACCGATTCACTTGGTGCTTCAGCACCTTAGAGAATCGTTCTCTTTGAGCTAAGGCGAGGCAACGCCGTACTGGTTTTTGTTAATCCACTATAAAAAACATTGCAACAAATCGTTTAAAAACAACCGTCCCTGCTCGGTCGGGCGGAACACGGTCGGGTCGGTTTCCAGCAGGCCTTTTTGCCTTGCCGTTTCGATTTGCACCATGATTTTGGCGGCGGGTACGCCCGTGCGCTCCTGCAACATCGCGGCGGGTACGCCGTCGGTCAGGCGCAGGACGTTCATCATGAATTCGAACGGCAAATCTTCGGCGGCGACGGTTTTGCGTTCGACGGCTTCGCTCGGTCGGTTTTGCATTAAGGCGAGGTAGTCGTTGGGATGGCGGCGGCGGACGGTGCGCTCGATGCGGTCGGGGTAGGAAATTTTACCGTGCGCGCCCGCGCCGATGCCCAAATAATCGCCGAACTGCCAGTAGTTTAAATTGTGGCGGCACTGCATGGCGGGTTTTGCAAAAGCCGATGTTTCGTAGTGGATAAAACCCGCGCCTTCCAGCGCGCCGTGTACCGCGTCTTCGATGTCCAATGCGGCTTCGTCTTGCGGCAAACCTTTCGGCGGCGTATGACCGAAGGGCGTGTTCGGCTCCATCGTCAGATGATACGCGCTGATGTGGGTCGCGCCCGTAGCGATAGCGGTTTGTACGTCGTCCAATGCCGTCTGAACAGTCTGGTTCGGCAGGGCATACATCAAGTCAATATTGACTTTATCAAATAATTTCAGGGCAGTATCGATAGCGGTTAAGGCTTCTTTACCGTTGTGGACGCGCCCCAGCCTTGAGAGCATATCGTCGTTGAAACTCTGCACGCCAATAGAAAGCCGCGTAATACCTGCGTCTTTAAATCCTTGAAACTTCTCGATTTCAAACGTACCCGGATTGGCTTCCAAGGTAATTTCCGCTTCCGGCTGCAAGCGCAACAGCGAACGCACGCCGCTCAACAAACGGTCAATCGATTCCGCCTGAAACAGGCTGGGCGTACCGCCGCCGAAAAATACCGTTTCCACCGGCCTGCCCCAAATATTGGGCAATTCAAGCTGCAAGTCGGTCAGCAGCGCGTCGATATAGGCGGCTTCGGGCAATCCGTTTTTCAGGCTGTGGGAATTGAAGTCGCAATACGGGCATTTTTTGATGCACCACGGGATGTGGATGTAGAGCGACAGGGGCGGCAGGGCGGTGAGCCGGGTGCGGTTTGGAAAGGAAATGGTGTGCATGGTGTGGTTCGGAAAAGTGGACAATGCCGTCTGAAGGCGGTTCAGACGGCATGGGTTCAGCCGAGCAGGGTAAGCAGGTCGGCTTCGCTGAGGACGGAAACGCCCAAGGCATTGGCTTTTTCCAGCTTGCTGCCCGCAGCTTCTCCGGCGACGACGTAGTCGGTTTTTTTGGAAACGCTGCCGGAAACTTTGCCGCCTGCGGCTTCGATTAGGGCTTGGGCTTGTTCACGTTTAAGCGTGGGCAGCGTGCCGGTTAACACGAAGGTTTTGCCTGCTACGGCTTCGTTGATGCCGTCCCACGGGGAGGCTGCGCACTCTGAAACCGTTGCTTCTTGGTTTTCAGACGGCATTTGCGCGAAGAAGGTTTTTAGGTTTTCGAGCAGGGCGGCGTTTTGCGCTTTGCCGCGCCATGCCTGCCAGTCGGCAGGGAGGGCTTTGTCGTTTTGCAGGCCTTCTATGTTTTTGCCGGCGAGTTCCCATAAGGCTTGGGCTTTGTTTTCGCTGATTTTGAAACTGGGCAGGCGGGCGATCCAGCGTTGCGGTTCGGCATATTGTGCGGCAGGCAGGCTGACGGCTTGGGCTTGCGGGGTAACGCCTGCGGCGAGCAGCTCGTCTATCATCGCCTGCTGTTCGGCTTGGGCGAAGAAGTGGGTGATGGAGTGGGCGACGACGGTGCCGATGTCGGGCAGGCAGGCAAGGATGGGTTCGGGTGTGCGGCGGACGTGTTCCAACGTGCCGAATGCCTGCGCCAGCGTTTTGGCGGTGCGTTCGCCGACGTGGCGGATGCCGAGCGCGAACAGGAAGCGGGCGAGTTCGGGTGTTTTGCTGGCTTCTATGCCTGCGAGGATGTTTTCCGCCCACTTGGTCGGCTGTTTTTTGCCGTTTTGGGTGTTGCGTTCAGACAGGTCGCCTGAAACCGTTTCTGTGTCGCCGTCTTCGTTTTCAGACGATGCTTTATCTGCCGTTTCCTTCATTTTTTGCAGGGTCGGAATATCGAGGCGGTAGAGGTCGGCGAAGTGGCGGACGAGGTCTTGGGCGACAAGCTGTTCGATTTGTTTTTCACCCAAGCCGTCGATGTCCATGGCTTTGCGCGAGGCGAAGTGGATTAAGCCTTGCGCGCGTTGCGCCTGACAAAGCATGCCGCCGCTGCATCGGGCGACGGCTTCGCCTTCTTCGCGTTCGATTTCGCTGCGGCAGATGGGGCAGTGGGTCGGCAGGCGGTAGGGCTTGTTGAGCGGAACGGATTGGGTTTGCTTGGCGGACGGTGTTTCGGCAAACAGGTCGTCTTGTTGGTATTTGATGCCGTCTGAAAGTCCCGTAACGGCGGTTTCCTGCATCGGGCGGCGTTCGAAAATCACGCGCACGACTTCGGGAATCACGTCTCCGGCGCGGCGCACGACGACGGTATCGCCGACGCGCACGTCTTTGCGCGATACTTCGTCCTGATTGTGCAGGGTGGCGTTGGTTACGGTTACGCCGCCGACGAATACGGGTTGTAGGCGGGCGACGGGGGTAACCGCGCCGGTGCGCCCGATTTGTACGTCTATGGCTTCGACGATGGTCAGGGCTTCTTCGGCGGGGAATTTGTGGGCAATCGCCCAGCGCGGCGCACGGGAGATGAAGCCGAGTTCGCGCTGTTGTGCCAAGCTGTTGACTTTGACGACCATGCCGTCGATTTCGTAGGGCAGGGAGGGGCGTTTTTGTTGCATTTGTTCGTAAAACGCCAATACTTCGTCGATATTTTTGAAACAGCCGAAATTGCCGTCGGGCAGGCTGAAGCCGAGTTCTTGGAAATAGGTGAGTTCTTGGATGTGTTCTTCCGCGACGAAACCGCCTTGCTGACGGGCGATGGAGTAGGGGAAGAAATGTAGTTTGCGTTGCGCGGTGATGCGCGAATCGAGTTGGCGCAGGCTGCCGGCGGCGGCGTTGCGCGGGTTGGCAAAGGGTTTTTGCCCGTTTTCGGCTTGACGTTGGTTTAAAGCGGCAAAATCGGCTTTGAGCATCAGCACTTCGCCGCGCACTTCGATGAGTTCGGGCGCGTTTTCGCCGTGCAGCCGAAGGGGGATGTTGGCGACGGTTTTGACGTTTTGGGTAACGTCTTCGCCCGTCGCGCCGTCGCCGCGCGTTGCTGCTTGAATCAATACGCCGTCGCGGTAGAGCAGGCTGATGGCGAGTCCGTCGAATTTGGGTTCGATAACGTATTCGGGATGGCTGCCGTTCAAACCGTCGTGCACGCGTTGGTCGAAAGCGTACATTTCGGCATGGTCGAACACGCCGTTTTCATCTTGCGGGGAGAAGGCGTTGGTCAGCGACAGCATCGGCACTTCGTGGCGTACTTCGGCAAAGCCTGCCAAAGGTTCGCCGCCGACGCGCTGGGTCGGGCTGTCGGGCAGTTTGAGTTCGGGATGGTTCAGCTCCAATGCTTCGAGTTCGCGGAATAATTTGTCGTATTCGGCATCGGGTACGCCGGGTGCGTCGAGGGTGTAGTATTCGTAGGCGTAGCGGTTGAGCAGGTCGGTGAGGCGGCGGATGTGTTGTGCGGTCGGATTCATGGCGGATAGGTTTTCAGACGGCATTTTTAAAGATGCCGTCTGAACGGGAAACAGGTTGGAAACGGTCAGATTTTACCTGAAAACAAAAGGCGGATACACCGTTGCCGATGCATCCGCCTTTGAGGTTTCGGATTTATGAGAACAGGCGCAATGCGGTTTTGCCGCCCGGTTCGATACCGACTTTGAGCATCTCGGACTGACGCGCCAATACATAAGTGCGTACGTCTTTGAGCCATTGGGTCGAAACTTCTTCCATTTTGTCGTTGACCAGATTCAGGTTCAACTGGCCGGACAGGCGCACCGCCAAATCCATAAAGAGGTCGTCGAAGGTTTTTTCGCCTGCCGGAGAGTGCGGGATGTCGAGCAGCATACTGAAGCCTTTGTAGGACTGGTTGTCCAAAAGGGCGTTGGTAAACGGCTCGTTGTTGAGCGTGCAGATGGAGAACATGGTCGAACCCGACGTGTCGGTATAGTGGAACGCGCCGTCGTCTTCCAAGACGAAACCTACGCCCGTTACGGCGGAACGCAGTTCTACGCCGCTGATGCTGGTCGGGGAAACCAAATGGATGGCAATGGTCTGGTCGACGCGCGCGCAGAATGCGTCCAGTGCGGAAGCCACTTCGATAAAGGCGGCGATGTCGGTGTGCAGCGTCTGACCGCCCATGCTTTGTGCGAATGCGTCCACCTGGCGGTTGAATGCGGAGAGTTCTTCCTGCGAGGCAAGTCCGTTGCGGCTGACTGCCTGAATACCCACGATAAATGCCTGATAGCGGATGCCCGGGATGGGTTCGGCAATCTGGAAATGGTCGTCCATGGTGCAGCCGACAATCTGGTAGCGGCAGCGGTTGGAAAGGCGCGGCAGTGCGTGCAGTTCTTTGGCTTCGGTCAGCGCGATATAGGAGATGAAATCGAAGCGCACGTCAAACCACGGCAGTTCGACTTTTGACAATTCTTGGAGCGTAATCAGCGGTTTTACCGGCGTTTGCGGAACGGGAACGGGTTTTGCCGGCGCGTCGGCAGGTTTCGGTGCGGAATGTCTGGTTTGGGGTTCGGAAACGGTGTGGGCGGAGTTGCCGATAATGCCGCTTTCTTCCAAGACGGTTTCGATTTCGGTTTTGAACGGGGAGGCTTTTGTCTGTTTCTGCTTGGCAATGTAGACGGCATCCTGTTCTTGCAGGTTGCGCATGGCGGGGTCTTGGGGTTTTGCCGTTTTTCTGACCGCCGGTTGGGGTTTCGGCATCATGACCGGCCCGCCGGACGGTTTGCCGTCGCGGACATGGCTGGTTTTGCTGTTGAGCAGGGCATCTTTGTCGGAGTGTCCGAACTGGTCGCGTACTTTTTTGCGGTATTGGTTTTCCTGATACATGTTGTAGGCGACAACGGCGAGGACGGCGGCGAGGAACAGTACGATGTAAATCATGGCAATCACTTTAAATTTCGGGATGCAGGATGCGCGAAGTGCGGGTACTGCGGTTAAATCGGGCTTGCGTTTCCGGCAGTCTGACGGAACGGCCGGTTATAACGTTTGAATTATAACGAAAATTGCAGGGTCTGACAGCAGTGTGTCGAAATAAGCGGAAATTTTCCGAAATGCCGTCTGAAATCTGTGGTCTTCAGACGGCATTTCTGTTTACGGGAAATCCTTTTTGCCGGATTCTTTGCCAGTCGAAAAAATGGCCGGGGTCGGTTTTGCGTCCGGGCGCGATGTCTTGGTGCCCCGTTACCGCCGTGATGGGGTAGCGGCGGCAGATTGCGTCCAACAAGGCTTCGAGCGAACGGTATTGCGCTTCGGTAAAGGGTTCGAAATCGCAGCCTTCCATTTCGATGCCGATGGAAAACGCGTTGCATTTTTCCCGTCCGCGAAACGAGGATACGCCCGCGTGGTACGCCATATCACCGCATGATACGAACTGCACCGTTTCTCCGTCGCGTGCAATCAGGAAATGGCTGGATACGCGCAAAGTGTGTATCAATCCGAAAAACGGGTGGTCGTTCGGGTCTAGGCGGTTGGTAAAAAGCTTCTCAACCGCATCCGTACCATATTCGAATGGCGGCAGCGAGATATTGTGCAACACGATCAGGGAAACCGTTTCCCCCGTTTCCCTCGGGCTGAAATTGGGCGACGGGGTATGGCGTATGCTTTGAAGCCAGCCGTTTTGCCAGTGTGCTTCGGCGTGATTGTCCATGATGTCCTTCCTGTCTTATGGGGTAATTTGGGTTATACTGTCGCCCGAATTTTAAGATGTATTCCGAATGCTGGGAATCCTACCATGTTGAGAAAATTGTTGAAATGGTCTGCCGTTTTTTTGACCGTGTCGGCAGCCATTTTCGCCGCGCTGCTTTTTGTCCCTAAAGACAACGGCAGGGCATACCGAATCAAAATTGCCAAAAATCAGGGTATTTCGTCGGTCGGCAGGAAACTTGCCGAAGACCGCATCGTGTACAGCAGACATGTTTTGACGGCGGCAGCCTATGCCTTGGGTGTGCATAACAGGTTGCACACAGGTACGTACAGACTGCCTTCGGAAGTGTCTGCTTGGGATATCTTGCAGAAAATGCGCGGCGGCAGGCCGGATTTGGTTACTGTACAGATTATTGAAGGGTCGCGTTTTTCGCATATGAGGAAAGTCATCGACGCAACGCCCGACATCGGACACGACACCAAAGGCTGGAGCAATGAAAAACTGATGGCGGAAGTTGCGCCCGATGCCTTCAGCGGCAATCCTGAAGGGCAGTTTTTTCCTGACAGCTACGAAATTGATGCGGGCGGCAGCGATTTGCAGATTTACCAAACCGCCTACAAGGCGATGCAACGCCGTCTGAATGAGGCATGGGCAGGCAGGCAGGACGGGCTGCCTTATAAAAACCCTTATGAAATGCTGATTATGGCGAGCCTGATCGAAAAGGAAACAGGGCATGAAGCCGACCGCGACCATGTCGCTTCCGTCTTCGTCAACCGCCTGAAAATCGGTATGCGCCTGCAAACCGACCCGTCCGTGATTTACGGCATGGGTACGGCATACAAGGGCAAAATCCGTAAAGTCGACCTGCGCCGCGACACGCCGTACAACACCTACACGCGCGGCGGTCTGCCGCCAACCCCGATTGCGCTGCCCGGCAAGGCCGCGCTTGATGCCGCCGCCCATCCGTCCGGCGAAAAATACCTGTATTTCGTGTCCAAAATGGACGGCACGGGCTTGAGCCAGTTCAGCCATGATTTGACCGAACACAATGCCGCCGTCCGCAAATATATTTTGAAAAAATAAACCATGCCGTCTGAAAAGTTTGTGTTTTCAGACGGCATACCCTTACCGGAACTACAAGCATGAAACCGCAATTCATCACTTTGGACGGCATAGACGGCGCCGGCAAATCCACCAACCTTGCCGTCATCAAGGCATGGTTTGAACGGAGGGGGCTGCCCGTGCTGTTCACGCGCGAGCCGGGCGGAACGCCGGTCGGTGAGGCCTTGCGCGAAATCCTGCTCAACCCTGAAACCAAAGCAGGTTTGCGTGCGGAAACACTGATGATGTTCGCCGCCAGAATGCAGCATATTGAAGACGTGATATTGCCCGCGCTTTCAGACGGCATCCATGTCGTGTCCGACCGTTTTACCGATGCGACCTTCGCCTATCAGGGCGGCGGGCGGGGGATGCCGTCTGAAGACATTGAAATTTTGGAACATTGGGTGCAGGGCGGTTTGCGCCCCGATTTGACCCTGCTGTTGGATGTGCCGCTGGAAGTATCGATGGCGCGTATCGGACAGTCGCGCGAGAAAGACCGTTTCGAGCAGGAGCAGGCGGATTTCTTCATGCGTGTGCGCAGCGTTTATCTGAACCGTGCCGCCGCCTGTCCGGAACGTTACGCCGTTATCGACAGTAACCTCGGCTTGGATGAAGTCAGAAACAGCATAGAAAAAGTGTTGGATGGACATTTTGGCTGTTGATGCGGCAAATATTGAAATAAGCGCATCCGCCCGCGCCGAAAATCAAACGGCAGTGCCGCAGGTGAAAATGGCGGTATGCGCCAAACTTTCGGCATGATAGAATTACGTTCAGTTACAAGGCAGGATGCGTCGGCAATATTAACGAACCGCCCGTAACCCAATGTCTCGAAAGTGTTTCGGACAGTTCGATTCAAATCTTTTTCTCGCAACAGGATTGACACATGGAAAACTCATTGAAAGAAGCCGCCCTGCAGTTCCACGAATTCCCCGTGCCGGGCAAAATCTCCGTTACCCCAACCAAATCTCTGGCCACTTCTAAAGATTTGGCGTTGGCGTACTCTCCTGGCGTAGCCGCTCCTTGTATGGAAATCCATGCCGATCCGCAAAATGCCTACAAATACACCGCCAAAGGCAACTTGGTCGCCGTCATTTCTAACGGTACGGCCGTTTTGGGCTTGGGCGACATCGGCGCGCTGGCGGGCAAACCCGTGATGGAAGGCAAAGGCGTATTGTTCAAAAAATTCGCCGGTGTGGACGTGTTCGACATCGAAATCGATGAAAAAGACCCGCAAAAACTCGTGGACATCATCGCCGCTTTAGAGCCGACCTTCGGCGGCATCAACCTCGAAGACATCAAAGCACCCGAGTGTTTCTACATCGAACGCGAATTACGCAAACGCTGCAAAATCCCCGTATTCCACGACGACCAGCACGGCACGGCTATCATTACCGCCGCCGCCGTATTGAACGCCCTGCGTTTTATCGGCCGTAAAATCGAAGAAGCGACCTTGGTTTGCTCCGGTGCGGGTGCCGCCGCGATTGCCTGCCTGAACCAACTGCTGGATTTGGGCTTGAAACGTGAAAACGTAACCGTTTGCGACTCCAAAGGCGTGATTTACCAAACCCGTGAAGACAAAGACCGCATGGATGAGTCCAAACAGTTCTACGCCATTGAAGACAACGGTCAACGCGTGCTTGCCGATGCCGTTAAAGGTAAAGACATCTTCTTGGGTCTGTCCGGTGCAAATCTGCTGACTCCTGAAATGTTGAACACCATGAATGCCAAACCCATCGTGTTCGCTATGGCCAACCCGAATCCGGAAATCCTGCCGCCGCTGGCGAAAGAAACTCGTTCGGACGTGGTTATCGGCACCGGCCGATCCGACTTCCCGAACCAAGTCAACAACGTATTGTGCTTCCCGTTCATCTTCCGCGGTGCGTTGGATGTCGGCGCGACCACCATCAACGAAGAAATGAAACGCGCTTGCGTGTATGCTTTGGCAGATTTGGCGATGGAAGAAGTAACCGAAGAAGTGGTTGCTGCTTACGGTAAGAAATTCGAATTCGGCGCGGAATACCTGATTCCGACCCCGTTCGACTCCCGCTTGCTGCCGCGCGTCGCTACGGCTGCCGCCAAAGCAGCGATGGAAAGCGGCGTGGCAACCCGTCCGATTGCAGACTTGGAAGCCTACGCCGCCAAGCTGGGCGAATGGAAGCTGTAATACGCTGAGTGTAAAAATGCCGTCTGAACTGTTTTCAGGCGGTATTTTGTTGTCCGACGATTTGAAACCTGTCCCAAAAAGGAAAAATATGGAATCCGTCCGTTACAACATCAACAACACGCCTGAAATCCAAAACGACAACGCCCCCGTCATGACGACAGGACAATGGGTGTTGACGATGATTGTTTTCATGATTCCTTTGGTCAACATCATTATGCTTTTTGTTTGGGCATTCGGCAGAGGCAACCCGAACCGTGCCAATTTCTGTAAAGCACTGTTCTTATTTACCTTGTTGGTTCACTTATCGGTTTGATTTTCATATTGCTTATAGGTGGGTCTGCATCGGGTACGCATTATTAATGTGTCGGCTGATTCTGCTTCGAAGATTTGTATCGAATATGCCAAATTGTTTCAAATTTCATACCGTTATCGAACGGCATTGGCAAAAACCTTATCCGGTTTTGTCTTTTCTGCTCAAGCCGCTCTCCGGGCTGTTTGCCAAAATTGCGGCGAAACGGCGTGCGGATTTTTTATCGGGAAAACGGCAAAGCGAAAAGCTGCCCGTGCCTGTGGTTGTGGTCGGCAATATTCACGCGGGTGGGACGGGGAAAACGCCGATTGTTGCCGCGCTGGTGTCGGGTTTGCAGGAAAAGGGCGTCAAGGTCGGCATCATCAGCCGAGGCTACGGGCGCAAGAGCAAGGCGGTTCATGTATTGAATGCTGAGAGCCGAGCGGAAGATGCGGGCGATGAGCCTTTGCTGCTGTTCCGCAAAACCGGTGCGCCGACGGCTGTGGGCAGCAGCCGAGCGGAAGCGGGCAGGGCGTTGCTGTCGGCGCATCCCGACATCGGGCTGATTGTGGCGGACGACGGTTTGCAGCATTACGCCCTGCGGCGGGATGTGGAAATCGCGGTGTTTCCGGCGGCGGATACGGGGCGTACGGATTTGGACTTGCTGCCCAACGGCAATTTGCGCGAACCTTTGTCGCGGCTGGATTCGGCGGATGCGGTTGTCGTCAGCGGCGGCAAGGCGGATACGTCGTTTATGCCGTCTGAACATTTGTTCGGCAGCCGTATTGAGGCGGGTGCGGTTTACCGCTTGAACCGTCCATCTGAAAAACTGGATATTTCGACATTGTCAGGGAAGCGCGTCGCAGCGGTTGCCGGTATCGCCAGACCTCAGCGTTTCTTCGATACTCTGACACACATGGGCATCCTCCTTGACCAAACGGTTGCTCTGCCCGACCATGCCGATATTTCCAATCGGGATTTGCCGCCTGCCGATGTGGTGCTGGTAACTGAAAAAGATGCGGTCAAGTTTTCAGACGGCATTTGCGCCGATAATGTTTGGGTGCTGCCGGTTTGTGCGATAATCGAACCTGATTTGGCGGCGTTTGTGTTTGAGCGGCTGGAAGGAGTGCTAAAGGCCGTCTGAAAGCACGGTTTGGGCGAAATTATTAAAAACGCCTCACGCCGTCATTCCCGCGCAGGCGGGAATCTAAGTCTCGAATTTTCAGGAATGACTAGGAGGCTTCAGAAATCCCAAATCCCTGGATTTCCACCTGAGCAGGAATGACGGAAGCCGGTTGTATTTTTTATCTGTATTAATCATTCGCCAAAGGAGCGGATATGAAGCTGAAAACCTTGTTATTGCCCTTCGCCGCGCTGGCATTGTGCGCCGACGCATTTGCCGCCCCGCCCAGCGACGCGTCGTTGGAGCGTTGGCTGGATACGCAGAATTTTGACCGGGATATAGAAAAAAATATGATTGAGGGCTTTAATGCCGGATTTAAACCGTATGCGGACAAAGCCCTTGCCGAAATGCCGGAAGAGAAAAAAGATCAGGCGGCAAAAGCCTTTAACCACTATCGTGAGAATGTTTTGAAAGATTTGATCACGCCCGAAGTGAAACAGGCTGTCCGCAATACTTTATTGAAGAATGCCCGTGAGATATACACGCAAGAAGAAATTGACGGCATGATTGCCTTTTACGGTTCGCCTGTCGGTCAGTCCGTCGTTGCCAAAAATCCGCGCTTAATCAAGAAATCGATGAGTGAAATAGCAGTATCTTGGACTGCATTGTCAGGGAAAATCGCGCGACATCATCTGCCCGAGTTTACGGAAGAGTTGCGACGCATCATCTGCGGCGGTAAAAATCCCGATGCAGGCTGCAAGCAGGCCGGACAGCTTGGGAAAAGGCATCAGAAATAAATGATAGCCGTCTGAAATGTTGCAGAGGGCATCCGATTGATTAAACTATTATAGTGGATTAACAAAAACCAGTACGGCGTTGCTATTTGTACTGTCTGCGGCTTCGTCGCCTTGTCCTGATTTTTGTTAATCCACTATAAACTCGAAAGAGACCCTATGGAAAAAAAATTCTTAGACATCCTCGTCTGCCCCGTTACCAAAGGCAGGCTGGAATATCATCAGGACAAACAGGAATTGTGGAGCCGTCAGGCGAAGCTGGCGTATCCGATTAAAGACGGCATTCCCTATATGCTGGAAAACGAAGCGCGTCCGTTGAGCGAAGAGGAACTCAAAGCATGACCGAATTCGTCGTATTGATTCCGGCGCGGCTGGATTCATCGCGCCTGCCCGGAAAAGCCTTGGCGGACATCCACGGCAAACCGATGGTCGTGCGCGTTGCCGAACAGGCGGCAAAAAGCAAAGCCGCGCGCGTCGTTGTTGCCACCGACCATCCCGATATTCAGACGGCCTGTCAGGCGCACGGCGTCGAAGTCGTCATGACTTCAAACCGGCACGAAAGCGGCACGACCCGCCTTGCCGAAGCCGCCGCCGCGCTGAAGCTGCCGCAACATCTGGTCGTTGTCAACGTACAGGGCGACGAGCCGCTGATTGCCCCCGAACTCATCAACCGCACCGCCGAAGTCTTGGTGGAAAACAACGTCCAAATGGCGACCGCCGCCCACGAATTGCACGATTTTGACGAATTGATGAATCCCAATGCTGTCAAAGTTGTCCTCGACAAAAACCGCAACGCCATCTACTTCAGCCGCGCCCCGATTCCCTATCCGCGTGATGCGATGCGTGCCGGAAAACGCGAAATGCCGTCTGAAACCGCCGTCCTGCGCCATATCGGCATCTACGCCTACCGTGCCGGCTTCCTGCAACGCTACGCCGAAATGAGCGTTTCGCCGTTGGAAACCATCGAATCGCTGGAACAACTGCGCGTCCTGTGGCACGGTTATCCCATCGCCGTCGAAATCGCCAAAGAAGCCCCCGCCGCCGGTGTGGACACGCAGGAAGATTTGGACAGGGTCCACGCCGTATTTCAGACGGCATAACACATTCGCAAAGGAAAACAATATGCAGCAGCAAGCCGGACAATGGCAGCACCTGAGCCGGGAAGAACAGAAAATCCTTGCCGAAGTATGGGGTCTCGTGCAAAACGACGATCAGGAGGTTCACTATGAAATGCTCAAATTGAATGCACCCGACGAAGCCAGCGGTGAGTTTTGGTTCAGAATGGCAGAAACACTCAGCACCCTGCCGCCCAACCGTTCCCTCGACCTTAGAATGAACGGCGGCAGGCTGGCGACCGCCGTATCCATCCTATCGGTGATGATTGAGGACAATCCCGACATACCGCAGCTTTGGGCGCAAAAAATTACCGCCCTCAACTATTTGGCACACGGACACAAAGCCCGTGCCGACGGTTTGGCACAACAGCCCGACAAAGCGGCAGAAGCCAACGAGGAGGAATACCTGACCAAAGCCCTGTCGCAAAACCTGCTGTCAACATTGGATGCCGCACTTGCACGTTTTCCTGAAGACGCGTGGTTTCAGGAAATCAAACAGGATGCACAAAAGCATTTTGCTTGAGGACGTGGCGGTCAGGAATATTTCCATTCAGGAAGAAAAGAAGTGCCTGATTGGGTATAATCAGGGTAAATCTTATTTTATTTCAAAAGATTAATATTTGTTTTCTGTTTCTCCTTGACGGTATCGGAAAAGTTGATTATAGTTACGGCTTCCTTAGGAGTAATGGCTGAGAGGCTGAAGGCACTTCCCTGCTAAGGAAGCATGTGGGGTCAACCTGCATCGAGGGTTCGAATCCCTCTTACTCCGCCACAGAATACAAACGCCCCGAAATGGGGCGTTATTTTTTGCGTAAAAACTGAATATACATTAAGAATCATTGAATTATATTCATTTTGTTTTGTGTAATTTACGCCATAAATATAATCCTATAAAAACTTTTATCAATAAGTCATTATGATAGTGTGTGGTAATTTTGAATGGCAACTTACCATAATGACTAAAGTTATTATTCCTAATACGGCGGATTGGGTTAAAAATGCAAAGTTGAAAGACGGGCTTGATAAATTTTCAGATGGGATAACTTCGTTTAAGGTATTTAGATATATGAATTATAATTATAAAACAATGAGATATATTTTGTGAAAGTGTTTGATTATGGTTATCTGCCATATTTTTTGCACAAAATATGACTTATGCTAAAAACTCTAATTATAAAGAACTAGATTATTGGAATCATATGTTAGAATTCCCCAACCGTTTGGATAAAGCGGTAATCTAAAGATAAAATTCTAGAAAGACACAATATGAACAAACTACTGATTACTTTAATGATGGCGGCAGGTTTGGCAGCTTGTTCGCAAGAAAGCAAACAAGAGGCGCAAGAGGCGGCTCCAGCCGTTGCTTCTGAAGTTCAGACCGAGGCATCTTCGGTTCAGGCGGCCGCACAGGAGGCTGCTCCGTCTGCAGAAGCGGCTTCAGCCGAAGCTAAACCTGATGAGAAGGCGGAAGCCCCCGCGGCGGAAGCTAAACCGGAAGCAAAAGCAGAAGCTTCCGTTGCTGTCGATGGTCAGAAAGTATTTGAAGCCAGCTGTAAAATGTGTCATGGCGGCACCATTCCCGGGGCACCTGCAGTGGGTAAAAAAGACGATTGGGCACCACGTATCGCAAAAGGCAAGGAAACCTTGCACAAACATGCAATCGAAGGTTTTAATGCGATGCCTGCCAAGGGCGGCAATGCCAGTTTGAGTGATGATGAAGTGAAGGCCGCAGTCGATTACATGGCTAATCAGTCCGGTGCAACATTCTGAATTATTTACAATATCTACGATATTGTGATAAAGCCTGTTCGGATATTTGATGAAACCGGATTCCATGCAATATATGGAATCCGGTTTTTTTAATTCCAAACTAAGCTATTTAAGGGTGCGCCAGTCTATATGCACGGTTGCGCATTCAAGATTTTTTACGGCTGGCCAATCAGCCCAATACCTTTCCCCTTTTGCGGATTGCTCTGATGGTTTGTTTGGTATTGGTTCATAAAAACCGTCAGTTGGAAAACGGCCCGTTTCCGGTGAGAAGGTTACGGCAATCTGTCGCACAATCGGAGTGGTATGCCTATTCGCCTATCTGCGCGTCAGATGTTATACTTAAAAAGATTTATCGATTGTTTGCCGGAGCCTCGCCGGTATTGGGAGTGTAAGAGAAATGAGTAGAATCCAACAGACTTTTGCCGCATTGGGTAATAAGAAGGCATTGATTCCTTATATTACGGTTGGAGACCCGGACATTGGGGCGACTTTGGCAATAATGCACAGTATGGTGGAAAATGGTGCGGATATTTTAGAGTTGGGTGTGCCTTTTTCCGACCCGATGGCGGACGGTCCGACTATTCAGCGTGCGGTAGGGCGGGCGTTGGCAAACGGGGTTTCGCTGCGCGATGTCTTGGATGTCGTCGGAAAGTTTCGTGAAACCGACACGCAAACGCCGGTTGTTTTGATGGGGTATTTGAATCCCATACATAAGATGGGTTATCGGGAGTTTGCTCAGGAAGCCGCAAAGGCGGGGGTGGATGGTGTGTTGACGGTGGATTCCCCCATTGAAACCATCGATTCGCTCTATCGCGAGCTGAAGGGCAACGGGGTCGACTGTATTTTCCTGATTGCGCCGACGACGACGGAAGACCGTATTAAAACCATTGCCGAGCTGGCAGGCGGATTTGTCTATTATGTTTCTCTCAAGGGCGTAACGGGCGCGGCAAGTTTGGATACGGATGAGGTTTCGCGTAAAATAGAGTATTTGCGTCAGTATATCGATATTCCCATCGGTGTCGGCTTCGGCATCGGCAATGCCGAAAGCGCGCGCAAAATCGGCCGGGTTGCCGATGCGGTCATTGTCGGCAGCCGGATTGTGAAAGAGATTGAAAACAATGCGGGCAACGAGGCTGCGGCCGTCGGTGCTTTGGTCAAAGAGTTGAAGGATGCCGTGCGCTGATTCTGTCGCGCATTCTAAATGTTTTAGGAGTTGTCCATGAGCTGGTTAGATAAAATCCTGCCACCCAAAATCAAGAATCGTGGTAAAGACGGTTCTTCCAATGTTCCCGAGGGTTTGTGGCACAAATGCCCGTCTTGTTCGGCAACCATCTATTCGACCGAGTTGCAGCAGAACAATCAGGTCTGCCCGAAATGCAACCACCACAACCCGTTATCGGCGCGCCAGCGTTTGAGCCTGCTTTTGGATGAGGAAGGCAGGGAGGAAGTTGCGGGTAATGTCAAACCGACCGATCCTTTGAAATTTAAAGACAGTAAAAAATATCCCGACCGTTTGGGGGCGGCACGCAAGCTGACCGGGGAAGATGACGCGCTGGTGGTGATGAAGGGGATGATGAACGGCCTGCCCGTCGTCGTTGCCGCGTTTGAATTCCGCTTTATCGGCGGTTCGATGGGTTCGGTTGTGGGCGAGCGTTTCGTACAGGGTGTCCGCCGTGCGGTTGCCGACAATTGTCCGTTCGTCTGTGTGGCGGCTTCCGGCGGTGCGCGTATGCAGGAGGGTGTGAACTCATTGATGCAGATGACGAAAACCAGTGCCGCGCTGCACTTGTTGACGGAAAAACGCCTGCCGTTTATATCAGTATTGACCGATCCGACTATGGGCGGCGTATCTGCCAGTTTTGCATTTTTGGGCGATGTCGTGCTTGCCGAACCGAACGCGCTGATCGGTTTTGCCGGCCCGCGCGTGATTGAGCAGACGGTGCGCGAAACGCTGCCGGAAGGCTTCCAGCGTGCCGAGTTCCTGCTGGAAAAAGGCGCAATCGACCAGATTGTCGACCGCCGCGATATGAAGCGGCGCATCAGTGATTTGATTACGCTGTTGTGTCGTCAGGACAAAGTTTCCGCCGCCTGATGGCTGATGAATCGAATGCCGTCTGAAACCGATGTTTCAGACGGCATTTTTGTGTCTGGTTATTTGTCGTGCGGCTTCATTGATGGGGTATAGCGTCCGGCACGTTCTTTCAGGCGTTGTACCAAACCTTGCGTGTCGGCGGGTACGCCGCCTTCGCAGAATGCCTGATATAGGACGGCGCGCAGTGCGTCGTTGCGGCTTAATGCACCGCCTATCGGTTTCCATTCGGCGTTTCGGGGCTGTATCCAGCGGCGGTTGACCGTGTCCCCGTAGCCGAACATTTTGTAGGAGGAAAGTTTGCCGTTACCGAACCCGATGGAGGAGCGGGCGCAGAATATGCCTTCGGCAGTCAGGTTGTCGTAGCCTTTGTCGGAACGGATATTGAGAATGTAGCGGATGCTGCCGTCGGGCGCGGGCATGATTTGCAGGCTGTCGAGCAGGATTTTCGGCTGTTTGCCGTAATTTTCATCCACATAAATGTCAAACCAGCTGTCCGAGTGCGCATCGGGCAGCGGCGGCAGTTCGGCGGTATGTTCTTTAAATTCGCGGGCGGCGGCTTCTTCGGGCGTTTCGCGGTAGCGGGTGTTGATCGGCGTGTCTTTTTGGCTGAAGCCGGCAGCAAGGGATGTGCCGGCGGCGAGTGCGAGCAGCAGGAGGGCGGTACGGCGCATAAGTTTCTCCAAATTGAAAACGGCATTATTTTATGGGTTGGCAAAGGGGGCTGCAAGCAACTGGGGTATAATCTCCCCCCGATTCCCATTTTTAAACGGTATAAACGATGAACAGCGAAACTTTAGACGTAACCGGATTGAAATGTCCCCTGCCGATTTTGCGGGCAAAAAAGGCTTTGGCGCAAATGCGGCAGGGCGACGTGTTGACCGTTCTGGCAACCGACGGTGGCGCGCCGGGGGACTTTGAGGCTTTTTGCCGCCAAACCGGTCATGTGCTGTTGGATTCTTCCGAACAGGACGGCGTGTTCACGCTGGTCGTCAAGCACAAATAAATGCCGTCTGAAATACGGATGTCCCGATTGATGTTATTGCTGCCGGCATTTGTGCTTGCTGCGTGTCATGCCCAAAACCGGCAATCCGGTGTACGGCATCAGGATTTCGCACGCGTAGCCGTCGATTTGTTTCGGAATGCCTGCGTCCTGACTCAAGGCAGTTTCGAACCGGTTTCCAAGTTTGCCACTGTCGGACATTTTGTCCCTGTCGGAAAGGAAGACCTGTCCCGTCTGCCGCCCGCTGTTGCGGAACCCGATGTACAGGCGTTGTGGACGCTTGAACGCGATGGCGGCATTTATTATTTGAGCCTGACGCGCGACAGTTGCAGTGTGAAAGCCGAGCGGGCAGACAGTGCCGCACTTTTGGAACATTTTGACGGACTTGTCCGACATCCGCCGCAAAATAAAAATTTGGAATTAAGGGCAGAACAGTCGGTGCAGGCACCGTTTGAAATCCGCCAAGTCAGCTATGCCTGGCGGGAAGCGGGCAGCCCTGAAGAAACCGTATTGACCGCACAAACCGCCGATTCCCCGTATTTACCCGTACAGGCAGTATTGAACCTGACGCATCGTTCCCACAACGGGAAACCCCTAATTCTCCCCTGACTTCAGACGGCATAAAGTCGGCATGCCGTCCGAACATTCAAATAAAACAAAGGAAAACCATGCAAACCCTGATCATTATCCGCCCCGACGATATGCACCTGCACCTGCGCGACGGCGACGCGCTTAAAGCCGTTGCCCCTTATACCGCCCGCCAAATGGGGCGCGCCGTCATTATGCCCAACCTCAAGCCGCCCGTCGTCAGTGTAGCCGACGCGCTTGCCTACAAGGCGCGCATCATGGCGGCATTGCCCGAAGGCAGCGCGTTTGAGCCGCTGATGACGCTTTATCTCACCGACCAAGCCACGCCCGAGCTGGTGCGCGAAGCCAAAGCCGCCGGCATCGTCGCCTTCAAACTCTACCCCGCTGGCGCGACGACCAATTCTGATTCCGGCGTAACCGACCTATTCAAGCTCATCCCCGTGTTGGAAGAAATGGCAAAACAGGACATCCTGTTCCTCGTTCACGGCGAAGTAACCGACCCCGAAATCGACATCTTCGACCGCGAAGCCGCCTTTATCGGGCGCGTGATGAAACCCGTTTTGGCGCAAGTGCCGAATCTCAAAGTCGTGTTTGAACACATCACCACCGCCGAAGCCGCACGCCTGGTTTTGGAAGCAGGCGACAACGTTGCCGCCACCGTTACCCCGCAACACCTTCTGCTCAACCGCAACGACCTCTTGGTCGGCGGCGTGCGCCCCCATCATTTCTGCCTGCCCGTACTCAAACGCGAAATCCACCGTCAGGCTCTGGTTGCCGCCGTTACCGGCGAGAAGGCGCACAAATTCTTCCTCGGCACAGATTCCGCGCCGCACGCCAAGTCCGCCAAAGAAAACGCCTGCGGCTGCGCCGGTATGTTCAGCGCGATGACCGCCATCGAGCTTTACGCCGAAGTGTTTGAGAAAGCAGGCGCGTTGGACAAACTCGAAGCCTTCGCCTCGAAAAACGGCGCAAGGTTTTACGGCATTCCGGAAAACACCGACACGATCACCCTTGTCAAACAAAACCAAACCGTCCCCGCAAGCGTCCCCTACGGAGACGGCGAACTTGTCCCGATGTGCGCGGGCGGCGAAATCGGCTGGACGGTGCAGTATTGATTGAACGGTCAAGCAAAATGCCGTCTGAAGGGCTTTCAGACGGCATTTGTGTATTTCTGATTTTAATCCGACATATCAACGGCGTTTGGGCTCGTCGGGGCGGATTTGAGCGGCGAGTTTGTCGAGGATGCCGTTGACGAATTTGTGCCCGTCCGTGCCGCCGAAGGTTTTGGTAACTTCGATGGCTTCGTTGATAATGACGGGGTAGGGTGTTTCGGGCATGGCGGAAAGCTCGTGGCAGGCGGTCAGCAAAACGGCGCGTTCGATGGGGTTGAGGTCTTTTTCGTCGCGGTCGAGCAGGGGGCGGATTTGTCGGATGTACTCTGCCGCATTGGTTTGCGTGCCGAAGAAGAGTTTGTTGAACAATTCTTCGTCCGCTTTGGCAAAGTCGGGCATTTCGCGGATGTTTTTAGCAATCTCGGGCGCGGCGGTGCGGTTGATAAGGGATTGGTAAACGGCTTGTACGGCAAGCTCGCGGGAACGGCGGCGGGCTGTTTTCATGATTTTTCCTTGAAACGGTTGGGCGGCACGGTATGCCGTCTGAAACGGAAAGGGCGTATTGGTGTACGCCCTGTTTGTTATTCTTCGTCTTCAAACTGTTCTTCGAGCAGCAGGTTGACGAGGTTGGCGCATTCGACGGCAACTTTGGCGGCATCCGAGGCTTTTTCTTCAATCCGTTCGATTGCCTGCGCGTCGTTTTCGGTGGTCAGGACGGCATTGGCAATCGGGATGTTGTAGTCGAGTGCGACGCGGCCGATCCCTGCTCCGGATTCGTTGGAAACCAGCTCGAAATGGTAGGTTTCGCCACGGATGACGACGCCGATGGCAATCAGTGCGTCAAACTTTTCGGAAGAGGCAAAGTTCATCAGCGCGATGGGGATTTCAAGTGCGCCGGGTACGGTGGCGACGGTGATGTTTTCGTCTGCCACGCCCAATTCTTGGAGGGTGCGGCAGCAGACTTTGAGCATTTCGCTGCCGATTTCGTTGGTGAAGCGTGCCTGTACGATGCCGATGCGGAGGTGTTTTCCGTCAAGGTTGGGGGCGATGGTGTTCATTGGGTGTCCTTTGGTATTCGGGGTTTCGGAATGCCGTCTGAAGGTTTCAGTCTTGCGGCTGCCAGTCGGCAACGGTTTGGAATGTGCCGTCTTCTGCCAATTCCCACGCGCTGCCTTCGGGTTGGGAAAGCAGTGCGGCGGTTTCAGGGTTGGTTTTGGTGATTTCGGCAATGCTGAGGATGCTGAAGTTGTCCGGATCGTCGGTATATTCGTCGGTCTCGTCGCCGCTGAAGAAACGCCAGCCGCTGTCATTTTCGAAAACGGGGGCTTCGCGGTAGAGGAAGCCGACGGGCTGGTTTTGTTTGGTGACGGTGTTGGTGGCGATACAGCGGTCGAGTGCCGAGGAAAGTGCTTGTGCAAATGCGTTCATTGCGGGAATACGTTGGGGGGAAACTTACGGATTTTACCACGATTCTTGCGTTGTCGGCAGACGGCGGCGGTTTGGTGGTACAATGTGCGCCGTTTGCAGCCTTAAGGTGTTTCTGTATTTTTGAAGTATGGAAACGCATTCGGGCTGTTTTTTGCGGAAGACGGTAATGAAAGACGATGTTTTGAAACAGCAGGCACACGCGGCGATACAGAAGAGACTGGGCTACGCGTTCCGCGATATTTCGCTTTTGCGGCAGGCTTTGACGCACAGAAGCCATCATGCGAAGCACAACGAGCGGTTTGAGTTTGTCGGCGATTCGATTTTGAATTATACGGTAGCGCGGATGCTGTTTGACGCGTTTCCGAAGTTGACCGAGGGCGAGTTGTCGCGGTTGCGGGCAAGTCTGGTCAATGAGGGCGTGCTGGCGGAAATGGCGGCGGAAATGAATGTCGGCGACGGCCTGTACTTGGGGGCGGGCGAGTTGAAAAGCGGCGGCTTCAGACGGCCTTCGATACTGGCGGACGCGATGGAGGCGATGTTTGCGGCGGTCAGCTTCGATGCCGATTTCAACACAGCGGAAAAGGTGGTGCGCCATTTGTTTGCCGATCGCGTCCGGCGAGCCGATTTCCAAAATCAGGCAAAAGACGGCAAAACTGCTTTGCAGGAGGCGTTGCAGGCGCGCCGTTTCGCCTTGCCGAAATACCGTATCGAAGAGCAAATCGGTTATGCCAACGACAGTATGTTTGTGGTTTCCTGCGATTTGGGCGAACTGGGTTTCGTGTGCCGTGCCAAAGGGACGAGCCGCAAGGCGGCGGAACAGGAGGCGGCGAAAGAGGCTTTGAAATGGCTGGAAGAGAAGCTGCCGCTGAAGAAGAAAAAGAAATGAGGCGGCGCGTGAATATGCCGTCTGAAATATGGATATGAAAGCGAATATGGATATTGAAACCTTCCTTGCAGGGGAACGCGCCGCCGACGGATACCGTTGCGGCTTCGTAGCGATTGTCGGCCGTCCGAACGTGGGCAAATCAACGCTGATGAACCATCTCATCGGTCAGAAAATCAGCATCACCAGCAAAAAGGCGCAGACGACGCGCAACCGCGTAACGGGGATTTATACCGACGATACCGCGCAGTTCGTGTTTGTCGATACGCCGGGCTTTCAAACCGACCACCGCAACGCGCTCAACGATAGGCTGAATCAAAATGTTACCGAGGCACTCGGCGGCGTGGATGTGGTGGTTTTCGTCGTGGAAGCGATGCGTTTTACCGATGCCGACCGTGTCGTGTTGAAACAATTGCCCAAGCACACGCCGGTCATTTTAGTGGTCAACAAAATCGACAAGGACAAGGCGAAAGACCGTTACGCGTTGGAGGCGTTTGTTGCCCAAGTGCGCGCCGAATTTGAATTTGCGGCGGCGGAGGCGGTCAGCGCGAAACACGGTTTGCGGATTGCCAACCTGTTGGAGCTGATTAAGCCGTATCTGCCCGAAAGCGTGCCGATGTATCCCGAAGACATGGTTACGGACAAATCGGCGCGTTTTTTAGCGATGGAAATCGTGCGTGAAAAATTGTTCCGCTATTTGGGCGAGGAATTGCCTTATGCGATGAATGTCGAAGTGGAGCAGTTTGAAGAGGAAGACGGTTTGAACCGCATCTATATCGCGGTTTTGGTCGATAAGGAAAGCCAAAAGGCGATTTTGATCGGTAAAGGCGGAGAACGTTTGAAGAAAATTTCCACCGAAGCGCGGTTGGATATGGAAAAACTGTTTGATACCAAAGTATTTTTGAAGGTATGGGTTAAAGTCAAATCCGGTTGGGCGGACGACATCCGCTTCCTGCGCGAGCTGGGTTTGTAGTTTTTCTTGCTGAACTTTACGCAAATGCCGTCCGAACAGGTTTCAGACGGCATCTGCGTATTGGGACGGGTTCGGCCGGTTACGGAAAATATCTGTTTTGACGGCGTGTTCCGGTCGGAAATCAAAACGGCGGCGGCAAGTCCTTCCTGTCCATATGGTCGCGCGGGATTTCATCGACGGCAGTGTGCAGGGTGTCGCTGCCGCCGCGCCTCCGTCCCAAACGTCGGCAGATGGCGGTAACACGCGCGTATCAGGCGCACCAAATCTCCGGTCGGCAAAGCGGTAGGCGTACCGCCGCCGAAATAGACGGCACGGATTTTGCCGCTTCCTTGACGGATTTCGGCTTCCTGTTCCGGCTCCGCAATGATTTTGTCGGTGCAAACCCGGCTGTAGCCGCCTTTCCAAGCATTGCGGCAGAAGCCGCAGAATACGCGGTGGTTGGCGCAAAACGGAATATGCGGATAAGCTGAAGCAGCTTCCCGCAAAACCGTTTCCGCCTGTTCCGGCCAAAGCTGCTGCCAATGCACGGAGGGCACGGGCAATCCGCCCCATATCGGCATCAACGTCCGGCGTTCGGGAAAAATATCCGGTACGGCTTGGCTGACGTTCAGCTTCATCCCTAGATTAATTTCTAATTCATATTGATTGAGTGAAAATTTTATTTTCAAATAAACATTACGTTTGACGGGATGGGGGGCGGATACGGTTGTCAATCGGGTGGTCAATCCGGAATAGGAAATACAAAGCCGCCGTTATTTCTGTTCATACAAGGACAGGAATAAGGCAAATCGTACTTCCCATATATTCCGTATTTTGATGTCTTGTTGATAAAAACAATCAGGCCTGATCATAATCAGCCTTCTGAAAGATGTTTTGCCTATAATGGGATTTTGTTGTCCTTCAGATTTTCTTAAAATGCAGTTCGAAGGTGCTTTCCTTATCGGTTTCAATAAAATATTATCAGTTGTCGGTGCTTCAATATTGCACCAATAGATTTCACCCGTCCCAAACCGCCTGTTCAAAAATGCAATAAAAACGAAGGAGTACCTTATGCGCAAACTGCAAAACACGCTGTATATCACCACGCAAGGCAGCTATCTGCATAAGGAGCGGGAAACGCTGGTGGTGGAGCAGGAACGTAAGAAGGTGGCGCAATTGCCGGTGCATTCCATCGGGCATATTTTCTGTTTCGGCAACGTGCTGGTGTCGCCGTTTTTGCTGGGGTTTTGCGGCGAGAATAATGTGAATCTGGCGTTTTTTACCGAAAACAGACGTTTCTTGGGGCGGTTGCAGGGGCGGCAAAGCGGCAATGTGCTGCTGCGTCGGGCGCAGTATCGGATGTCGGAACAAAATCCCGTGCCGATTGCGCGCAATATCATCGCGGCAAAGATTCAGGCAGGCAGACGGGTGCTTCAGCGGCAGGTTCGCAACCACGGCGACAATGCGGACATTCAGACGGCGGTTGCCGCGCTGAATTTCTCTTTGCAGCAGTTGAAACGGGCAGACAGTTTGGATTTGATACGCGGGATTGAAGGAGATGCGGCGGCGCGTTATTTCGGCGTGTTCGGGCAGTTGGTTAAGGCGGAAAGCGGGTTTGCTTTTGACGGAAGAAACCGTCGCCCGCCAAGAGACAGTGTCAATGCGCTGCTTTCTTTTCTATACAGTATTTTGGGCAAGGACATCAGCGGTGCGTTGCAAGGCGTGGGGCTGGATCCGCAGGTGGGTTTTCTGCACGCCGACCGACCCGGGCGAGACAGCCTGGCACAGGATATTTTGGAAGAGTTCCGCGCGTGGTGGGCGGACAGGCTGGTGCTGTCGCTGATTAACCGTAGGCAAATCAAGCCGCAGGATTTTGTCGTCGGGGCAAGCGGGGCGGTGAGCTTAAAAGCCGATGCGCGCAAACTTTTGTTCCAGTCTTTGCAGGCGAAAAAGCAGGAAAAAATCACCCATCCGTTTTTGGGTGAAGAAGTGGAAATCGGTTTGCTGCCTTATATTCAGGCTATGCTTTTGGCGCGGCATCTGCGCGGAGATTTGGCGGCATATCCGCCGTTTTTGATGAGGTAGCCGGGTATGCCGTCTGAACGCAACCGGCTTCAGACGGCATGGAGAGACAAGAAAATGCTGATGTTGATAACTTATGATATTTCGCTGGAAAATGCCGAAGGGCAGGCAAGGCTGCGGCGCGTAGCGAAACTGTGCCAAGACTACGGCGTGCGCGTGCAGTATTCCGTGTTCGAATGCGACATCTCACCCGACCAATGGGTAGTTTTAAAAGACAAACTTTTAAAAACCTACAACCCCGAAACAGACAGCCTGCGCTTTTACCACTTGGGCAGCAAATGGCGGCGCAAAGTGGAACATCACGGCGCAAAACCTGCGGTCGATATATTCAAGGACACGCTGATTGTGTGAATCGCCAACCTGTTGTTCCCATAAAAATGCGGCAGGGTTGGCGAATTTGGATTGTTCTTTAACAATCAGGATATTGCAAATGTGGATATGGCGGATAAGGCTGTGCTATACTCATGCTTGTGCTTTTTTCGGGAGTTTGGCGAAGTCGGGGCTGCAAAGCCTGATGTAGTAAGGCTTTCGGAAGGAGCTTCAGCCGCCTTCAGGCGGCTGTGTGTTGAAACATTTTTTTCGCCAAATCTGAAACGACGGATAAAGTCAGCCGCCTTCAGGCGGCTGTGTGTTGAAACCCGACATAGGGAACCGCTCTTGTGCCTAGTTTTGTCAGCCGCCTTCAGGCGGCTGTGTGTTGAAACCGTTATTACCCAGCCCCAATAATAGCTTGTAGCCTCAGCCGCCTTCAGGCGGCTGTGTGTTGAAACTAGCTTGTCAAAAAATGCTTGACAAACCCGAACAATCAGCCGCCTTCAGGCGGCTGTGTGTTGAAACCTTTGATGATGCTGAATGTTGGTTTAGCGATGAAGTCAGCCGCCTTCAGGCGGCTGTGTGTTGAAACTTTTGTATTAAGCATAAATGAAAAATATCAAGAACTCAGCCGCCTTCAGGCGGCTGTGTGTTGAAACTGAATATTCAGCAACATACAATATTCCTGTCGATCAGCCGCCTTCAGGCGGCTGTGTGTTGAAACATGGAATTAACTGCATTTTAGAAGGCAAAGAAAGTCAGCCGCCTTCAGGCGGCTGTGTGTTGAAACGAACCAAGGAGGAACAGATGGAAAACGTAAATCACTCAGCCGCCTTCAGGCGGCTGTGTGTTGAAACATTTCATAAGGTTATTTATAAAAATTAAAAAGGTTCAGCCGCCTTCAGGCGGCTGTGTGTTGAAACCCTTAGTAGAAATCCAAAATACAAAGAAGAAATGTCAGCCGCCTTCAGGCGGCTGTGTGTTGAAACGATTACTATGGGGCAAAAACTGCAAAGAAATAATTCAGCCGCCTTCAGGCGGCTGTGTGTTGAAACTATATAGCATATTTACTGTTATACCTACGGCGTGTTCAGCCGCCTTCAGGCGGCTGTGTGTTGAAACTATTATTATAACAAAAAGTTTAAAAAAGTTAATTATTCAGCCGCCTTCAGGCGGCTGTGTGTTGAAACCCCTACCGTTACCCAGGACGGAAAAATCATCAGGCTCAGCCGCCTTCAGGCGGCTGTGTGTTGAAACATGGCGGTGTGGCTGGAAGGTGCGCTTACCGATGAATCAGCCGCCTTCAGGCGGCTGTGTGTTGAAACCCATAGGCGTTTTGAAAATATTTCAATATGGCATCTCAGCCGCCTTCAGGCGGCTGTGTGTTGAAACAACACTGGGTGGCGGTGCTTCCCCCGCCGACGGATCAGCCGCCTTCAGGCGGCTGTGTGTTGAAACCTTGTGCCGTTGAAGCGTTATTACCGCCATTCCCTCAGCCGCCTTCAGGCGGCTGTGTGTTGAAACTTGTTTGTGAAATTGAGTAGTATCAAAGAACACGATCAGCCGCCTTCAGGCGGCTGTGTGTTGAAACTATTTCTGATTGGGTTTTTCAGGCGCGTACCGCTTCAGCCGCCTTCAGGCGGCTGTGTGTTGAAACCTGATTGACGGGCGGCTCGTAATAGCGGCCGTTGTCAGCCGCCTTCAGGCGGCTGTGTGTTGAAACCACGACGTAGCAGATGTTTTCGCTTTGGTAGTCGGCTCAGCCGCCTTCAGGCGGCTGTGTGTTGAAACGGCGCGGACGATATCCGCTTCCTGCGCGAACCGGGTTTGTAAACCCTTAAAGGACAATCCGATTCCCCGACAGCTTCAAATCCTGTCGGAGCCGACGCAAAAATGCCGTCTGAACAGGTTTCAGACGGCATTTTGTTTTAATCGGGAATATCTTTGTTAAAAAACGGGTTGATATTATCTGCACATATTAATATAATGATAATTATTATTAATCAAATAGGGGGAAAGTAGGGATGCGTAAACTGAATTATTTCGGTATTGCCTTGCTGCCGTTGATGCTGGCAGCCTGTGGCGGTAATTTCGGCGTGCAGCCTGTTGCCAAACCAACGCCGACCGCGCAAACCCCCGTCAGATTCCAAACCGTCCAAACCTGAGGACGTTCCCACTCCGCCCCCTGCCAAACCTTCTATAGAAATCACGCCGGTCAACCGACCCGCCGTTGGTGCGGCAATGCGGCTGTTGAGACGGAATATTGCAACTTCTGATAAGGATGGCAATGATTTTCCAAATAGCAAACAAGCAGAAGAAAAGCTGTCGTTTAAAGAGGAAGATATCCTGTTTTTATACGGTTCCAAAAAAGATCAACGTCAGCAGCTTGAAGATAAAATTCGTCAACCAAATCCTACGGCAAGCATTACCACATCGGAAAAGAAAAATAAAAAATATGATTATAAATTTGTAGATGCAGGTTATGTATATACTAAAAACGGAAAAGATGAAATTGAGTGGACTTCAAATCACAAGCAGTTTACCTACCGGTTTGGTCATGACGGTTTTGTATATTATTCCGGAGAACATCCTTCCCAATCTTTACCGAGCGCGGGAACGGTGAAATATTCCGGTAACTGGCAATATATGACCGATGCCATACGTCATCGAACAGGAAAAGCAGGAGATCCTAGCGAAGATTTGGGTTATCTCGTTTATTACGGTCAAAATGTCGGAGCAACTTCTTATGCTGCGACTGCTGACGACCGGGAGGAAAAACATCCTGCCGAATATACGGTTGATTTCGATAAGAAAACTTTGACAGGTCAATTAATTAAAAATCAGTATGTGCAAAAGAAAACCGATGAAAAGAAACCACTGACCATTTACAACATTACTGCAACATTGGACGGCAACCGCTTTACCGGCAGTGCCAGGGTCAATCCTGATTTAGCGAAAAACCATGCCAAGAAGGAGCATTTGTTTTTCCATACCGATGCTGATCAGCGGCTTGAGGGTGGTTTTTTCGGCGATAACGGAGAAGAGCTTGCCGGACGGTTTATCAGTAACGACAACAGCGTATTTGGCGTATTCGCAGGCAAACAAAAAACAGACGCATCAGGCACAAATCCTGCTATGCCGTCTGGAAAACACACCAAAATCTTGGATTCTCTGAAAATTTCCGTTGACGAGGCAAGTGATAACAATGCCCGCCAGTTTGCCATTTCCTCTATGCCCGATCTTGGTCATCCCGACAAACTTCTTGTCGAAGGGCGTGAAATTCCTTTGGTAAACCAAGAACAAACCATCGATCTTGCCGACGGCAGGAAAATGACCGTCCGTGCTTGTTGCGATTTTCTGACCTATGTGAAACTCGGACGGATGCAAACCGAACGCCCGGCAAGTAAACCAAAGGCGGAAGATAAAGGGAAGGATGAAGAGGATACAGGCGTTGATAACGGCGAAGAAGGCGAAGACGAAATCGGCGATGGAGAAGGCACGGGAGATGAAGCCGTAGGAGATGAAGGCAGCGAAGAAAACGAAGCCGCAGAAAACGAAGGCGGCGAAGAAGACGAAGCTGAAGAACCTGAAGAACCCGAAGAAGAATCGCCGGAAGAAGGCGGCGGTGGCGGTTCAGACGGCATCTCGCCCGCTCCGGAAGCCCCTAAAGGCAGGGACATCGACCTTTTCCTGAAAGGTATCCGCACGGTGGAAGCCGACATTCCAAAAACCGGAACGGCGCATTATACCGGCACTTGGGAAGCGCGTATCAGCAAACCCATTCAATGGGACAATCAGGCGGATAAAGCGGCAAAAGCAGAATTTACCGTTGATTTCGGCGGGAAATCGATTTCCGGAAAGCTGACGGAGAAAAACGGTGTAGAACCTGCTTTCCATATTGAAAAAGGTGTGATTGATGGCAACGGTTTCCACGCGACAGCGCGCACTCGGGATAACGGCATCAATCTTTCGGGAAATGATTCGACTAATCCTCAAAGTTTCAAAGCCAATAATCTTCTTGTAACAGGCGGCTTTTACGGCCCGCAGGCGGAGGAATTGGGCGGTACTATTTTCAATAAGGATGGGAAATCTCTTGATATAACTGAAGATACTGAACATGAAGCTGAAGTTGAAAATGAAGCTGAAGCTGGTGTTGGCGAACCGTTAAAACCTGAAGCTAAACCCCAATTCGGCGTGGTATTCGGTGCGAAGAAAGATAATAAAGAGGTGGAAAAATGAATAAGAAACACGGTTTTCCGCTTACCCTGACTGCCTTGGCCATTGCAACCGCTTTTCCGTCATATGCGGCAAACTCCGAAACGGCGGCGCAGACCCAATCCCTAAAAGAGGTTACCGTCCGTGCCGCCAAAGTGGGACGGCGATCGAAAGAGGCGACCGGTTTGGGCAAAATCGTCAAAACGTCGGAAACGTTGAACAAAGAACAGGTACTCGGTATCCGCGACCTGACGCGCTACGATCCGGGCGTGGCGGTTGTCGAACAGGGCAACGGCGCGAGCGGCGGTTATTCGATACGCGGCGTGGATAAAAACCGTGTGGCGGTTTCGGTTGACGGCGTTGCCCAAATACAGGCGTTTACCGTGCAGGGATCGTTGAGCGGATACGGCGGACGCGGCGGCAGCGGTGCAATCAACGAAATCGAATATGAAAACATCAGCACGGTGGAAATCGACAAAGGTGCCGGTTCGTCCGATCACGGCAGCGGCGCGCTCGGCGGCGCGGTCGCTTTCCGCACCAAAGAGGCGGCGGATTTGATTTCAGACGGCAAAAGCTGGGGGATACAGGCAAAAACCGCCTACGGCAGTAAAAACCGCCAATTTATGAAGTCGCTCGGCGCGGGTTTCAGTAAGGACGGTTGGGAAGGGCTGCTAATCCGAACCGAACGCCAAGGGCGGGAAACGCGCCCGCACGGCGATATTGCGGACGGGGTGGAATACGGCATAGACCGTTTGGACGCGTTCCGCCAGACATACGATATTCAGAATCCGAATAAAAAGGCGGAATATTTCCTGGCGGAGGGCGAGAGTGAACCCAAGCCCGTGGCAAAATTGGCGGGTAACGGAAACTATTTGAAAAACCAGCTCAACCGCTGGGTGGAAGAACGTAAGAAAAACAATCAGCCTTTAAGTGCCGAAGAAGAAGTGATGGTGCGGGAGGCGCAGGCGCGCCACGAAAACCTGTCCGCCCAATCGTACACGGGCGGCGGCAGGATATTGCCCGATCCGATGGATTACCGCAGCGGTTCGTGGCTTGCCAAGCTGGGCTACCGCTTCGGTGGCAGGCATTATGTCGGCGGCGTGTTTGAGGATACCAAACAGCGTTACGATATCCGCGATATGACGGAAAAACAGTATTACGGTACGGATGAGGCGAAAAAGTTTAGTGACAAGAGCGGGGTGTACGACGGCAACGATTTCCGCGACGGCTTGTATTTTGTGCCGAATATAGAAGAGTGGAAGGGCGATAAAAATTTGGTCAAGGGCATAGGTTTGAAATATTCCCGCACCAAATTTATTGACGAACATCACCGCCGCCGCCGTATGGGTTTGCTGTACCGTTATGAAAACGAAGCGTATTCTGACAACTGGGCGGACAAGGCGGTGTTGTCGTTTGACAAACAGGGCGTGGCAACCGACAACAACACGCTGAAGCTGAATTGTGCCGTGTATCCTGCCGTGGACAAATCCTGCCGCGCGTCGGCGGACAAACCGTATTCCTACGACAGCAGCGACCGTTTCCACTACCGCGAACAGCACAATGTTTTGAATGCCTCGTTTGAGAAATCGCTGAAAAACAAATGGACGAAACACCATCTGACTTTGGGCTTCGGTTACGATGCTTCCAAAGCGATCTCCCGCCCCGAACAGCTTTCCCACAATGCGGCAAGGATTTCGGAACACACGGGGGAGTACACCGACGACGGCAAAGACAAGTACCGTTTGGGTAAGCCCGAAGTCGTCGAAGGGTCGGTCTGCGGCTACATCGAAACCCTGCGTTCCCGCAAATGCGTGCCAAGAAAAATCAACGGCAGCAATATCCACATTTCTTTGAACGATCGTTTTTCAATCGGCAAATATTTCGATTTCAGCTTGGGCGGCAGGTATGACCGGCAAAACTTCACCACGTCGGAAGAACTCGTCCGCAGCGGGCGATATGTTGACCGTTCGTGGAACAGCGGCATCGTGTTCAAACCGAACCGGCATTTTTCTTTGTCTTACCGCGCCTCCAGCGGCTTCAGAACGCCCTCCTTCCAAGAACTTTTCGGGATAGACATTTATCACGATTATCCGAAAGGCTGGCAGCGTCCCGCCCTGAAATCGGAAAAGGCAGCCAACCGCGAAATCGGTTTGCAGTGGAAGGGCGACTTCGGCTTTTTGGAAATCAGCAGCTTCCGCAACCGTTATACCGATATGATTGCCGTTGCCGATCAAAAAACCAAATTGCCGGATTCAACAGGACGATTGACGGAGATTGATATACGCGATTATTACAATGCCCAAAATATGTCGCTTCAAGGCATCAACATCTTGGGAAAAATCGACTGGAACGGCGTGTATCAGAAACTGCCCGAAGGTTTGTACACGACTTTGGCGTACAACCGCATCAAACCGAAATCGGTATCCAACCGGCAGGGACTGTCCCTCCGCAGCTATGCTTTGGATGCGGTACAGCCATCGCGTTATGTTTTGGGGTTCGGATACGACCAGCCCGAGGGGAAATGGGGGGCAAATATTATGCTGACCTATTCCAAAGGGAAAAACCCTGATGAACTTGCTTATCTGGCAGGCGATCAAAAACGATATTCGGCAGGAAGGGTTACGTCTTCTTGGAAAACGGCAGATGTTTCCGCTTATCTGAATCTGAAAAAACGGCTGACCTTGAGGGCGGCTATCTACAATATCGGCAACTACCGCTACGTTACTTGGGAATCCTTGCGCCAGACTGCGGAAAGCACGGCAAACCGACGCAGCGAAGACAGCAACTATGGAAGGTATGCCGCACCGGGCAGAAACTTCAGCCTCGCGCTCGAAATGAAGTTTTAGAGAAAAATGCCGTCTGAAAGCTTGATCTGCACCCCAAAAGTCGGACTAAACCACCAACTGATTAAGGTGCAGGTTTTTTTGATTCAATATAAACAAGATTTCCGCCATCATTCCCGCGCAGGTGGGAATCTAGGCCGTTCGGTTTCGGCTTTTTGAGGTTTCGGTTAACTCTAAACCGTCATTTCCTCGAAAGCGGAAAATCAAAAACAGAAACCTCAAATCCCGTCATTCCCGCGAAGGAGGGAATCTAGACATTCAATGCTAAGGCAATTTATCGGAAATGACTGAAACTCAAAAAACTGGATTCCCACTTTCGTGGGAATGATGCGATTAGAGCTTCAAAATTTATTCTAAATAGCTGAAGCTCAACGCACTGGATTCCCGCCTGCGCGGGAATGACGAAGTGGAAGTTACCCGAAACTTAAAACAAGCGAGACCGAACGAACCGGATTCCCACTTTCGTGGGAATGACGAAGTGGAAGTTACCCGAAACTTAAAACAAGCGAAACCGAACGAACCGGATTCCCGCTTGCGCGGGAATGACGGGATTAAGTTTTCAAAATTCATCAGAAATTACTGATTTAATAACATAAATTTTTTAGATTATAGTGGATTAACAAAAATCAGGACAAGGCGACGAAGCTGCAGACAGTACAGATAGTACGGAACCGATTCACTTGGTGCTTCAGCACCTTAGAGAATCGTTCTCTTTGAGCTAAGGCGAGGCAACGCCGTACTGGTTTTTGTTAATCCACTATAAGTCATTCCGGCGGCAATTTTTGTTGCTTTAACGGAATAGGCGGTTGGCGGTTGCGATAAAGACGGCAACTTTGGCGGGGTCTTTTTTGCCTTTAGACGCTTCCACGCCGCCGGATACATCGACCGCTTCCGCTCCGGTGATGCGGACGGCTTCGCCGACGTTTTCAGGGGTCAGCCCGCCGGCAAGCACCCACGGTTTGCCCGAATATTCCGCCAACAGCGTCCAGTCGAAGCGGTGTCCGGTGCCGCCGTATTCCGAAGGGTGATAGGCATCGAACAGCAGTGCCTGAGCGTCGGGGAAGCGGTCGGCGGCGTTTCGGATGTCTGATGCCGTCTGAACACGAATGGCCTTGATATAGGGGCGGTGGAACTGGCGGCAGAATGCGTCGTCTTCGTCGCCGTGGAATTGGATGATGTGTATCGGCACTTCGGCAAGGATGCGGCGGATGTTTTGCGCGCTTTCGTTGACGAAAAGGGCGACAACGCTGACAAACGGCGGCAGTGCGGCGGCGATTTCTTTTGCGCGGGCAATATCGACGGCCCGGCTGCTGCCTTGGAAAAAGACCAGCCCGACGGCATCTGCACCTGCCGCTGCGGCGTTCGATGCGTCTTCCGGTGTGGTGATGCCGCAGATTTTGGTGCGGATTTTCCTCATTCGGTATTCCTTTATTTGGGAAACGGTGCGTTTGTGCCGTTTCAGACGGCATTCCCGATCAGTCGATTTTGATGTATTCGACAGAAAGGATTTCAATTTCCTCACGCCCTTCCGGCGTGTTCAAAACCACTTCGTCGCCTTCGTGCGCTTTAATCAGGCAACGAGCCAGCGGCGAAATCCAAGAAATTTTGTTTTGCGCGGTATCGATTTCATCGATGCCGACGATTTTGACGGTTTGCTCGCGCCCATCGCCGCGCAACAGATCGACGGTTGCGCCGAAAAACACTTGGTCGGTCGCTTCGCGCAATTCGGGATCGACGACGACGGCGGCTTCCAAACGTTTGGTCAGGAAACGGATGCGGCGGTCGATTTCGCGCATACGGCGTTTGCCGTAAAGATAGTCGCCGTTTTCGCTGCGGTCGCCGTTGCCTGCCGCCCAGTTGACGATTTGGACGATTTCGGGGCGTTCTTTATTGACTAGTTGATAAAGCTCGTCTTTCAATGCCTGCCAGCCGGCGGGCGTGATGTAGTTTTTGGTTTCGGTACTCATATTGCGTGCGGATGAAACGGGAAATGTGATGCCGATATGGGAAATGCCGTCTGAAAACCCGGCGTTCGGATTTCAGACGGCATCGCGGTTTGGGAAGTCTTATTCTTCGTCGCCCGCATCGCTGATGCTGATGCTGTGTTCCATCCTGCTCGGGTGGATTTTCAGGCCGCCGCAGCCGGATTTCTCGGCGGACAGGCGGTCGAGGTAGGCATCATCGATGTCGCCGGTTTGATAAATGCCGTTGAAACAGGACGAATCGAAGGATTCGATTTTCGGATTGAGTGCTTTGACGACGATTTCCAAATCGCCCAAGTCTTGAAACACGATGCCGTCCGCGCCGATTTCGGCGGCGATTTCCGCCGCGCTGCGCCCGTTGGCAATCAACTCTTCGCGCGTGGGCATATCGATGCCGTACACATTGGGATAGCGCACTTCGGGCGCGGCGGAGGCGATATAGACTTTGCGCGCGCCCGCCGCGCGTACCATTTCGACGATTTCGCGGCTGGTCGTCCCGCGCACGATGGAGTCGTCCACCAGCAACACGTTTTTGCCTGCAAATTCGGTTTCCATCGGGCTGAGTTTTTGGCGCACGGATTTTTTGCGCGTCGCCTGACCGGGCATGATAAAGGTGCGGCCGATATAGCGGTTTTTAATCAAGCCTTCGCGGTAGGGCTTTTTGAGGTGGACGGCAAGCTCCATCGCGCTGGGGCGGCTGGTGTCGGGGATGGGCATCACGACGTCGATGTCGTCCACGGGCAGCTCGCGTTTGATTTTTTCCGCCAAGGACACGCCCATATCCAAGCGCGATTGGTAAACCGATACGCCGTCAATCACGGAGTCGGGGCGGGCAAAATAAACATATTCAAAAAGGCAGGGGCTGAGTTTGGCGCGGTCGCTGCATTGTCGGGCGATGATTGTGCCGTCAAAGCCGACGAACACTGCTTCGCCCGGCCGGATGTCGCGTTCCAAATCGTAGGCAAGCGCGTTGAAGGCGACGGATTCGGAGGCGACGGCATAGGATTTCCTGCCTGATTCGTCGGTTTGCGAACCCAATACCAGCGGGCGGATGCCGTAAGGGTCGCGGAAGGCGAGCATACCGTAGCCCGCAATCATGGCAACCACGCCGTATGCGCCGCGCACCAGGCGGTGGACTTCGGCAACGGCGTTGAAAATATTGTCGGCATTGAGCCGGTGCGGGTCGGCGTTTTTAGAGACTTCGCGGCGCAATTCGTGCGCGAATACGTTGAGCAAGACTTCGGAATCGGAGCCGGTGTTGATGTGGCGCAGGTGTTTGTTGCACACGTTTTCATACAGTTCGGCAGTGTTGGTGAGGTTGCCGTTGTGCGCCAAAACGATGCCGAACGGCGAGCTGACGTAGAAAGGCTGCGCCTCCGCGCTGCTGCCCGCGTTGCCCGCCGTGGGATAACGGACGTGGGCGATGCCGGCATTGCCGGTCAAATCGCGCATATTGCGTGTACGGAACACTTCGCGCACCATGCCTTTGCCTTTGTGCATATGGAACGTGCCGCCTTCCGCCGTTGCAATGCCCGCCGCATCCTGCCCCCTGTGCTGCAACATCTGCAAACCGTCGTACAGAAGCTGGTTCACGGGTTCATGACTGACCAAACCTAATACGCCGCACATATCGTCTTCTCCGATTCGAGGTTTAAGGGTAAAACGGAATTATAAAGCAAACGGCGGCTTTTTGCCCGAATTGTTGACAATGCCCGATGAGGGGCGGGCAGGCGCGGTATGGCGGATAAAGCCGGGCCGGTTATGCGGGCGGCGTGTGCGGCAGGGGAAAATATTTCCCACAAAAATGCCGTCTGAAGGCTTCAGACGGCATTTGCCTCACAACCGATTTTGCGCGTATTCCTCCGACAACGCGTAGGGATTGAAGCGGGACGCTTCCGCCGCCGTGTGCGCGTCGCCCAAACCGCCTGCCGCCGTCGGCACGACCCCCGTCAGGGCGGGCGGGATGCTGTGTACTGTGGCATATCTTGGGCGGTAACGTTTTTGATGTTTAAAACCCCGTTTTCGGCGATGCCCTTGGAAATCGGAATCGGCTTGATGCCGTCTGAAACGCCCGCAGGGCAATCAATCGCCTTCCGGAGTTTCCGCTGTGCTGCCGCTATGGTTTAACACTGCTTCGGAAAGCGAAACGAAAAACGGTACGGTATAGGACTGCCGCCATTCGTCCGTATCGGGCAGGTCGGTTTTTGAAGCAAGCATGACCAGCAGGGTAACAATCAAAACGCCTTCCAATGCACCGAATATACCGCCCAAAATGCGGTTGGCAAAGCCCAAACCGACCGCCGAAACTGCGCCGGTCAGCAGCGAACGGAGCATTTTCTGGATCAGACAGGCAATGACGAACAGGGAAATGAACGACAGAGCCAATGCAAACAGGCGGGGTTGGAACGATGCAAAGGCGATGTCGGCGAAGGGTGCGGCAAAGAGTTTGGCAAAAAAAAAGGAAACCACCCATGCCGCCATTGAGCCTGCCTCCGCAATCACGCCGCGCATCGCGGATAGCACGATGCAGGCGGCGATGATGGCGAAGATGAGGATGTCGGCAACGGGGAGGTTATTCATTCGTTACCTGACCGGCGATGCCGTGTACGCGCAATTTGTTCAAATCGCGCTCGGCATCCCTTGCGTTTTTATAGTTGCTTGATTTGACGCGGTAAACTTTGCCGTTGTCGGTCATAATTTCGGTGATGGTCGAATCGATACCCGCCGCCTTCATTTTGCGCTGGAGGCTCAAGGCGCGTTCTTTTTCGGCATAACCTGCCTGAATGGCGGCTTTTTTACCGGATTTTTCCTTCTCGGCGGTTTTGGTCTTGTCCGCTTTGTCGGTTTTTTGTGCCGTTTCGTGTTTTTTGCCGTCCGAACGGTCTTTTTCGGCTGTTTTTTTGCTTTCAGCCTTGTCGGCTTTTTTCGCTTCTTTTACCGCGCTGTCGGATTTTGCCGTATCCGGTTTGGTTTTTTCGGCGGCAGTTTTCGGTTTGTCGGCAACTTTTTCGGCGGTTTTGGTTTCTTTGGCTTTGGGCTTGGCTTCGGCAGTGCGTTCCGCTTTTTGCGGTTTTGTTTCGGCAGTGCGTTTCGGTTTTTCAACCGCTACCGTATCCGTACTGTCGGCAGTTGCCGGCACTTTTTCGGCAGCGCGTTGTTTTGCCTGCTTCGGTGCGGTTTGGGCAGTTTCTGCCTGTTGCAGTTTCTCGGATGCTTCCAAACCTTTGATGTTGCTGTCTTCGAGGCGGTCGTTAATCAGCACCAGCGGCGCGCCTACGTTTTCAGGCTCGCTGATTTCGCTGTCGGCGGCAGAAGGCTTGTCTTCGCCTGCCAAGTCCTGCGGTTTGTCGGCGGCGGTTTCCCCGTTTTTGGCGGCGGATTTCAAGGCAGGGGTTTGTGCCGCACCTGTCGCTTTGTTTTCTACGCTGCTTGTTTCGCCGGCAGTCTGTTCGGCAGGATCATTTTCGGCAGGACCGGAACTGAGTGCGGCTGCCAGCAGGATGCAGGAGGCGGCAACCAGGCAGCTTGCCGTTACGAGGCGGCGGCGGTTTCGCCGTTTGAGTTGTTCGTAACCGCTCAGGACTTCGTTTTGTTTGTTTTCGGACATGGAAGATTCCTTTTACAGTACCGACATGACATCGGCAACGGTATGAAATGAGCCGAATACGACGATTCTGTCGTTTTCGCCCGCTTTTGAGGCTGCCGCCCGGTATGCTTCGCGGACGGCGGCGAATGTCTGTATGTTTTCGATGCCGTGTTCGTGCAGTTTGTCTTGCAGGCTCTCGAGCGTCATTCCGCGCGGCACGTCCAAAGGTGCGATATACCATTCGTCAAACTGGTCTTTGACAATTTCCAACACGCCGTCTATGTCTTTGTCGGACAGCATACTGAACACGGCGGTGCGCTTTTGCGCAAACGCCAGATTCATCAGGCTGCGGCGCAGGGCGCGGGCGGCGTGGGGATTGTGTCCGACATCCAACACGGTCAGCGGACGGCCGGGCAGGACTTGGAAGCGGCCGGGGTTTTCAACCAGCAACAAACCGCGCTTGATGGCGCCGATGTCCACCGGCAATTTGTCGTTCAAACATTCCAACACGGTCAGCGCGCAGGCGGCATTGGAAAGTTGGTATGCGCCGCGCAATGCGGGGAAAGGCAGGGCATTGCGGTTGCGTGCGGGACCGTCTGAATGCTGCGGCCGGAAGCGGTAGTTCCATTGGATGTTTTCCATCGCGTGAAACTCGAAATCGCGCTGCACCATCAGCAGTTTCGCGCCTATGGATTCGGCGTGTGAAAGCAACGATTCGGGTGCGGGGTTTTGACCGTAGATGGCGGGTTTGCCGCTGCGGAACACGCCTGCTTTTTCAAAGCCGACCTGCTCGACCGTATCGCCCAAAAACGCCTGATGGTCCAAATCCACGCTGGTAACTACCGCGCAATCGCAGTCGAACACGTTGACCGCGTCCAAGCGTCCGCCCAAGCCGACTTCCAATATCATCACGTCAACCTGTTCGCGCATGAAGATGTCGACAGCCGCCAAGGCATTGAATTCAAAATAAGTTAGTGATATTTCACCGCGCGCGGTTTCGATGCGTTCGAAGGAAGCGGTGATTGTATCGTCCGAAACGGGTTCGGCGTTGACGGCGATGCGTTCGTTGTAACGCAATAAATGCGGGCTGGTCAGCGTACCGACTTTGAAGCCTGCCTGTTTGTAAATCTGTGTCAGGTAGGCGCAGACCGAACCTTTGCCGTTTGTTCCCGCGACGACGACGACGGGGCATTGCGGTGTCAGGTTCATGCGCTTTTTCACTTCGCCTACGCGCTCCAAACCCATGTCGATCAAACCGCCGCTGTGGGCGGTTTCCAAATGCGAGAGCCAGTCTTGTAATGTTTTCATGTGTGTTCCGTTTTAAATGCCGTCTGAAATCAGTTTGGCGTATCGGTTTCGGCGGTTTTTTTCGGCTGCCGCCAAAGCACCCAGACTTTCAGTCGCCGGTAGGATTCTTTGTCCGTCATGTCGGGCATGATGCATTGGCTGACGGTTTTGCCGCCGGTGTCCCATTGTAAGAATAAGGCATAAGGCGTAACCATACTGCTGCCCGCAAGTGTTGCCGCTGTTTTGTCTTTGCCGGATACGATTTCCGCCTGTCCGTCGCGGTCTATGGTAATGGCGGTTATGGCATGGCGGTGTTTCAGGTTCGTTATCCTGAGCGAGTATGCGTAACTTGCCGCCAAAGCCGCCAAACCGAACCACATCATCCGGCCGTAAAACCAGGTCAGGCAGACGGCAATGGAAGCCGAGTGGAGCAATATGGTCAGGATGTTCAGAATGCGGGACGGCTTTAATGCCGTCTGAAAGGCGCGCATGGCGTTACATCATATTGTCGAACACGGGGGTAATGTTCAAATCCGCTTCTTCCATGTCCAACACCATATCGTGGATTTCGGTATCGAAAAACTCCCAAAACGCTTTCAGGCTCATGTCTTGCGGCCATTTGTCTTTATCGATGTCCCAACCTGCCAGCTCCGCTTCAAAAATCTGGCGGTAGCGTTCGTCGAAGTAGGAAACGACGGCTTCCGGTTCGTCGAACTGCGGAACGAGGAAGACGGAACAGTTGGCACGAAGCTGCTCTATGGTTAGGTCGGGCATATTTTCGTCGGTGCTTTTGAGCCATTCCAAAAAGTGCGCGGTCGGCTTGAGGACGACGGCGGTGCGGTCAACAAAATACATGGTTTTCTTTCTCAATCATCTTACGGTGTCGGGCTATGCCGTCTGAACGTTCGGTTTTCAGACGGCATAGCATCAATGGGTCATGACCTGTTGCAGGAACTGCTTGGCGCGTTCGTGTTTTGGGTTGGTAAAAAACGCTTCGGGCGTTTCGTCTTCGAGGATTTGCCCTTTATCGACAAAAAGCACCCGGTCGGCAACTTCGCGGGCAAAACCCATTTCGTGGGTTACGCACATCATGGTCATGCCGCTTTCTGCCAAGTCTTTCATGACTTTTAATACCTCGCCGACCATTTCGGGGTCGAGTGCGGAGGTCGGTTCGTCAAACAGCATCACGCGCGGTTCCATCGCCAACCCGCGCGCAATCGCCACGCGTTGCTGCTGGCCGCCGGAAAGTTGGGACGGGAAGGCGTCTTTTTTGTGTGCCAGTCCGACGCGTTCCAAAAGTTCCATCGCTTTTTTCTCCGCCTGTTCCGCATTTTGACCTTTAACCTTCATCGGTGCGAGGATGATGTTTTCCAATACGGTCAGGTGGGGGTAGAGGTTGAAGCCTTGGAATACGAAGCCGACTTCTTCGCGGATTTTGTTCAAATCGGTTTTGGGGTCGGCAACGTTGACACCGTCCACCCAAATCTCGCCGCTTTCGATGCTTTCAAGCTGGTTGACGGTGCGGATGAGTGTGGATTTGCCGCTGCCCGAAGGCCCGCAGACGACGACCACTTCGCCTTTTTTGATTTCCAAGTTCACGCCGTTGATGACGTGCAGGTCTTTGAAATGTTTGTGTACGTTTTTGAATTTGATCATAGTGTCCATTCTTTTCAGGCAGTCTGAATCTGTCTGACTGATTAAGGGTAAAACTTATTCAAATCGGCAACCAATTTGGTTAACTCTTCCTGATTCGGCTTATTCATGCTCCGGTAAACTTTGACGTAGCCTTTGTCGTTTTTCATATTCACGACATAGATGACGAAACGTGTGCCGTTGAATCCTTTTTCTGCATCGCAGGTGTAGTACGTCACACCCCCGCTTTCCGCTTTTTCCAGTACGCAGTCGTTTTTGCGGTAGCCTTGCTCCTTCGCTATCCAATCCCGCTCAAATGAAGCCCTGTACGCGTCTGGCACGCGGACTTGGTCGACAAATAAATCATGATCGGGATTTTGGGAATAACCGTAATGGAAAATGGCATTTGAACCGTTTAATTGCGCCTCCAGCATTTGATAACGCCGGTTTTGGAAAAACGCATCGTTCGGGTTCATGCAGGCAGTTAAAAGAAAAGTCAGGAGTGCGGCTGTGTATTTCATGGTTTATTCCTTCAGGCAGTTAAAAGAAAAGTCAGGAGTGCGGCTGTGTATATTTTATGGTTTATTTTCTTATAAACAGTTATAAACGGTTTCAAGGCGGCTTGCCGGTAATTCAACGCACGAAATTCCGTTTGTACATCATATGGTTTTCAATATTGGCTTTGGCATCTTTTTCATCCCAAATTTGTAATTCCCACGGATAGTAGAAATTGCTGCTGTTTTTGAAATAAACGTGTATGCCGATATAGCCGCCGGCATCGCGCAAATACCGGTTTTTCAAGCCGTGTTCTGTTTTCCAGCCGTCAAGTTTTTCCAAAATTCCGACAACTGTTTCAGACGGCCAAATCAGCCGCGCGCCGAAAATATCGTTCAGGATGTTGTTAGCCGGATATTGGTTGTCGCGCGCCAGATAGCGGCTGATTTTATCATGTATGCTTTCTGCGGTTTTCACGCGGTAGAAAAAGTCTATGCCGCGTGTGTCGGCAAAGGCTAGGTAATCGTTAACCGCTTCGTGCAAATTAAGGCGGTAAGACAAAATATGTTCGGTTGGAACGTTTTTGAGCGTGTGGCTCAAATTGATTTTCCGCACTTTGCCGGTTTCAAAATAATCCTGCGAATATTGTGCATGCAGGCGGTTGATTTCGCGGATTAAACGTTCGGTTTTTTGCAGGTTGCCTTCCATTGCCGCCCTCTTTTTTCAGACGGCCTTGCCCGCCAAATAATTGCTCAACGCCACGTATTTCTCCGGCTCGATATGTTCGGCGCGGTCTTGCGGATTGATGCCGGCTGCCTGCAAATCTTCGTCTGTTGCCAGTTCTTTCAGATTGTTGCGTATGGTTTTGCGGCGTTGGTGGAAGGCGAGTTTCACGAGTTTGGCAAAATGCTCGAAATCGTCCGCCTTGCCGATACGGTGTTTTACCGGAATCATGCGCACCACTGCCGAATCCACTTTCGGCGCGGGGTCGAACGATTCGGGCGGCACGTCGATCAGCAGCTCCATATCGAAAAAATATTGCAGCATCACGCCCAAACGCCCGTAGTCGTTGCTTTTCGGCGCGGCAACCATACGCTCGACCACTTCTTTTTGCAGCATAAAGTGCATATCGACGACATCGTCCGCCACCTCCGCCAGCTTGAACAAAAGCGGGGTGGAAATATTGTACGGCAGGTTGCCGACGATTTTCTTTTTGCCTGCGATACTGTTGAAATCAAACTGCAACACATCGCCTTCGTGAATCACCAGCTTATCCGCAAACGGCAGCGTTTTCAGACGGCATACGATGTCGCGGTCGATTTCGACAACGTGCAGGCAGTTCAGTTTTTTCGCCAAAGGTTCGGTAATCGCCGCCAAACCCGGACCGATTTCAATCACGACATCATCCGCCTGCGGGCGCACGGCGTTGACGATATCGCCGATAATCCGCGTGTCCTGCAAAAAATTCTGCCCGAAACGCTTGCGGGCTTTGTGTTCTTTCATCGGGTTTCCTTTTCGGTTGAAACCACACCCTTTAGGGCGGTAGAATCAGACCCTATTTGGGAGGGGCGTAACCCTTTCCAAATCAGGACGGCACATAGGGCGGTGCTTTATGTGTCGTCCTGTGTGTTGGAACATAAATGTGTTTACAGTATCTGTTTGATGTCGGCATTGTAACCGAAAACGGCAGGGCGTGATAATGCTGTTTGAAGGCTTGCCGTGTTTGGCGGTTTGGTGCAAAAACCGGCTGTCTGCCGTTTGCCTGTCGGAGGATTGAACGTGTCTGAAAATCTGCTTGAAATCGAAACCCATCCCTTCGATCCCGTGTTGCCGCCGAAGGCTGCGGTCATGATGATGGGGACGTTTCCACCCAAGGAAGACAAACGCGCGATGCAGTTTCATTATCCGAATTTCCAAAACGATATGTGGCGCGTTTACGGGCTGGTGTTTTTTAACGATGCGGCGCATTTCCGGATGCCGTCCCACGGGGAGGCTGCGCACTCTGAAAAGGCGTTTGACGCGGAGAAAATTAAGGCGTTTTTGCACGAACGGGGGATTGCGTCCTGTCCGACCGTGTTGAAGGCGGTACGTCAGCACGGCAATGCGTCCGACAAGTTTTTAAAGGTAGTTGAAACCGTCGATTTGGCGGCGGTGTTGGCAAAAATACCCGAGTGCCGCCATATTTGTACGACAGGCGGCAAGGCGACGGAAATCCTGCTCGATATTCAGGGCGGCGGTATCAAAATGCCGAAAACGGGCGAAACCGTGCCGTTTCCGTTTGCCGGACGGGATTTGACCCTGACCCGCCTGCCTTCGACTTCGCGCGCTTATCCTTTGAGTTTGGCGAAAAAGGCGGCGGCGTATCGGGCGTTTTTCGAAATGGCGGGTTTGTGTGAAAAACAGTTATAATTGCCGACAATTTCCCGTTCAGACGGCATTTTGAAAAATATAGTGGATTAACAAAAATAAGGACAAGGCGACGAAGCCGCAGACAGTACAAATAGTACGGCAAGGCGAGACAACGCCGTACTGGTTTTTGTTAATCCACTATAAATTGCCGTCTGAAAATTTGAAGCACAAGGAAGAAATCCGATGAAAAACTACCACGCGCCCGACGAGAAGGGCTTTTTCGGCGAACACGGCGGGCTTTATGTCTCCGAGACCCTGATTCCCGCCTTGCAAGAGCTGGCGGATGCCTATAAGGCAGCGAAAGAAGATCCTTCATTTTGGGAAGAGTTCCACCGCGATTTGAAACATTATGTCGGCAGGCCCAGTCCCGTTTATCACGCCGCGCGGTTGTCCGAACATCTGGGCGGCGCGCAAATCTGGTTGAAACGCGAAGATTTGAACCACACCGGCGCGCACAAAGTCAACAACACCATCGGTCAGGCATTGCTCGCCCGCCGTATGGGTAAAAAACGCGTGATTGCCGAAACCGGCGCGGGTCAGCACGGCGTGGCGAGTGCCACCGTTGCCGCACGCTTCGGAATGACTTGCGACGTGTATATGGGTGCGGACGACATCCAACGCCAAATGCCCAACGTGTTCCGCATGAAATTGTTGGGCGCGAACGTGGTTAGCGTAGAAAGCGGCAGCCGCACGCTGAAAGACGCGATGAACGAAGCGATGCGCGAATGGGTCGCCCGCGTGGACGACACGTTCTACATCATCGGCACCGCCGCCGGCCCCGCGCCGTATCCCGAAATGGTGCGCGATTTCCAATGCGTTATCGGCAACGAAGCCAAAGCGCAGATGCAGGAAGCCATCGGCCGCCAGCCTGATGTTGCCGTTGCCTGTGTGGGCGGCGGCTCGAACGCCATTGGTTTGTTCTACCCTTATATCGAAGAAGAAAACGTACGTTTGGTCGGCGTAGAAGCAGGCGGTTTGGGTGTGGATACGCCTGACCACGCCGCACCGATTACTTCGGGCGCACCGATTGGCGTACTGCACGGCTTCCGCAGCTACCTGATGCAGGACGAAAACGGTCAAGTCTTGGGTACGCATTCTGTTTCCGCAGGCTTGGACTATCCCGGCATCGGCCCGGAACACAGCCATTTGAACGACATCAACCGCGTCGAATACACCGCCGCCAAAGACGACGAAGCACTCGAAGCCTTTGACTTGCTCTGCCGCTTCGAGGGCATCATCCCCGCGCTCGAATCCAGCCACGCCGTTGCTTGGGCGGTGAAAAATGCGCCGAAAATGGGCAAAGACCAGGTGATTTTGGTCAACCTGTCCGGCCGCGGCGACAAAGACATCAACACCGTGGCGAAGCTCAAAGGGATTGAGTTGTAGGGATGATGTGAAGGTCGTCTGATAAAAATGCCGTCTGAAGCCTGAGTTCAGACGGCATTTTTACGAACTTTCCTTTATGACGGCTTTTCGGATTTGCTTTATTATCTGTTTATTTTTGAAATATCGGGAGTGGGGAGACGTGTTCCGTCGTTGGTTTTTGCCGTGTTGGGTCGTCGGCGTGGCGGCTTCGTTTGCGCTGCCGGTCGTGCCGCATTGGCTGTTTTGGCTGGCGGCTTTTGCGGTTTTTGCTGTGTTTGCAAGGCGGTTTGCGTTTGCCGGTCTGATGCTGTGCGTGTTGGCGGGTGCGGCTTACGGCGTATTCAGAACGGAAGCGGCACTGTCTTCGCAATGGCGGGCGGAGGCGGTTTCAGGCGTGCCGTTGACGGTGGAAGTGGCGGATATGCAGAGGTCGGACGGGCGGCGCGTGCAGTTTGCGGCAAAGGCTGTGGACAGCAGTGGTCGGACGTTTGATTTGCTGCTGTCGGACTACAAACGGCGCGAATGGGCGGTCGGGAGCAGGTGGCGGATAACGGCACGTGTGCACCCCGTCGTCGGGGAGTTGAACCTGCGCGGTTTGAACCGTGAGGCGTGGGCATTATCCAACGGGATAGGCGGCGCGGGGACGGTCGGTGCGGACAGGGTTTTGCTGCATGACGGAAGCGGTTGGGGGATTGCGGTTTGGCGCAGCCGTATCAGTCGTAATTGGCGGCAGGCGGATGAGGACGGCGGGCTTTCAGACGGCATCGGGCTGATGCGCGCGTTGAGCGTGGGCGAACAGTCGGCATTGCGCCCCGAATTGTGGCAGGCGTTCCGACCGTTGGGGCTGACGCATTTGGTCAGTATTTCGGGTTTGCACGTTACGATGGTGGCGGTGTTGTTTGCGTGGCTGGCGAAGCGGCTGCTTGCCTGTTCCCCGAGCCTTCCCACCCAGCCGCGCGTGTGGGTTTTGGCGGCGGGGTGTGCAGGCGCGCTGTTTTACGCGCTGCTTGCCGGTTTTTCCGTGCCGACGCAGCGCAGTGTTTTGATGTTGGCGGCGTTTGCGTGGGCGTGGCGCAGGGGAAGACTGTCGGCGTGGGCAACGTGGTGGCAGGCGTTGGCGGCGGTGCTGCTGTTCGACCCTTTGGCGGTCTTGGGTGTGGGAACTTGGCTGTCTTTTGGTTTGGTGGCGGCCCTGATATGGGCGTGTGCAGGGCGTTTGCACGAAGGGAAACGGCAAACCGCTTTGCGCGGGCAGTGGGCGGCTTCGGTGTTGTCGTTGGTTTTGCTCGGTTATCTGTTTGCTTCGCTGCCTTTAATCAGCCCTTTGGTCAATGCGGTGGCGATTCCGTGGTTTTCTTGGGTATTGACGCCGCTGGCGTTGCTGGGTTCGGTCGTGCCGTTTGCGCCTTTGCAACAGTTGGGGGCATTTTTGGCGGAATACACTTTGCGGTTTTTGGTGTGGCTTGCCGATGTGTCGCCCGAGTTTGCCGTTGCTTCCGCACCTTTGCCGCTGCTGGTGTTGGCGGTGTGTTCCGCTTTGCTGTTGTTGCTGCCGCGCGGCTTGGGTTTGCGTCCGTGGGCGGTGTTGCTGTTGGCAGGGTTTGTGTTTTACCGTCCGCCCAGCGTGCCGGAAAATGAGGCTGCGGTTACGGTTTGGGATGCGGGGCAGGGTTTGTCGGTGTCGGTTCAGACGGCAAATCATCATCTTTTGTTTGACACCGGAACTGCATCGGCGGCACAGACGGGGATTGTGCCGAGTTTGAATGCGGCGGGTGTCCGCCGTTTGGACAAGCTGGTTCTGTCGCATCACGACAGCGACCACGACGGCGGTTTTCAGGCAGTCGGCAAGATACCGAACGGCGGGATTTATGCCGGACAGCCGGAATTTTATGAGGGGGCGCGGCATTGTGCGGAACAGCGTTGGCAATGGGACGGCGTAGATTTCGAGTTTTTGATGCCGTCTGAACGCAAAAACATCGATGATAATGGGAAAAGTTGTGTTTTGCGTGTTGTGGCTGGTGGTGCGGCACTACTGGTAACGGGCGATTTGGATACGAAGGGCGAGGAAAGCCTGGTCGGCAAGTATGGAGGCAACCTGTACAGCCAGGTGTTGGTGTTGGGGCATCACGGCAGCAATACGTCCTCGTCGGGCGTGTTCCTCAATGCCGTCTCGCCCGAATATGCCGTTGCTTCAAGCGGTTATGCCAACGCCTACAAACATCCGACCGAGGCGGTGCAGAACCGTGTCCGCGCACACGGCATCAAACTGCTGCGTACCGATTTGTCGGGCGCACTGCAATTCGGCTTGGGGCGCGGCGGCGTGAAGGCTCAACGTTTGAGAGGGTATAAATTCTATTGGCAGAAAAAACCGTTTGAGTGAACGAAAAGGCTTGCGCCGGAACGGAAAATGCCGTCTGAAAGGGCTTCAGACGGCATTACGAAGATGGGCTTAATGCCAGTAACGCCACCAGGGCATATCGTCGGGCTGCCAAGCGTGCGTCAAAAACGGGCTTTTTGGAAAGTTGGCTTCCAAAACGCGGTGTGTGTCGGCGGCAAGCTGGGGCTTGTCCAACTTCTTGTAGGCAAGTTCCAATATGGCCAGTGATTCTTCGACATAGCGTGTATTTTGATAGCTGCCGATGATTTTTTGGGCGCGGTTGGCGGCGGCGATATATGCGCCGCGTTTCATGTAGTAACGCGCTACCGACATTTCATTGCCGCCCAAAGCATCGACCAGTTTGATCATGCGTGCGGTCGCATCGGCGGCGTATTTGCTGTTGGGGAAGCGTTGGACGAGTTCTGCAAAGGCCTGATACGCTTCGCGGTTGGCTTTCGGGTCGCGGTCGGACCAGTCTTGCGAGGCCAGTTTGTTCAAGAAGGACTGGTCTTCGTTGAACAGCACCAAGCCGCGCAGGTACAGCGCGTAGTCCATATTCGGGTGTTGAGGGTGAAGTCGGCGGAAGCGGTCAATGGCGGCCAGTGCCTTATCCTTCTCATCATCTTTATAGTAGGCGTATGCGGTATCCAGTTGCGACTGCCGGGCATGTCGGCTGGTGGGGAAGCGCGATTCCAAGATTTCGTATAACTTGACAGCCCGCGTATAATTGCTACTGTTCAATTCGTCCTGGGCTTCGGCATAGAGTTTTTCCACACTCCAGTCTTGGGTAATCTGGGCATCTTTATCGACCGTACCTTTGGTGGCACAGGCACTCAGTGCCAAACCTAATGAAACCGTTAAAAGAATTTTTTTCATGCAGAATACTTCCTTTGATAATGAATCCGATTATAGCGACGATTCAGACTTTGCGTCAGCTTCCGAAACTGAAAACCGTATCGGTCTGACCGTTCCGCTCGAGCTTGCCGGCGGGCGGCTGGATGCGGTGTTGGCGAAACTTTTGCCCGACTACTCGCGCAGCCGCCTGACATCATGGATTAAAGAAGGCGCGGTTATTGTAAACGATAAACCTTCGCAACCCAAAGACAAAATGATAGGCGGCGAGCAAATTTGTGTAACCGTCCGTCCGAGTGAGGAGAATCTGGCATTCATGCCGGAGCCTATGGCTTTGGATATTGTTTACGAAGACGATACCGTCATTGTTGTCAACAAACCGGCCGGACTGGTGGTGCATCCGGCGGCGGGCAACTGGACGGGGACGCTGCTCAACGGCCTCTTGGCGCATTGCCCCGAATTGAGCCAAGTACCGCGCGCGGGCATCGTCCACCGCCTCGACAAGGAAACCAGCGGGCTGATGGTGGTTGCCAAAACCCTGCCCGCGCAAAATTCCCTTGTGCAACAGCTTCAAGAGCGCACGGTCAAACGCATTTACCGCGCCGTCGCCAACGGCATCGTTCCCTTTGACGGTAAAATCGAAACCCAAATCGGACGCGATCCGCACAACCGCCTGAAAATGGCAGTCGTCAAATTCGGCGGCAAACCAGCCGTTACCCACGTCAAAGTGTTGGAACGCTATCTTGCCCACAGCTATATCGAGTGTTCGCTCGAAACGGGCAGGACGCACCAAATCCGCGTACATATGCGCGAAGCCAACCATCCGCTTGCCGGCGATCCCGTGTACGGCAACCTGCGCCACCCGTGCGGCGACACGGTGAAAGAAGCCGTTAAAAGTTTGGGGGCGCGTCAGGCATTGCATGCCTACCGCTTGAGTTTCACCCATCCGGAAAGCGGCGAAACCGTTTCGTTTGAAGCACCGATTCCGGACGACATATATCATTTGTTATCCGTCCTCCGTCTTGAAGCCGGTTTGGATTCGTCTTTGAGCAATGAAGAGGAATGGCAGGACAAATTCGGCGCGGATGACGACGATGATTGGAACGAAGACGACTATGATGTCGAAGTGGTTTATGTAAGGGAGTGAGGCGGCTTGAAAGGCGGGGCGAACGCAGGCAGCCGAATCGGAGCAGCAGGGCAATCGTCCCCGCCGATTTCAAACAAAGGCTGTCTGAAGGGGCCGGGCAGAAACCGCCGGTTTCGTTTGCCCCGTTCAGACGGCATTATGATGAAAGGCGTTTAGGGGTTTTTTTATGTTTACCGGCTTTGGCCGCCCAATAAGTTGCCAGCAGCGAGCCGGAGATATTGTGCCACACGCTGAACAATGCGCCCGGAACGGCAACGACCGGCGCGGCGGCAAAGTGTGCGGCGGCAAGCGCGGCGGCCAGGCCCGAGTTTTGCATACCGACTTCGATGGCCAGCGTTTTTTGTGCATCATAAGGCAGACCGGTCCATTTGGCGGCAAAGAAGCCGAGCAGGTAGCCGATGCCGTTGTGGAGTGCGACAACGGCAAAAATCAGCAGGCCGCTTTCCATAATCTTGCCTTTGCTTGCCCCGACAACCGCGCCGATAATCAGCACGATGGCGGCAACGGAAACCAGCGGTAGCGCATCGGTCAGCTTTTCGGTTTTACTGCCCAAAACCTTATGGACAATCAAACCCAAAACAATGGGGAGCAAAACCATTTTGACGATGGACATCAACATACCGGCCGCTTGGATTTCCAGCATTTCACCGGCAAGCATCAGGAAGATGGCGGGAGTCAGCAATGGGGAAATCAGGGTGGAAACAGACGTAACGGCAACCGACAAAGCCACATTGCCACGCGCCAGATAGGTCATCACATTGGAAGCCGTACCGCCCGGGCAGCAGCCGACCAAAATCACGCCGACCGCGATTTCGGCAGGCAGGTTCAACAGTTTGGCCAGCAGCCAGGCGGTTGCCGGCATAATGGCGAATTGTGCGATTACGCCGATGATGACGGCTTTGGGATGTTTGAACAAAATATCGAAGTCGGAAGGTTTGAGCGTCAAACCCATACCGAACATAATAATGCCCAGCAGCCAAGGAATATAAGGCCCCGCCCATTTGAAGGTGTCGGGCGCGAAAAAAGCGGCGGCGGCAAAGAGCGCGGCCCAGAGGGAAAATGTTTTTCCGATAAAGCTGCTGATTTTACTGAGGATATTCATAATAATGTGTTGCGTGTTTGTTTTTAAGGGAAGGCAAGCATACACGCCTTAACCTTAATTTGCAAAATGACCGCGCCTAAACAATGCTGCCTGAAAATAGAGATTGGTTTTCAGACGGCATCGCCCGAGAGGTGTCGGAAACGGACTTTATCCCCATTCCTTTTCGGTTGAAACCCGTCTGTTTATAGCGATAGAATCTAATCGGAGGGCAGCCTCGTTCGGGCAACACGCAGTGCGGTGCTTGATGTGCCGTCCTCTGTTGAAACATATAAAGCTTGGAGAAAGTATAGTGGATTAAATTTAAACCAGTACGGCGTTGCCTCGCCTTAGCTCAAAGAGAACGATTCTCTAAGGTGCTGAAGCACCAAGTGAATCGGTTCCGTACTATTTGTACTGTCTGCGGCTTCGTCGTCTTGTCCTGATTTAAATTTAATCCACTATATATAAGGGCATCATTCCCGCACCGGCAAGAATCCGAATCCGAACGTTTGAACAATTGAAAGCAATCCCGAATCTCCGGATTCCCGCCTGTGCGGGAATGACGAAAAAACAAGCATCCATTTGCCCCGAAGGCAGTTAATCAACCCTTTCCGCCACACACCTATTCAATATCCAATGAAAACCATCACAGAAACCCTAAATCTTGCCCCGAAAGGCAAAAACTTCCTGACCGCCGATTGGCCCGCGCCCGCCAATGTGAAAACCCTGATTACCACGCGCAACGGCGGCGTGAGCCAAGGTGCGTATCAGAGTTTGAACCTCGGTACGCACGTCGGCGACGACCCTGAAGCCGTGCGCCGCAACCGCGAAATCGTGCAACAGCAGGTCGGATTGCCCGTTGCCTACCTCAATCAAATCCACAGTACCGTCGTCGTCAACGCTGCCGAAGCATTGGACGGCACGCCCGATGCCGACGCTTCCGTGGACGACACGGGCAAGGCTGCCTGTGCCGTGATGACCGCAGACTGTCTGCCCGTTCTATTTTGCGACAGGGCAGGTACGGCGGTTGCCGCCGCACACGCGGGCTGGCGCGGTTTGGCGGGCGGCGTATTGCAAAACACCATTGCCGCGATGAAGGTTCCGCCTGTTGAAATCATGGCGTATCTCGGCCCCGCCATCAGTGCGGATGCGTTTGAAGTCGGGCAGGACGTGTTTGATGCGTTCTGCACGCCCATGCCCGAAGCCGCCGCATTTGAAGGCATAGGCGGCGGCAAATTCCTTGCCGACCTTTACGCGCTGGCACGCCTGATTCTGAAGCGCGAAGGCGTGGGCGGCGTGTACGGCGGCACGCATTGTACGGTTTTGGAACGGGATACTTTCTTTTCCTACCGCCGCGACGGAGCGACAGGGCGTATGGCGAGCCTGATTTGGCTGGACGGCAATGCTGTCTGAACACGCCGCTGATATAATCTACCGACTTTGTGCTTTTGAGAAAGGCAAGCCATGAACAAACTGTTTCTTACTGCCGCAGTGCTGATGCTGGGCGCGTGCGGTTTCCACCTGAAAGGTGCAGACGGCATTTCTCCGCCGCTGACCTACCGGAGCTGGCACATCGAAGGCGGACAGGCATTGCAGTTTCCTTTGGAAACCGCGCTGTATCAGGCTTCGGGCAGGGTGGACGATGCTGCCGGCGCGCAGATGACCCTGCGTATAGACAGCGTTTCCCAAAACAAGGAAACCTATACCATTACCCGTGCGGCAGTCATCAACGAATATCTTTTGATATTGACGGTTGAAGCGCAGGTATTGAAACGCGGCGAGCCGGTCGGTAAACCGATGACCGTGTCCGTCCGCCGCGTTCTTGCTTATGCCGACAACGAAATTTTGGGCAAACAGGAAGAAGAAGAAACCCTGTGGGCGGAAATGCGGCAGGATGCCGCCGAACAAATTGTCCGCCGCCTGACCTTTCTGAAGGCGGAATGACGTGGCGGCACATATCGGACGCATCGATACGGACGCGCCTTTGAAATCTCTGTACGTCATCCACGGCGAGGAAGAACTGTTGCGTATCGAGGCATTGGACGCATTGAGGGCGGCGGCGAAGAAGCAGGGTTATCTCAACCGCGAAGCCTATACCGCCGACGCGTCTTTCGATTGGAACGAACTGCTGCAAACCGCAGGCAGTGCGGGTCTGTTTGCCGATTTGAAGCTGTTGGAACTGCATATCCCTAACGGCAAGCCCGGCAAAACCGGCGGCGAGGCGTTGCAGGATTTTGCCGCCCACCTGCCGGAAGATACGGTAACGCTGGTTTTGCTGCCCAAACTGGAGAAAACCCAGCTCCAGTCCAAATGGTTTGCCGCATTGGCGGCAAAGGGGGAAGTGTGGGAAGCCAAACCGGTCGGCGCGGCGGCTTTGCCCCAATGGATACGCGGACGGCTGGACAAAATCGGTTTGGGTATCGAGGCAGACGCATTGGCACTGTTTGCCGAGCGCGTGGAAGGCAATCTGTTGGCGGCGCGTCAGGAAATCGACAAGCTCGCGTTACTGTATCCGAAAGGGCATACCGTCAATATCGATGAGGCGCAAACCGCCGTTGCCAATGTTGCCCGCTTTGACGCGTTCCAACTGGCAGGCGCGTGGATGAAGGGCGATGTCCCCCGCGTATGCAGATTGTTGGACGGATTGCAGGAGGAAGGCGAAGAACCGGTGCTGCTTCTGTGGGCGGTTGCCGAAGACGTGCGGACGCTGATCCGGCTTGCCGCCGCCCTGAAGCAGGGGCAGAGCATCCAATCCGTCCGCAACAGCCTCAGGCTTTGGGGCGACAAGCAGACGCTCGCACCGCTTGCGGTCAAGCGGATTTCCGTCGTCCGCCTGCTTGACGCGCTCAAAACCTGCGCCCAAATCGACCGAATCATCAAAGGTGCGGAAGACGGCGACGCATGGACGGTATTCAAACGGCTTGTCGTGTCGCTGGCGGAATAAAGCGGTAATCCCCAAAATCCGAAAATACTGTAAAATACCGTTAATCCTGAAAAGTATTCACCAATCCGTCCGAAAACATTTCAGACGGCACGACCACCTCAATAAAGGAACATTAACCCTATGGACAATAAGACCAAACTGCGCTTGGGCGGCCTGATTTTACTGACCACCGCCGTTTTAAGCCTCATTATCGTATTGATTGTCGATTCCTGGCCGCTTGCCATCCTGCTTGCCACCGTCATCGTCGCCGCCGCTGCGGGCGGCTTTGTTTGGACATCCCGCCGACAGCAACGCCAGTTTATCGAACGTCTGAAAAAATTCGACATCGATCCCGAAAAAGGCAGAATCAACGAGGCAAACCTGCGCCGTATGTACCACAGCGGCGGACAACACCAGAAAGATGCGATTACCCTAATCTGCCTGTCGCAAAAATGTTCGGTGGACGAGGCGCACGCCATGTTCAAAAAACGCCCGACACGTCAGGAAATCAATCAAATGGCGGCAAAACAGTCGCGCGGTCAGAAACGTCCGCACCGTTAACCGCCGCAAGGCATCTTTGCACAAATGCCGTCTGAAGCCTGTTGGCGTTTCAGATGGCATATTCCGATTGAAAAGATGATGACACTGAAAACCGCCCCGCTCAAACGCCGCTTTGCCGCCATGCTGTACGAAATGCTGCTGGTCGGTGCGGCAACCTGTTTGGCAGCATTGATTGCCGGTATCGCCGCCATTTTTCTGAATCCCGTTTCTATCGCGGTTTCTGCATTGGTAACGAGTATCCTGATAATGGGAGCATGGTGGCTTTATTTCCGCGCCAACTGGCACGGTCAGGGGCAGACCTTGGCGATGAGGACATGGAAAATCGGCTTGTGCGACCTTAACGGCATACAGCCGTCTTTGCACCTGCTGCGCCTGCGCTTTATTTGGGCGTGCATATTCATCGTCTTCATTCCTATGCTTGCTTATGCCGGATTGCGCCACTTCCTCGGCATTCCGCCCAAGGGCGCGGCCGGTGCGGCATTGATTTGGCTGATTTTACCGTGGGGGTTCGCACTGCTGAATCCCGATCGGCAGTTTCTGTATGATTTTCTTGCAGGAACAAGATTGGTGGCGGTCAAAGGAAAGCCTTAAGCCTTTATACCGCAAAGGTTTCAACCTGAAAAAATGCCGTCTGAAAGGGCTTTCAGACGGTATTTGCTTATCGGGGAAACCGATTATTCGATATTCTGCACCTGTTCGCGCATCTGTTCGATCAGGACTTTCAGCTCGACCGAGGCTTGGGTGCATTCGGTAGCGATGGATTTGCTGCCCAAAGTGTTGGCTTCGCGGTTTAATTCCTGCATCAGGAAGTCCAGCCGTTTGCCGCTGCTGCCTTTGTGTTCGGTAACGATACGGCGCACTTCGGCAATGTGGGTGCGTAGGCGGCTGAACTCTTCGTCGATGTCGGATTTTTGGATAAAGAGGGCAAATTCCTGTTGCAGGCGGTCGTTGTCGATGCTGCCGACCGCTTCGGCAAGGCGGGCACGGATTTTTTCTTTATGCGCTTCCACCAGCGCGGGGAAGATTTCGCTCAATGCCCCGATGATTTCTTCCATGCTTTCGAGGCGTTGTAACAGGTGTTCGCCTAATTTCTTACCTTCCCGCTTGCGTGCGGCAGTGAAGTCTTTTAACGCTTTTTCGGTCAGTTCGGTAATGCTTTTTGCCAATTCTTCCGTACTTTCCCTTTGGCTTGCCAATACGCCAGGAAAACGTAAAATATCGGCAACCCCCAATTTTGCCAGGTCATGATGTTTACGGAGGGTTTGGTTGATTTCTGCAAGTTGTCCGACCAAGTCGTGATTCAGTTCCAAAGATTGGTTTCTGTTTTCCGTATCTTGAATTTGGATTTTGCATTCGACTTTGCCGCGCGCGATATGGGATGAAATTTTCTCGCGGATACCGCTTTCCAAATGGCGCAAATCATCCGGCATCCTGATTTGAATGTCCAAAAAGCGGTGGTTGACGGCGCGGATATCGAGGTTGATGCGTTTGCTGCCGCACTCTGCCGCCGCGTTGGCAAAGCCGGTCATGCTGTGGATGTGGATATTTCCGCTGCTCATGTCGTTTTCCGAAGTCCGTTAAAATGGAATCAATATATCACATCCAACTCAGCCACAGGCAAACTTTTTCCAGATTTACCTCGCACAAATAAGGGATGGACTGAAAAAACACAAGTACAATTTAAACTTGAAGGTCAAGGGAAGCCATATGTGAATAAAGGGAAAGGGGTAGTCAATACAGGACTGGGTAGGGCTGGCGGTAAAGAAACTTTTGAGAAACAGATTATTTATTTTGAAAAAATTGGAGACGTAAAATGAGTTATTTGATTTTGGATGATGATATGTATTTAATCTATGATTTTAAAAAAGTCATGAAAAGAGAAAAAGAATTTATTGAAAAGACAAGATTATTATCATTAAATGACGAAAGTATCTTTGGCATCAAAAAAGACAAAGGATTGTTTGCGTCAGATGAATGGTGGGCTAATATTGATTCCGGACAGATTATCACCAGAAGCGTTTCCGGAGTAATATCGTCAATATATGAGGCAGGAATGGAAAGAAGAAACATACCGAATAGTTTTAGTTTTATAGATGGTGAAGGCATCGTAAGGAATGAAAGTATGTATATGATGAATAAATCCGACAGACATTTATTTTGTGAAGGGAAAAAAATTGCTATTTTTTACGCGTATGACGAATTAAAAATATCAAAACAAAAAAAAGGAGACGTAATTGATTTGGAAAACAACTATGTTGAGCAAGTCATTGAAATGGCAATTTCAAAATAATCAGATGACGCCGGTGCCCAAGCCTACCAACTGGCCGATGGCGTCGGCAAAGTGGCCGATGCCGTCAAAAACCAAACCGGACAGCAAGGCGCCGTCCTCTTGTCCGTCGAAGCCGGCTTCGGCTTTAAAACCGCCAGCAAGGAACAAAACCAAAACTACCGCCAAAGCCGCGAAAGCAGCCTGAAAGCTGGCGGCGACATCAATATCCGCAGCCGCGAGGGCGACATTACCGTTGTATGGCGGCAAGCGTTTTCGGGTGTGAAAAATTGAAGGTTTTGCAGCGGTAGATTGGAATCACGCGCTTTTGTTGCTGCAAGGAAGGGAAATGCATCAAGCAAAATCTCCAAAACCCGAACAGGCTATGGTTTTTTTTGCCAAAATAATTTTTGCAAGCCGTTGGCTGCAAGTGCCGATTTATGCGGGGCTGATTGTTGTACGGGCAATTTATGCCTATGAGCTTTTGAAATCGTTGAGGTATCTGGACATGAATTTGGGTGTGTCGGACGAAAACGCCATCATGCTCGCTGTTTTGAATCTGATTGATGTGGTTATGATTGCGAATCTGCTGACCATGGTGCTGATTGGCGGGTATGAGACGTTCGTATCCCGGTTGCGCATCGACGACCATCCTGACCGGTCCGAATGGTTGAGCCATGTGAATGCACCGGTATTGAAGGTGAGGCTGTTGATGTCGATTATCGGCATTCATCCATCCATTTGCTCCAAACATTTATCAATTCCGCCAATCTGTCGGAAAAGCAGCTGATGTGGCAGTGTCTGGTGCATGTCTGCTTTTTGATTTCGGCGATTGCGATGGCTTGGACGGATAAAATAGTGTACGGCACGACGCACAAACCGCATTGATGTTTACCAAATAAAATACCCGACAAATTGTTTTGTCGGGTATTTTATTGTGTATATTTCAAACCGCTTCGGCTTCTTCGGTCAGGAAACCGCGCAGTTTCTGCATGGCTTTTGCTTCGATTTGGCGGATGCGTTCGGCAGATACGCCGTATTCGGCGGCAAGCTGGTGCAGCGTCAGACCGCCGTCATCTTGAAGCCAGCGGCTTTCCACAATACGGCGGCTCCTGTCATCCAGTTGCGCCAAAGCGTTTTGTAAACCTTCTGTTTGCAGCGCGTAATGTGCCTGTTTCGACAGTTGCCGGCTCGGTTCAGAATCGTGGTCGGCAAGCCAGTCGATGGGGGCGAAGCTGTCCTCGTCGTCGCTGTTGTCTGCCATGATGGCGATGTCGTGTCCCGTCATGCGCTGTTCCATTTCCAGAACTTCGGAAAGTTTGACACCCAAGTCGTCGGCAATGCTTTGCGCTTCTTTGGGGGACAGGGCGTTGAGGTTTTTACGCATACTGCGTAAATTGAAAAACAGCTTGCGTTGCGGCTTGGTGGTGGCAACGCGGACCAAACGCCAGTTTTTCAGGATAAATTCGTGAATTTCCGCTTTAATCCAATGCACGGCAAATGAAAACAGGCGTGCACCTCGACCTGGTTCGTAGCGTTTGACCGCCTTCATCAGACCGATATTTCCTTCCTGAATCAGGTCGGCCTGATTCAGTCCGTAGCCGTCATAGCCGCGCGCGATGGAAACGACGACGCGCAGGTGGGACAGGATAAGCTGTTTGGCAGCATTGAGGTCGCCTTTGTGTTGGCGTTCGGCAAGGCGTGTTTCTTCCTCTTGGGTCAGCATGGGAATGCTGTTGACGGTGTGGATGTATTGTTCGAGGCTGCCGTTGCCGCTTTGAATGGCAGGTAATGCAAAAGCGTTATTCATTTGAGGCATTTCCTTTCGGCTGGAACCGCGGGTTTGCGGTTGGGTGTTCGGATACAGTATATCACTGCTTGGATTGTGTTTTGTACGTTTGATAAAAGATATGCGGTAGGGGTTGATAAATAGGGAAATTTTATATCTGACTTTGATTGATTTTTTAAAGCTGATATTTTAGGTCGATTTGAATATTATATTACATTCGGTTCTGTATGTAAACAGTATCATGGAAAAGACTGTCCGCTTTGTGGACAGTTTCGGCATTAGGATTTTTTGTTGCGGAATATGAAAAGTATCAGTGTGATAAGGGTCAATATTCCTATCAACGGCCATGAGTTGCCGACTTTCATATAGGGCGTTTCACCGGTATAGCCTTTGATGTGTCCTTCCAATATGGTTTCGGTATCGGGTTGTGCTTGGGCAATGATATTGCCTTTGGGTGAGATGATGGCGGTCGCTCCGGTGTTGGTTGCGCGAACCATATAACGGCCGAGTTCCATGGCGCGTGCCTGGGACTGCTGTAGTTGCTGGTACATGGCGTTGGATTTTCCATACCATGCCATGTTGCTGATGTTGGCAAGCAGGGTGGAATCTTTTGCAGTAGTAATCAGTTCGTCGCCGAAACCGTCTTCGTAGCAGATGTTGAAGGCGACTTTTTGGTCTTTCATTTGAAGGGTGGGTTGGCTGTCACCGCCTTTGCGGAAGTCGGAAAGGGGCATGTCCATCATTTTGTAGAGCGGCGTGGTCAGAAAGGGCAGAGGTTTGTATTCGCCAAAGGGGACAAGGTGGTTTTTGGCATAATAGGGTATGCCGTTCGGATTGTTTTCTTGATAGCCGGTCAGGTTGATGACGGCATTCTCGTAGCCGCTGCCGTCTGAAGTGTATTGGCTGATGCCTACGGCGAGTGCGCTGCCGTTGTTTTGTGCTTGTTCGGCAAATTGTGCCAGTATGTTTTCCGGCAGGTTCTGACGCATGACGGGGATGGCGGTTTCGGGCAGGATGACGATGTCGGCAGTGGTTTTGCCGACCTGTTCGTAATATTTCTGTATGGTCGGGATAACTTGGTCTTCACGCCATTTGAGGGTTTGGTCGATGTTGCCTTGAAGCAGGGCGATGGTGCTGCGGCTGCCGTCGGGGCGGGTGAAGTCGGTTTGTCGGGCGGTGTAGCCTGCGACAAGCAGGGTGGCAATCAGGATAATTGGAAGCAGGCGTTTGCCCGAACGTGCGGTGTTATCAGTCGCCAAAACCAGCCAGACACCGAGAAAGGCGGTCGCCAGTGTAACCATGTGGATGCCGCCCAATGGGGCGAAACCTGCCAGCGGGCTGTCCGGGGTGATTTGGGAGTAGCCGATTGCGCCCCAGCCGAATCCGGTCAGGAAACGCTCGCGGGCAAACTCGGTCAGTGTCCACAAAACCGGCAATGCCAAGCCGGTTTTTATGCTTCGCGGCAGGGTAAATTTTTTCCATAACCAGAAACAGAGTGCCGGATAGAGGGCAAGGTAGGCCGGGAGCAGGAAGGTCAGTGGTACGGCATAGAGGTTGGGGAGTCCGGAAATGTCGTGGAGGGCGGTGTGTACCCAGTAGAATTGTGTCGAATATGCAGTCAGGGCAAACAGGTAGGCGGATGAAACGGCAAAACGCGGACGCAGTTCGATGAGGCGGACAAAGGCACCGAAAATCAACGGCATCAGCCAAAAGTGGTAGTAGGGTGCGAAAGTGAAGGGGGTGGCGGCGGCAAAAAGGATGAGCAAAGGCCAGTAGAGGGCGGGGTGCCGCCAGTATTTGTCCAGTTTGGAAAACATATTCGTCTGTCTGTTCGGAAGATGCCGCCTGAACGTCTTTCAGACGGCATCGGTATTTGAAAAAGGAATCAATGCCTGCCGAAACGATTCATCAGAGGCAAGGCGGGGCGCAGGCAATCGAACCGGAAAGCAGCCCGACAACGAGGTTGGCGAAGTACTCCGCCCAGCCCGCGTCCCAGTGTTGCGCGTGCAGGAAATCGTGCAGAAGGCCGAGGTTGTGGGCGACCAGTCCGCCGCCGGCAAGAAACATGGCAAGCGTGCCGATCACGCTCAAACCGCGCATAAACCAAGGCATAAAGGCAGTCAGCATTTGCCTCGAACGGCGCGAAAAGGCTTGTGGGCGGCGCATCAGCAGCATGCCCAAGTCGTCGAGTTTGACGATGACGGCGACGATTCCGTACACCAAAACAGTCATGCCGATGCCGATTGCCGCCATCACGAGCGAGCGCGTTATCAGGCTGTATTGCTCGACCACGCACAGCGCGATGATGATGATTTCTGCGGACAGGATAAAGTCGGTACGGATGGCACCTTTGATTTTAGCCTGCTCGTCAACCGTCGTTTCGCCGCCGTCATCATGCACGTCATGTCAGTGCAGAAACTTGTACGGCAGCTTTTCCACGCCTTCAAAGCACAAATAAATCCCCCCCCCTGCCGTCAAAAGCGGCGTAATGAGTTGCGGCAGGAAGGCGGAAAGCAGCAGAGCCACAGGCACAAAAAACAGTTTGTTGACAAAAGAACCTTTCGCCACCGGCCAAACAATCGGCAACTCGCGTTCTGCCGATACGCCTGTAACCCGGTTGGCATTGGATGCCAAATCGTCGCCGACCATGCCGGCGGTTTCCTTTGCGGCGGCTTTGGTCATCAGGGCAACATCGTCCAAAACGGCGGTGATGTCGTCCGGCAGGGTAAATAGTGAGGCAAATGCCATTAAAGAATCCTGAAATGCGGCGCAAAGTCCGACATTATAATAGGAGAACGCGGGTTTGGGCGGTCTCAGGCGGCATGAAACAGGAAAATGCCGTCTGAAGGCGGTGGCGGACATGAAATAAAGTTTCGTGAAAAGAAAATGCCGTGTTACAATCTTTCGATTTTAATTTCATGAATTTTAAGGGAGAATCTTTGGCGTGGATTGGATGAACAGTCTGTTTCTGCTGGGTGGCGCACTGTTGTTCCTGAGCGTGGTTTCGACCACTTTGTCCGCACGTTTGGGAATGCCTTTGCTGCTGGTGTTTCTTGCCGTCGGCATGCTGGCGGGCGAGGAAGGCGTTGGCGGCATTGCCTTCAATAATGTCGTGATGGCGAATTTCATCAGCCAGCTTGCTTTGGCGGTTATTCTGCTCGACGGCGGTTTGCGGACGCAGCTTTCCAGTTTTCGGATTGCGTTGAAGCCCGCGTCGGTACTCGCTTCGTGGGGCGTGTTTGCCACCGTGCTTCCGCTGGGACTGTTTGCAACTTTTTACCTCGGTTTGGATTGGAAGTTCGGCGTGCTGATGGCGGCGATTGTCGGTTCGACCGATGCCGGCGCGGTATTCAGCCTTTTGCGCAACAGCGGCGTGCGTTTGAACGAACGGGTGCAGGCGACTTTGGAAATCGAATCGGGTGCGAACGACCCGATGGCGGTTTTTTTGGTTACGGCACTGATTACCATGATTATGCAGCCGGCGGAATCGGGTGCGGCGGCGTTTGTCCGGATGCTTGCGCTGCAAATCGGTTTCGGTCTGCTGACGGGTTGGGCGGGCGGAAAGATATTGGCAAAGCTGGTACGCCGTCTGAATCTTGCGGAAGGTCTGTACGCGCTGCTGATTATGTCGGGCGGGCTGCTTGTGTTTGCGTTTACCAATACCATAGGCGGCAGCGGCTTTTTGGCGGTTTACCTTGCCGGCATCATTGTCGGCAACCAGCGCAACCGTGCGACGGAACACGTTTTGCGCGTGATGGACGGTTTGGCTTGGCTGGCACAGGCAACCCTGTTCGTCATGCTCGGTCTGCTGGTTTCTCCCGCCAGCGTGTTGGACAGGGCGGCGGAAGCCTTGGCGATTGCGGCGTTCCTGATGCTGGTCGCGCGTCCGCTGGCAGTGTTCGGCGGTTTGTGGAAATTCAATTACAGCCTGCGTGAAAAGGCGTATATCAGTTGGTTGGGCTTGCGCGGAGCCGTACCGATTTCGCTGGCGATGATGCCGTTGGTAACGGGCGTTCCCAATTCGCACCTGCTGTTTGATGTGGCGTTTGCCGTGGTGGTGCTGTCGCTGCTGATTCAGGGAACGACGATTCCTGTGATGGCGCGGCTGTTGAAGGTTGCCATGCCCAACAAGCCCGAACCGAAAGATACGCATGATATTTGGCTGGCGGAAAAGGAAATTGTCAGAATGTCGGCGTTTAAAGTGGTTGCCGAATCTGAAGCGGAGGGACACCATCCCGATACGGTCGAACCGATTTCCGATTCGTTTGACGCACGCTGTTTCGCATTGATACGCAACGGCAGCCGAATCGAAATGCAGTCCGACACCGTGCTTCAGGCGGAGGATTTGGCGTGGTACATCCTGCCCGACGGCAAGGTCGATAAAATGGCGAAATACTTTACCGAGACGGGTATCGGCGTCCGTGAGAATTTTGATTTCTTCGGCGAGTTTGTCGTTTCGCCGGCAGCACGTTCGGGCGATTTGGCACTTGCTTACGGTTTGAAGCTGGAAGCGGGCGAAGAGGGTTTGAGCCTTGCCGAGCTTTTCGATAAGCGTTCCGACAGTCAGGAGCCGGTCGAGGGCGACCGTATTGACATCGGCGGCTTTATGCTGACCGCGAAGGAGGTTGACGGGGACGGCAATATCGGGTCTATGGGTCTGAAAGTACCGCGTTAGAAAGGTTTGGTTTGAATGCCGTCTGAAGCCGGATTGCCGGTTTCAGACGGCATTTTGTCTGTTTAGTTTTTTTTGCCTTTTGCCTGTTTTACGTCTTTTTCGGTAACGCTTCCGCCGCCGTTGTCAAAGGCGTTCATGATATAAGTGGCGACGGCGGCAATGTCCGCATCGCTGATGGCGGTTGCGGGCATGAATCCGTTGTAGGTTTTGCCGTTGACTTTGATTGTACCGTTGATGCCTTTGACCATGCTGTGCAGCAGCACCTGCGGTTTTTTCATGATGAAGTCGGAGCGGTAGAGCGGCGGAAACATGATTCCGCGGCCTTCGCCTTTTTTGCCGTGGCAGGCGACGCAGTTGGATTCGTACACTTTTTGCCCTTTTGTCATGATGCTGTTGTCGGAGGCAGAAGCGGCGGCGCAGAGGAAGTACAAGACGAGGGCGGTCGGCAGTCGGGTTGTGTTCATTGGCATTTCCTTAATGTTTGAAACCTTGTTGTTGATTTTGCGTAGCGGGTGAAAGGTTTTTTTGCCGAATCGGTAGTATAGTGGATTAAATTTAAATCAGGACAAGGCGACGAAGCCGCAGACAGTACAAATAGTACGGCAAGGCGAGGCAACGCCGTACTGGTTTAAATTTAATCCACTATAAGGTTGCACTCGATGTGTTGTCCGGCATAGATGCCATCATACGCTAAAGTAGCGGGAAAATGCCGTCTGAACACGGCGTTCAGACGGCATTTTAGACATGGGTCAAACAGTTTCAACGCCAGCCGCCAAGGTTTTCTTCGGCAAGTGCGACGAGTGCGTCTATCCAGTCGGGGTTGTCGTTGAGGCAGGGGATGTAGCGGTAGCTTTTGCCACCTGCTTCATAAAACTGTTCCCGCCCCATCAGGGCGATTTCTTCCATGGTTTCCAAACAGTCTGCCAAAAAGCCCGGGCAGAATACGTCCAGCTCGGTTACCCCCTGTTTGGGCAGTTTGCCGAACAAATCCTGCGTGCTCGGTGTAACCCATTTTGCCCTGCCGAATTGGCTTTGGAATGATACGGTATATTCGTCTTCGGTCAGTTCCAGTGCTTCGGCAAGCAGTTTGGCGGTGTGGCGGCACTCGTCGGGATAGGGGTCGCCGAGGTCGTAGTGCTTCTGCGGTACGCCGTGAAAACTCAACATCAGTTTTTTCCCGCGCCCGTGTTCCGCCCAATATCGGAGGATGTGGTTTTTCATCGCATCAATGTAGCCGGCGTCGTCATAAAAGCGCGAAACGGTGCGGACGCTCATTTGGTTCCGTTGGCGCAGCAGTTGTTCGCATACTTTATCTACCGCCGCTCCGCTGCTGGAAGCGGCATATTGCGGATACAGGGGAATCGCAAGTAATCTGCCTACACCTTGGGATTTCAGTTCCGCCAATACATCCGCTATCGAAGGATTGCCGTAAGTCATGGCGTGGCGGACGATGAGGTCGGGCATACGCTCGGCAAGCGCGGCAGCTTGGCGTGCTGTGTAAACTTCTAGGGGCGAACCTTCCTTAAACCAGATTTTTTCATAGGCGTGCGCGCTTTTTTTGGCGCGGAAAGGCAATACGATGCCGCGTAAAACCGGCTGCCACAGCCATTTGGACAGTTCGACGACGCGCAAGTCCGACAAAAACGATTTGAGGTAGGGGCGGACGGCGCCGGCAGTCGGCGCGTCGGGCGTGCCGAGGTTCAACAGCAAAACGGCGGTACGGTTTTGTTGCGTATAAGAAAGGGAGGGTTCTGGAAGGAATGGAAGCATGATCGGTTTCTGAAAAATAGTGCGGGTAGGGTAAATCGACAAAATGCCGTCTGAAGCGGCTTCAGACGGCATTGCCGAGAGTCAGTCTGTGCCGCGAGCGCGGTTTTCGTGGAATTGTGCCTGCCAGTCGGCAAATTTGCCTCGTTCGACGGCTTCGCGCATTTCCGCCATGATAACTTGGTAGAAATGCAGGTTGTGGATGGTGTTCAATTGCGCGCCCAAGATTTCGCCGGCGCGGTGCAGATGGTGTAGGTAGGCGCGGCTGAAGTTTTGGCAGGCGTAGCAGGTGCAGCTTTCGTCTATCGGACGCTTGTCGAGCTTGTGTTTGGCGTTTTTGATTTTCAAATCGCCGAAACGGGTAAACAGCCAGCCGTTGCGCGCATTGCGGGTGGGCATCACGCAGTCGAACATATCGATGCCGTGCGCCACGCCGTACACGAGGTCTTCCGGCGTGCCTACGCCCATCAGGTAATGTGGTTTGTGTTCGGGCAGCATCGGACCGACGGCGCGCAACATGCGGTACATTTCGGGCTTGGGTTCGCCAACAGACAAGCCGCCGATGGCCAAGCCGGGAAAGTCGAGTTCTTCCAAACCTTTCAGCGACTCTTCACGCAAATCTTCATACATCGCGCCTTGCACGATGCCGAACAGCGCGTTCGGGTTTTTCAAATCTTCAAAGGCTTTTTTGCTCCGTTCCGCCCAGCGCAGGCTCATTTGCAGCGATTTTCGCGCCTGTTCGCGCGTTGCCTCGCCCGGCGTGCATTCGTCCAACTGCATCGCGATGTCCGAGTTCAAAACCGTTTGGATTTTCATAGAAATTTCAGGCGATAAAAACAGCTTGTCGCCGTTGATCGGGCTTTTGAACGTACAGCCTTCTTCTGTCAGCTTGCGCATATCCGACAAAGAAAAAACCTGAAAACCGCCCGAGTCGGTCAGAATCGGTTTGTCCCAGCCGATAAAACCGTGAAGCCCTCCAAAGCGTTCGATGACCTCCAAACCCGGACGCAGCCATAAATGATAAGTGTTGCCCAAAATAATTTGCGCCTTGATGTCGTGCAGGTTTTGCGGGTTCATCGCTTTGACCGAACCATATGTGCCGACCGGCATGAAAACCGGCGTTTCGATTTTGCCGTGGTTCAACTCCAGCGTGCCGCGTCGGGCGAGACCGTCTTTTTTGTGTAAAGTAAATTTAAGCATAAGATTGAATGTCAGTTGGGCGACAGGGGTCGAAATATATTTTAAAAGACGGCATTATAAATGATTTCCCACGGTTTTTCAGACGGTATCCCCAAATCTTGCCGCAATGTTGCATAAAGAAATGCACATGCCTCTTGCAAAAATTAAAACGACCCGATAAAATGCAAAAATTCTTTGAAGGCACGTAGCTCAGTTGGTTAGAGCACCACCTTGACATGGTGGGGGTCGTTGGTTCGAATCCAATCGTGCCTACCAAATTTCCCAAACGGCATTTATGCCGTTATTTTTTAATGTTTTGGAGCTTTTTGATGTTGAACATTACCTTGCCGGACGGCTCAGTCCGCCAGTACGAATCGCCCGTTACCGTGGCACAGATTGCCGCGTCTATCGGAGCAGGTTTGGCGAAGGCGGCAGTGGCAGGTAAGGTAAACGGCAAATTGATCGATGTGTGCGATCCGATTACCGAAGATTCAAGTGTCCAAATCATTACCCCGAAAGATCGCGAAGGCGTTGAAATCATCCGCCACTCTTGCGCCCACCTTGTCGGTCACGCAGTCAAGCAGCTTTATCCGAATGCAAAAATGGTTATCGGCCCCGTCATCGAAGAGGGCTTTTATTACGATATTGCTACGGAAAAACCGTTTACGCCCGAAGATGTTGCCGCCATCGAAGCGCGTATGAAAGAATTGATTGCACAAGATTATGATGTAATCAAAATCATGACCCCGCGTGCCGAAACCATCAAAATCTTCCAAGATCGCGGCGAAGAATACAAACTGCGCCTGATTGACGATATGCCCGAAGTGGAAGCAATGGGTATGTATCATCATCAGGAATATGTCGATATGTGCCGCGGCCCGCACGTTCCGAACACCCGTTTCCTGAAAAACTTCAAGCTGACCAAGCTGGCAGGCGCATACTGGCGCGGCGACAGCAACAATGAAATGCTGCAACGCATCTACGGCACGGCGTGGGCGACAAAAGACGAGCTGAAAGCCTATATTCAACGTATCGAAGAAGCCGAAAAACGCGACCACCGCAAACTTGGCAAGCAATTGGATCTGTTTCATCTGCAAGACGAAGCACCGGGTATGGTGTTTTGGCATCCAAAAGGCTGGGCTTTGTGGCAAGTGATTGAACAGCATATGCGTAAAGAGCTGAATGTTGCCGGTTATAAAGAGGTCAAAACGCCTCAGATTATGGATAAAACCTTCTGGGAAAAATCCGGCCACTGGGAAAACTATAAAGACAATATGTTCGTGACCAGTTCTGAAAAACGTGAATACGCGGTTAAACCGATGAACTGTCCGGGTCATGTGCAAATTTTCAATAACGGCTTGCGCTCATATCGCGATTTGCCAATGCGTTTAGCTGAGTTCGGTTCTTGCCACCGTAATGAACCAAGCGGTGCATTGCATGGTCTGATGCGTGTTCGCGGTTTTGTACAAGATGATGCGCACATCTTCTGTACCGAAGATCAAATCGTTGATGAAGCACGCGCATTCAATGAATTGCTGGTTCGCATTTACAAACAATTCGGCTTCCATGATGTTGCCGTGAAGTTGTCCCTCCGCCCTGAACAACGTGCAGGTTCTGACGAAGTTTGGGATAAAGCCGAACAAGGCCTGCGTGATGCATTGACCGCTTGCGGCGTAGAGTGGGAAGAGTTGCCTGGCGAGGGTGCATTCTATGGTCCTAAGATTGAGTACCATGTTAAAGATGCCTTGGGTCGCTCTTGGCAGTGTGGTACCCTGCAGTTGGACTTCGTATTGCCAGAGCGTTTGAATGCTGAATATGTAACAGAAAACAACGACCGTGCGCGTCCTGTAATGTTGCACCGTGCTATTTTGGGTTCATTGGAGCGCTTCATCGGTATTCTGATTGAAAATCATGCAGGCTCATTCCCATTGTGGCTTGCGCCGGTTCAAATGGTGATTATGAATATCACCGAGAACCAAGCAGATTATTGTCGCGAAGTGGCTGCCAAGTTGCAGGCGGCAGGCTTCCGTGTCGAATTGGATTTGCGTAACGAAAAAATCGGTTACAAAATCCGTGACAACAGCCAATACCGTTTCCCTTATCAAATTGTCGTCGGCGATAAAGAGAAACAAGAAAACAAAGTTGCGGTACGCCGCAAAGCAGAAGACTTGGGTTCTTTGAATGTAGATGATTTTATTGCTCAATTGCAGCAAGAAATCACTGACGCCCTCGTCAATCATTAATTTTTATAGGAGTATTCATCATCGCTCAAGAACGCGAAGCACGAATCAATGGTGAAATTACCGCCAAAGAAGTGCGATTAATCAGTGAGTCAGGCGATCAGCTTGGTGTCGTTTCAGTTCGTGAAGCTCTGGCTATGGCCGAAGAGCAAGATGTCGATTTGGTAGAAATTTCCCCGACTGCCAAACCGCCCGTATGCAAACTGATGGATTACGGTAAATACAAATACCAACAAGCCAAGAAGCGCGACGAAGCCAAGAAAAACCAAAAGCAGGTACAAATCAAGGAAATTAAATTCCGTCCGGGTACTGATGAAGGCGACTATCAAATCAAGATGCGCAACATCAACCGCTTCCTTGCCGATGGTGACAAAGTCAAAGTGACATTGCGTTTCCGCGGTCGTGAGATGGCCCACCAACAATTGGGCGCCCAACTGCTTGAACGCGTAAAAGAAGAGTTGGCTGAAGTGGCACAAATCGAGTCCTTCCCTAAAATGGAAGGTCGGCAAATGGTGATGATGATTGCACCGAAGAAAAAATAAAGTTATAATTTTCAGCTTACTCCGATTGCCGCTTCGGAGTAAGTTTTTGATTGGCGGCAAAAACCGTGGCATTTTGGGTCCAAGTGTTGGAAACCGACGGTTTATAACCCCCTGATGCCTTATCCAATAACAAATGGAGTTTTCCTATGCCTAAAATGAAAACCAAGTCTAGCGCGAAAAAACGCTTCAAAGTACTGGGTAACGGTGGTGTAAAACGCGGTCATGCGTTCAAAAGTCACATCCTGACCAAAAAAACCACTAAAACCAAACGCCAATTGCGCGGCACCGCTATGGTGGATTCACGCGATTTGGCTTCTGTTGCCAAAATGTTGCCCTACGCTTAAGGAGTTTAGAATATGCCACGCGTAAAACGCGGTGTAACCGCCCGTGCCCGTCACCAAAAAATCTTCGCGTTAGCCAAAGGCTACCGCGGTCGTCGTAAAAATGTCTACCGCGTTGCCAAACAGGCGGTAATGAAAGCCGGTCAATACGCATACCGCGACCGTCGCCAACGCAAACGCCAATTCCGCCAACTGTGGATTGTCCGTATCAATGCAGGTGCGCGTGAAAACGGTTTGTCTTACAGCAAATTTATGAACGGCCTGAAACGCGCCTCTATCGAAATCGACCGCAAAGTATTGGCTGATTTGGCCGTGTTCGATAAAGCCGCTTTTGCACAATTGGTTGAAAAAGCCAAAGCTGCTTTGGCTGCTTAAGCCAAAAAATTGAAAAGGAAGCTGCGGCTTCCTTTTTTCTTTGTTTGCAGAAATTCTATGTGATTGATTTTCTTTCTTTAAAGTCTATTTTTTTAAATAAATTTGCGTTAAAATACAGAAAATTTATCCAATGGATTGGCCGTGAAGAAAATAAGGTCGTCTGAAGAGTCTGATATGTCAGGCTATACAGGCGGCCTCATTGTTTCAGGTGGCATATCATTAATTGACAGACTTGATATTATGGAAAATGTAAACCGTATCGTTGCAGAAGGCATTGCCGCAGTAGAAGCTGCGCAAGATTTCAATACATTAGAACAAATTAAAGCACGCTATCTCGGTAAAACCGGCGAATTGACCGGGCTTCTGAAAACTTTGGGTCAAATGTCGCCTGAAGAGCGCAAAACCATAGGCGCGCATATCAATGAGTGCAAAAACCGGTTTCAGACGGCCTTTAACGATAAGCGCGATGCCCTCAACGAAGCCAAACTTCAATCCCGGCTTGATGCCGAAGCCCTTGACATTACCCTGCCCGGACGCGCTCAGGAAGGCGGCAGCCTGCATCCCGTAACCCTGACCTTGCAACGTGTGGTCGAGCTGTTCCACGGAATGGGTTTTGAAGTGGCGGATGGACCTGAAATCGAAGACGATTTCCACAATTTCCAAGCCCTGAACATCCCTGCAAACCATCCTGCCCGTGCGATGCAGGATACGTTTTACGTTGAAAACGGCGATGTTTTGCGTACGCACACTTCGCCGATTCAAATCCGCTATATGCTCGATAAAAAAGAGCCGCCCATCCGCATTATCGCCCCCGGCCGCGTTTACCGTGTGGACAGCGATGCCACGCACTCGCCTATGTTCCATCAGGCGGAAGGCTTGTGGGTGGAAGAGGGCGTGACTTTTGCCGATTTGAAAGCCGTGTTCACCGACTTTATCCGCCGCTTTTTTGAACGCGATGATTTGCAGGTGCGTTTCCGCCCGTCTTTCTTCCCGTTCACCGAACCGTCCGCCGAAATCGACATTATGGGCGAAAACGGCAAATGGCTGGAAGTCGGCGGCTGCGGTATGGTGCATCCCAACGTGTTGAAAAATGTGAATATCGATCCCGAAAAATACACCGGTTTCGCCTTCGGCATCGGCCTCGACCGTTTCGCCATGTTGCGTTACAACGTGAATGATTTGCGACTGTTTTTTGATAACGATTTGAACTTTTTGAAGCAGTTCGCGAAATGATTGTGCAGGCTGCCTGAATATGAAAAAGCAGCCTGCACATTTTCAGGTAGCCCGAAATGGACAGATTAACCCCCGAGCAACGCAAAAAATGTATGCAGTCCAACAAAAGCAAAGGGACGAAACCCGAGCTTGTGTTGGTAAAAGCGATGTGGGCTTTGGGGCTCAGGTATCGGAAAAACAGCGGAAGCATTTTTGGAAAACCTGATTTTTCATTTAAAAAATACAAAGTTGCCGTGTTTGTCGATGGCGAGTTTTGGCACGGCAAGGATTGGTAACGGAAAAAAGCGGAAATAAAGGTCAACCGCGAGTTTTGGATTGCCAAGATAGAACGCAATATCCGGCGGGATGTGGAAGTAACAGGCCGTTTGAAAGCCGAGGGCTGGACGGTTTTACGTTTTTGGAGTAACGATGTCGTTAAAAATGCAGGCTGCCATGCCGAAAAAGTCAGACAAGCCGTCCGCGAAAAACAGGGATTGTCAAAATTTCAAACGGGAGAAAAATAATCTCCCCTTACAGTTGACGGATAAAAGCTGCAATTTGGATATAAGTATACGGCAGGAAAGAAAAAAAACTTTGATTTTTTCTTTTTTCTCCGGTGCGGGCTTTTTGGATTTGGGCTTCGAGTTGTCAGGATTTGATATTGCCTTTGTTAATGAAGTCCATCCCCCATTTTTGGAAGCATATAAATACTCTCGAAGCAGAATGGATATCCCGAAGCCTAAATACGGATATTTTGAGGGTAGTATTGACGAATGTCTTTATGCTGAGAAAGCAAAAGATTTGGCTGGCTGGGTTAAAAAGGAAAAACAAAATGGCATTATTGTCGGATTTATCGGAGGTCCCCCATGTCCGGATTTTTCTATTGCAGGGAAAAATAAAGGTAGGGATGGGGAGAATGGTAAGTTATCACAAAGTTATGTGGATTTAATTTGTAAAAACCAGCCTGATTTTTTTGTATTTGAGAATGTGAAAGGACTATATAGGACTGCCAAGCATAGGGAGTTTTTCAATGCGTTGAAACGGCAACTTTCTGATTTTGGATATGTATGTACTGAAAAACTCATCAATGCCATCGAATACGGCGTACCGCAAGACAGGGAAAGGATTATCCTAGTGGGTTTTTTGAGTCAGCATGTCGATGCTTTGCAGAAGTTTGATTGGGATGCTCATATTTCATTCCCTGATGCCTTGGAAAAAGATTGGCCTACGACAGAAGAAGTAGGAAGAGTGGTCAGTCAGCCTGCAAACATATACCCCGAGTTGACCGTTCAGTATTGGTTCGATCGCAATGGTGTGGATACGCACCCGAATGCGAGCAAACACTTCCAACCAAGAGCGGGTTTAGAAAAATTCCAAACCATAAGCGAAGGGGATGATAAAAAGAAGTCCTATAAACGCCTACACCGCTGGCGTTATTCCCCGACTGCCGCATACGGAAATAACGAAGTCCACATTCATCCCTATCTGCCAAGAAGGATTTCCGCTGCGGAGGCATTGGCAATACAGTCTTTGCCGAAGGAGTTTGAGCTGCCTGATAACATGACATTGAGCAATATGTTCAAAACCATAGGCAACGGTGTACCGTTTTTGGCAGCAAAAGGGATAGCGATGACACTAAAATCTTATTTGGAGAATCACTATGAGCGGACAAAAACTGACGGCTGCTAATTTGGTCAGTGCGATTGATAGCTTGAAAAAGAATGTCAATTATAACTATGTGAACAGCTCAAATACGCATACCATACAAATCGTCCATGTTGAAAAACCGGAAGGTCCGATTAAGATTAAAAGGGGAGATACGGAAACTTCGATATCGAAACAAGCAATTTGGCGGTTGGCAGATGCGTTGTCCACGGGGGAGCCTGTCAATGTGGACAGGGTGTTTGGCGCAAGTTATAACTTTCGTTCCGCACTGGAGGCATTGCTTGCCCATACACCCGAAATTTACTGGTGCAAATTGCAGCGGATACAACCGGGTCTGAATAAAAGCGAGGTGGTGGAAGGGCACAAGCACATTATTTGGCTTCCCTATAGGCCGCATGAAAAAGGCGTAATGAAGGAATATGAGACAGATGTCGTTATTTCGGAAATCCCCTCCAACAATGTGGTTTACGATGCTTTATCCCTTCCTTCAACCCATTCAGAAATAGATATAGATGTAAAACGCCGCCACGTGCAAATACAGATTGCCCTTTCAGCAATAGGTTTTCAACTTGGTTTCAGGACGTGGATTGCGAGAAACGACCAAGGTATTAGTTATGGGGATAAGAAAATTGCCGATTTGGACGGTATCGTACAAAAGATAGAAAGCGAGAAACTTATCAGTTCGTTTGACGGCGCGGTTCAGGCCGCAATGCATATTGATTGCATCTGGTTCAGGAATGGAAAACTGATGCCGGCGGTGATGGAGGTGGAACATAGTACGGGTGTACGTTCCGGCCTTGCACGGATGAAGCAGTTGAAAGACCTGTTGCCACCATATGCTAATACGCGCTGGGTTATCGTTGCTCCTGATGAAGATAGGGATAAAGTTTTTAAAGAAGCGAATGTTCCGATGTTTAAAAATTTAGATACCCAATATTTTCCTTATTCCGCAGTTGAAGAGTTGTATTCCTTGTGCATTCGCCGGAAATTGACAAATAAAGCCGTCAATGAAGAATTTTTAGACTGCTTTATGGAAAAATGTGTAATGTAATTTACACTCGGTTACCCTTAAGTTGTCCAATCAAATTTAATCTTTAGGAAAAACATGCAATTCTCCTACTCATGGCTGAAAACCCAAGCCGATACCGAACTTTCCGCCGATAAGCTGGAACATCTGTTAACCATGTCCGGCTTGGAAGTGGAAGAAGCCGAGACTGCTGCGCCTGCGTTTACGGGCGTGGTAATTGCCGAAGTGAAATCCGTTGAGAAACATCCTGATGCCGACCGCTTGAACGTTACCCAAGTTGATGCCGGTACGGGCGAGTTGGTTCAGATTGTGTGCGGTGCGCCGAATGTCAAGCCAGGCATTAAAGTGCCGTGTTCGTTGCCGGGTGCGGTGTTGCCGGGCAATTTCAAAATCAAGCCGACCAAGATGCGCGGCGTGGTGTCGAACGGGATGTTGTGTTCCACCGACGAACTCGGTCTGTCTGATGACGGCGTGAACGGCTTGCACATTCTGCCGCAAGACGCTCCCGTCGGCGCAAATATCCGCGAATATCTGGATTTGGACGATACGGTGTTCACGCTGAAAATCACGCCGAACCGTGCCGACTGCCTGAGCATCAAAGGCATCGCGCGCGAAGTGTCCGCATTGACGGGTTGCGCGTTCAAGCAGCCTGCAATCCATGTTGCGCCAATCACGGGCAGCCGCAAACAGCCCGTGCAGATTGATGCGCCTGCCGATTGTGGCCGCTTTATCAGCCGCGTGATTGAAAACGTGAACGCGCGCGCCGCTACGCCGGATTGGATGAAGCAGCGTTTGGAGCGTAGCGGCATCCGCAGTATTTCCGCGCCGGTGGACATTGGCAACTATGTAATGCTGGAAATCGGTCAGCCGATGCATGTTTTTGATGCCGACAAACTTTCAGGCAGCCTGCACATCCGCCGTGCGCGTGAAGGTGAAACGCTGGAATGCCTGAACGAGAAAACCGTTTCCCTGTCTGAAAATACGCTGGTAGTGGCCGACGAAAAAGGCGTGTTGAGCTTGGCAGGCCTGATGGGCGGCGCGGCGAGCGCGGTTTCAGACGGCACACAAAATATCGTGCTGGAAGCGGCTTGGTTTGCGCCTGAAATCATCGCAGGGAAATCGCGCCAATATGGTTTTGGTTCGGATTCGTCGTTCCGCTTTGAGCGCGGCGTGGATTACCGTTTGCAGGCCGATGCCATCGAACGCGCTACCGAATTGGTTTTGCAAATCTGCGGCGGTGCGGCAGGAGAAATGGTGGAAGCGCAGGGTGAATTGCCCGAAGCGAAGCAGGTCGAATTGCGTTTGGGCCGTCTGAAAACCGTGTTGGGCGTGGACATTCCTGCCGAACAGGTGGAAACCATTTTGCAACACCTGGGTCTGCAGCCTGAGAAAACGGCGGAAGGCTTTCGCGTTACCGCGCCGAGCTTCCGTTTCGATATCGAAATTGAGGCTGATTTGATTGAAGAAATCGGACGCGTTTACGGCTATGAAAACATCCCCGACGATTACACGTCAGGCCGTCTGAAAATGCTGGAACTGCCCGAAACACGCCGTCCGCGTTTTGCCGTTTACAACGAAATGGCGGCGCGCGGCTACCACGAAGTAGTCAGCTATGCCTTCGTTGACGAGCAGTGGGAACAAGATTTTGCCGCCAATGCCGATCCCATCCGCCTGCAAAACCCGCTGGCGGCGCAATATGCCGTGATGCGTTCTACGTTGATTGGCGGCTTGGTGGAAATTTTGCAAAACAACCTGAACCGCAAGCAAAACCGCGTGCGCGTGTTTGAAATCGCCCGCGTGTTCGGCAAAGGTTCAGACGGCCGGTTTGTCCAAAACGAGCGCATCGGCGGTCTGTGGTACGGCGCGGCAATGCCGGAACAATGGGGTGAAAAAACGCGCAACGCGGATTTTTACGACATCAAGGCCGATGTAGAAAATCTGTTGAAAAACAAAGTAGTCGAGTTCGTTAAAACCGGACATCCCGCCCTGCATCCCGGACGCGCCGCCAATATCGTTTCAGACGGCAAAGTTATCGGCTTTGTCGGCGAACTGCATCCGAAATGGCTGCAAAAATACGACCTGCCGCAAGCGCCGCTGGTATTTGAAATTGATATGGAGGCTGTGTTGGAATGCGGGAAAACGCGCTATCGGGCCGTATCGAAATTCCAGCCGGTGCGCCGCGATTTGGCGTTTGTGATGCCGGAAGCTATGAGCCATGATGATTTGCTGCTTGTCTTGAAAGGCGCGGCAAACAAGTTGGTACAGGAAATCAGCGTGTTTGACGTGTATCGCGGCACGGGCCTGCCTGAAGGGATGAAGAGCGTGGCGGTCAAAGTGATTTTGCAGGATATGGAAAACACGCTGACGGATGAGGCGGTTGAACCGCTTATCGGGAAACTGATTGGCGCGGCAACGGCGGCAGGGGCGCGGCTTCGCAGTTAAGAAATAAATATTCGCTTGAATTTTAAATAAAAATTGGTAATAATCCACAACTGTTACAACAGAAGGTAATCATATGACTCTCACTAAAGCCGAATTGGCCGATATTTTGGTAGACAAAGTCAGCAACGTCACCAAAAACGATGCCAAAGAAATCGTCGAACTCTTTTTTGAAGAAATCCGCAGCACTCTGGCGCGCGGCGAGGAAATCAAAATTTCCGGTTTCGGTAATTTCCAGTTGCGCGACAAGCCGCAACGCCCGGGCCGCAATCCGAAAACCGGCGAGGAAGTGCCGATTACCGCCCGCCGCGTGGTAACTTTCCATGCCAGCCAGAAACTCAAAGGCATGGTGGAACACTACTATGACAAACAACGTTGATTTGACGCTTCCCGCAAAACGCTATTTCACGCTGGACGAGCTGTGCGGACTGTTGCAAATCAGCCCCTATGGTTTTGCGCAATGGCAGCATGATCACGGTGTGGTTGTCGGTTACGGCGGCGAACGCTACACCCGTTTGGATGTGGTGAAACTGTTGAAACTGAAGAGTACGTTTGCGCCGTATGCAGAAGGTGCGGAATCGGGTTCGGACGGCAACCGTCCGGTTACGCTTCAGGAAATCGGAGACGGTCTGAAAGACCTGTTGGCTGATTTTGATAAGGAATTGTGCTGATTTGAGGCCGGTTGCAGGTATGCAGCCGGTTTTGTTTTACACGCTAAAAAATAAGGGGCTGTCCTAGATAACTAGGATAAACTCGATTTTACTAATTGTTTTAAAATGGAAATTTGAACTTTTATCTCACTGTTGTTAAAACGCCGTTCGCACTCCTTTAAATACAGCTCAAAATGCTCTTTGGGAATGCCGTTAAACTTGCGTAAATGACGTTTTGCCCGGTTCCCAAAGTTCCCAATTCCATCGATATGGTTTTGTCGTTCAGCAAAATGTGTGCTGTGATTGATACGAAAACGAAGTTTCAGCGAAGCTAAAATGGCTAAATTCGCCCACATCCAATACATCATAGCTACGATAACAATCCGTATAAACAATGCTGTCAGGTTTCACCTGTTCACGGATAATAGGAAATAAAGTAGCGGTTTGAGTATTCGGTACAGCAACCGTATAAACCTTATATATTGCGTCCTATCAGAGGGGCGCATTACTTTTCTTACCATTTCGCTTCAAAAGACCGAATACGGCGACTTTACCGGCAGCACCGCGTTTGCCTTTGCGTTGCCCGCCAAAATAACTTTCATCTGCTTCTGCTTCGCCATCAAACATTTCCAAATGCGGACTGTTTTGATAAATAAGTAATCGTACACGATGAAAATAATAGGCTGCGGTATTTTTATTAACGCCTACTAACTCTGCTGCTGTTCTTGCAGTTACACCTGCAACAAATAGCCCAATGAGTTTATTTTGTTTATACCGGCTTAGACGACTTTTTCTCATAGGGATAATTCTAACTTAATTTGAATTTCCCTAGTTATCTAGGACAGCCCCTAAAGTTATGATACCTCCAAAGCCTAAATATATCGCAAATATTATTTGCATAATCGTTGTTTGCAGAAAGTTAGAACCCGTTATCACGTCTTGGATAAAGGCCAAAACTATTGTGATTCCGAAAATTAAAAAGAAAAATTTCGGAATCCTCATCCTTTTCTGAAACCTGATTGCGGTATCCATGGCTTTGTCTTTGTCATTTAAGTTTGTGTTCATGTTTTTAACTTTCTTTGTTGCTAGAATCCTTTTTAAATTGCAGACTTTACCAGTAATATTTGCTTCTCAACTGACAGGCATATTAAATGCCCAACCATAGACCTACTTTCATTCCAGTATCTATGCCAATACATTTAGCATATACAATACCAAAACCCAACGATAATAGGCAATCAATTGGTAAAATAGAATATATACCTATGCAGGAATATATATCCGTGTATACAAACGGAAATTGAAAATGTCTCCGATATAATCGGAGACATTTTGAATTGGCACGCCCACGGGGAATCGAACCCCGGTTACCGCCGTGAAAGGGCGATGTCCTAACCGCTAGACGATGGGCGCATATTGTGTGTCTTGTTGGCGCACCCGGAGCGATTCGAACGCCCGACCCTCTGGTTCGTAGCCAGATACTCTATCCAACTGAGCTACGGGTGCAGCACAATCACTTGTTCAAGTGATTAAGAAAGCGTAATAATACGGATTTATCTGAGTTCTGTCTATTGTTTTAGACTTTTATTTTCAGTTATTTTTTAAATAATTGATTTTAAAATAAACTATTTTTCGACGCAAGTTGCAGCAATTCTGCCGCATGTTGCTGCGTCGTATCGGTAATGATTTCCCCGCCCAACATACGGGCAACCTCTTCGATCCGTTGGATTTCATCCAATATACTGATTTCGCTGACGGTTTGCTCTCCCTCGCTGTGCTTGCGCACCCGCCAGTGGTTTTCGCCGCAGGATGCGACTTGCGGAAGATGGGTAACGGCAAGCACCTGATGTTTTCTGCCCAACGCACGCAAGGCTTTGCCGACCATTTCGGCTACCCCCCCTCCAATACCGGTATCGACCTCATCAAAAATCAGGGTGGGAACTTGGGTATATTGGCTGGCAACAACCTGTAAGGCAAGGCTGATACGCGCCAATTCGCCGCCGGAGGCGACTTTGTTCAGCGGGCGGGGCGGATTGCCCTTGTTGGCGGCAACTTGAAACTGTACCTGCTCCAAACCGTGTGCCGTCGGGGAAGACGGCAGCAGAACGATGTCGAAACGTGCGCCTTTCATAGCGAGATGCTGCATATTTTCCGTTGTCTCTTCGCCAAGCCTGCCGGTAGCCTGATGCCGCATGGCGGAAAGGATGTGGGCGGCTTCCTGATATTCGGCAAGGTTGCGGGCAACGGTTTGCGTCAATGCTTCCAAATCGGCGGCAGCTTGAAGGCTTTGCAGGCGTTCTTCGATTTCTTCCAACTTGGCAGGCAACTCTTCGGGCTCGATACGGTATTTCCGCGCCATCCCCATCAGTTCGCCCATACGCTGTTCCTGTGCCGCCAATTCATTGGGGTTGATGTCGCTGCGTCCTGCCACATCGCGCATATTGGCACTGATTTCGCCCAATTCGGCCTCGATGCTTGCCAACATATTCAGGCTCTCGGCAAAGCGCGGCTCGATGTTTTGCAGATTGACCAATAGTTTTTGACATTGATAGATATGGCGTTGGATGCCGTTGTCGCCGTCAATCTTGCTTCCGACTTCTTCGGCGGCCTGCAACAGCTCGGCAGAATGGGCAAGGCTGTCGTGGCTTTGGCTGAGGGTTTCCCATTCGCCTTGTTTAATGCCCAACTGATTCAGTTCGTTAAACTGCCATTCCAAACGCTCACGCTCAATGATGATGGTCTCGGCGTGTTCCTGCGCCTCTTGAAGGGCTTTTTTCGCATTGACCCAATTTTGATAAAGCTGCCTGACGGTTTCCGCCTGCACCTTGCTGCCCGCAAATGCGTCCAACAATTCGCGCTGGGCGGCTTCCTGATTAAGCGAATGATGGGCGTTTTGCCCGTGGATGTCGATAAGCTGCCCGCCGACGGCTTTAAGCTGCGCCAAGGTAGCCGCCTGATTGTTGATAAAGCTACGGCTTTTGCCTTTGGCATCGATGATACGGCGGATGCTGAGTTCTTCTTCTCCGTCGTTTAAAAGCCCCTGTTCATACAATTCTGCTTTTAAAACAGGCAAATGGGAAATATCAAACAATGCCGACAATTGGGCTTCTTTTGCACCGTTGCGGACTTGGCTGTAATCGGCCTTGTCGCCCAACAGCAGACCAATCGCATCCAAAGTAATGGACTTGCCTGCGCCGGTCTCGCCGGTCAAGACGGTAAAACCGCTTTGAAAATTCAGATTCAGATTTTCGACAATGACAAAATCACGCAAAGAAAGTGTTAGAAGCATTGTGAGGATTCCTTAGCAATTCTACCGACAAAAGCAATATCAACTTTAGATATACGAATTATAACTAAGATTTTTTAAATTAAAAATAAGTTTTTCCTTAATTTTGCTTAGTGCTTGTTTTTATCTGCTTATTTGTTGCAATGCCGTCTGAAGCAATGTGCGTTTCAGACGGCATTTGGAATTTCAGTTGGGCAGGGTATCGGACGGTACGGTTTCCGGCTCTTCTTCATCCGCAGGCGGCATTTCTATCAAATCGGGCAAAACCAGTTCGCCCAGTTCAGTCAGCGGTGGCAGTTCTTCCAAACCGTCCAAGCGCAAATCGCTGAGAAACGTTGCCGTTGTTGCCCACAATGCGGGTTTTCCCAATGTGTCCCGATGTCCGATGACTTCAATCCACCCCCGATCCTGCAAGGTCTGCATCACGTTCTGCGACACCGCCACGCCGCGTATGCCTTCGATGTCGCCGCGCGTTACGGGCTGCTGGTAGGCGATAATCGCCAGTGTTTCCATCACGGCGCGGGAATAGCGCGGCGCACGCTGTTCCTGAAGGCTGCCCAGCCGCTCGAATGCCGTCTGAACAACCTGAAAACGCCAGCCCTCTTGCGTATGCACCAGTTGCAACGCCCTATCCTGCCAACGCGTTTTCAACTGCGCCAATACATCAATCAGTTTGTCTTGCGACAGCGGCGGCACACACAGTTCGCGCATGGATTTTTCGTTCAGGGGTTCGGTTTGGGTCAGAAGCGCGGCTTCAATCAGCGCGTCGGGAGAAATTTTGTCGGTCATACGGGTATCCGTGCTGAAACGGCATGGGTTTGGATATGCCGTCTGAAATCGGTTGGAATGGGGAGAAGCTGCCTGAAAAATATTTTTCAGACGGCATTCTTTATGCTTCCGAGGGTTTCTGTCCTTTCCATTCTGCTTTTCTTGCCTCACGCAATGCCTTGAGTTCGGCTTCTTTCTGACGGGCTTTTTTGAGCCACATTTCCCATTGGTTCGGCGTTTCAAGGGTGATTCTGCCGATTTTGCCTTCGCGGAAGTCGGTGAGGATGTTTTCGGCAGCTTTTTGGTAATTGACCCGTCCGCCGCTGAGGACTGCGCCGCGTTTTTTGGCTATCCATTCGAGCCACGAGTTGTCATCCCAGTGGCTGCTGGGGTCTTTGTCGGCTTGGTAGCGTTCTTGCAGCATGGGGAGGTAGTGGCGGCGGAGGTAGTCTAAGAGTTCGAGGGCGACTTCTTCTTCGTCCAGCGCGTTGCGTCCGACCGCGCCGCCGGCGGCGAGGTTGTAGCCGCCTTCTTCGACGATGATTTTCGGCCACAGCATTCCGGGGGTGTCGTAGAGCCAGAAGTCGTCGGTGAGGAAGAGGCGTTGTTCGGCTTTGGTGATGCCGGGTTCGTTGCCGGTTTTGGCGGATTTTTTGCCTATCATGCCGTTGATGAGGGTGGATTTGCCGACGTTGGGAATGCCGCAGATGAGGACACGCAGGGGTTTGTCTATGCCTTGGCGGTGGGGAATCATGGCGCGGCAGGCTTGAGTGATTTTGCCGTGCGCGCCGGTTTCAGAGGAATCAAGGGCGATGGCTCGGGTGTCGGGGCGGCTGTTGTAGTGGTCGAGCCAGATTTTGGTGCGTTCGGGGTCGGCAAGGTCTTGCTTATTTAAAATTTTGAGTTTGGGCTTGCCTTTGGAAAGCTGCGCCAACAGTGGATTTTCGCTGGAGGCGGGCATACGCGCGTCCAGCATTTCAATCACCATATCAACGCTTTTTGCACGCTCGGCGATGGCTTTTTTCGCCTTGTTCATATGGCCGGGAAACCATTGGATTGCCATGTCTGTTCTTTCTTCTCAATATTTGAAATGCCGTCTGAAACGGAGGACGGGGTTTCAGACGGCATAATGGTTTGACGGGATTAGCGGCCCGACAGGTTTTGTGCCTGTCTGTGCCGTATCAGCAATTCGTAACGCCCTTTCAACCTTCGGGCGAGTTTTTCGACAATATAGACCGAACGGTGCTGCCCGCCGGTACAGCCGATGGCGACAGTAACATAACTGCGGCTTTCGTCCTCCAAACGCGGCAGCCAACGCGTAACAAACCTTTCGATGTCGTCAACCATTTCCTGCACAAGCGGCTGCCCGTCCAAATAATCCCAAACGGGCTTGTCCATACCGGTGTAAGGCCTCAACTCGGGATCGTAATACGGGTTGGGCAGGCTGCGCATATCAAACATAAAATCGGCGTTGTTCGGCACACCGTATTTGAATCCGAAGGACTCCAAAACCACCAGCAGTCCGGTACGCTCAACCCTCAGCCACTGCCGGACTGCATGGCGGAGCTGTTGGGCATTCATCTTGGAAGTGTCGATACAGTAGGCGATTTCCTTAAGCGGGAACAGCCATTCGCGCTCTTTTTTCAGGCTTTCCAACAGCGTCATGTCCTGACCGGCCAGCGGATGTCCGCGTCGGGTTTCGGAAAAGCGGCGGACCAGCACGGCCTCTTCCGCCTCGACAAACAAAACTTCAACCCTGTGTCCGAGTCCGCGCAGATAGGCAATCTGCTCGCGCGCTTGGGCAATGTCTATGCCGGAACGCACATCGACGCTGACCGCCAATTCGGTTTCGTCCGCACGTTCGATATGGTACGACACCAGCGACGGCAGCATTTCCAAAGGCAGGTTGTCCACGCAAAAATAGCCCAAATCTTCCATTTGGCGCAGTGCAACGGATTTGCCCGAGCCGGAAAGCCCGCTAATCAGGACGATTTTCATGATTCTGTTCGTTTTCTTTAAGTTGCGTCTGATGGCGTTCCAAAAATTCGCGCGTACTGTCTTTGCCGCGCAACTGCAAAATGTAATTGCGTACCGCCGCCTCAACCAAAACGGCGAGGTTACGTCCGACGGCGACGGGCAGCGTTACCGAACGGACGTTGACGTTGAGGATGGATTCTGTTTCCGTACGTATGCTCAATCGGTCGAGCTGTTTCATGTACTCATCGTCTGCGGCAACCAGGTTGATGATGAGTTGCAACACTTTTTTCGGCCGGATAGAGGTTTCGCCGAAAATATGGCGGATATTGAGTATCCCCAAGCCGCGCACTTCCAAAAAGTCGCGCAACATGGGCGGACAACGCCCTTCCAATGTTTCCGGACCGATGCGGAACAGCTCGACCGCATCGTCGGCAATCAGGCTGTGGCCGCGCGAAATCAACTCTAATGCCAATTCGCTCTTACCCAACCCCGAATGTCCGGTAATCAACACGCCGATTTCAAACACATCGAGAAATACGCCGTGTTTGACGGACGATGCCGCCAAGGTGCGTTGCAGGTAAATCCGCAACACGTCCATCAGATAGGGGCTTTCGAGTTTGGAAGTCAGCAGTGGAATATCGTTTTTGTGGCAGTAGTCGCGCAGACCCGGGGAAACCGGCAAGCCGTTTGCCACAATGACCAAAGACATGGAAATATCAAACAGGTCGCCGAATTTGTAACCGATTTCACCCGATTCGAGGCGGTTCAGATATTCCGACTCCGCCAAACCGACCACTTGGATTTGGTTGGGATGGATGAAATTCAGGTGTCCGACCAAGGCGAGGACGGGCTTGTCTGCCTCTACGCCGATACGGTTGTCCGCCCCCGAATTGCCGGCGGCCCAGGCGAGTTGCAACTTGTATTGGTTGTCGTCAAACAGCCGGCGGACGGAGATACTGGGCATATTATTCTTCAGTCAGGATGGCGCGGGCTTCTTCCACAGAAGAAACCGTCATCAGCGATTCGCGGATGCTTTTTTGGGAAAACTTGCCGGCCAGTTTGGATAAAACCTCCAAATGCTCGCCCGTTGCGTTTTCCGGCACCAGCAAGATAAAAACCAGTGAAACCGGCTTGCCGTCGGGCGCGTCGAATACGACGGGTTCGCGCGTGCGGATGAACGCGCCCGTCGCCTGCTTCACGCTTGCGTGGCGGCCGTGCGGGATGGCGACACCCTGCCCCAAACCGGTCGAACCGAGTTTTTCACGGGCAAAAAGACATTCGAAAACATCAGTATGAGGCAATGATGCCTCGCGTTCCAAAAGCAGGCCCGCTTCCTCAAACAGCCTTTTTTTACTGCCCACCTCCATATCCAAAACAATATGGGACAAAGGCAAAATTTCGCCGATAAGGCTCATAAGCTTCTCTTTTCAGACATCGCAAAACAGAAGGATTGTACCGACTGCCGGGGCAAATCTCAATCCCACATACGGTACGGGCTGACATAACACAGCGTTTTAAAAACATATTTTAACGCTTTTCGGCACAGATAGAAATGCCGTCTAAAGCAGTTTACGGCTCTTCAGACGGCATTGCCCTGCCTTATTTCGCGAAAAACGTATGGGCAAAAATGGCGGTAAACCACACCCAACCGATTCTGTTGTTTGCCAAAAACGTTTCAAAACAGATTTGCCGGACGCGGCTTTTGATGGCGGCATATTGGCAGTATTGCAGCAGCAGAACGATGGGGATTGCCGTCCAATATGCCCATGTCGCACCGATAACCGCCCCCAATACTGCCATCAGCAGGGTAAAGCCGCCATGACACAGCATAACGGCGGCGATATCGTAACGCCCGAACGTGATGGCGGAGGTTTTGATGCCGATTTTCAAATCGTCTTCTTTGTCCGCCATGGCGTAAACCGTGTCATACGCCAGTGTCCATAACACATTGGCGGCAAAGAGTATCCACGCTTGAGGCGGCACGTTTCCGGCGACGGCGGCAAACGCCATCGGGATACCGAAGGAAAAGGCAAGCCCGAGATAGAGTTGGGGAATCGGAAAAAAACGTTTGGTAAACGGGTAAGTCAGCGCAAGAAACAAGGCAGGCAGGCTCATCAGCCAAGTCAGATGATTCAGCGGAATCAGGCACAATGCGGCAAGCAGGCACAAAAATGCCGTCAGCAGCAACGCTTCTTTTTTCTTGACCCTGCCCTGTGCGAACGGTCGGTTTTTGGTGCGCTCGACAGCACCGTCAAAATCGCGGTCGGCAAAATCGTTGATGACGCAACCGGCACTGCGCATTAAAAACGTACCGATTGTAAACGCCGCCAATACCGTCCAATCCGGAATGCCGTCTGAAGCCAGCCACAACGCCCAGTAGGTCGGCCACAGCAAAAGCAGCGTCCCGATGGGCTTGTCCGTCCGCATCAGACGCAGATACACATCCAAACGGTCGGTCAGGCGTAAAAATAAAGGGGATTTAGGATTCATATTGCCGCACAGCTTAAAAAACCGGTATTTTATCCGATAAAGCGTTTCAGTTCGGGCAGAAAATACTCGGTCAGCAGCATTTCCTCACCGTGATGGGAAAACCGAGAACGCCGAGCGGCAAAGTACCGTCCGCATCCTTCGCTGAAAACAGCAAACTCAAACGCCGAACGCGCCCCTTCCAAATCGGCTTGAAACAGACGTTCGCCCAAAGGGCGCGTGCCGCAGTCCAAAATGTTTTGCCAAAACGCCGAACCTATCCGGCACTCGCTCCTTGCCGCGACAACAGGGATACCGTCCAGCTTCAACAAAACTTCACGCACCAGCCTCCCTCCGCATTCCGTCTCCAATTCACCCAGTTTCAGTAGTTCCACCGAAAATGTATGCGGCAAGGCGCGCAATGCGGCGGTCAGCGACCGGGCTTTCAATAACCGACTCATCGGCAGGCTGATGCCGTCTGAAACGGAGGCAGGCAAATCTGGCAGCCATTTCCCAAATAGGTGTTCCATATTTTTCCCAATCTTTATACCGCGTCTGTTTTATCCAACTCCAACCATTCCGCCTCAGGGAAACTGTCTTTCAGACGGCATTGCAGATAGTTCAGGCTGTCTTGCGCAACGCATTCGTCAGAACTGTCATGAATATGGTTGAAGACGAGGCTGTGCAAGCGAATGCCGTATTGTTTGAGCGCGGCGAAACTGAGCAGGGTGTGATTGATGCTGCCGAGCCGTCCGCTGGTAACGAGGATGACGGGATAAGCCTGTTGCTGAATATAATCAATAGTTAACAGGTTTTCCGTCAGAGGAACCATTAATCCGCCTGCGCCTTCGACCAACACGATTTCGTATTGCGCCGCCAATTCTTGCGTGGCGGTGCGGATTTTGTCCAAGTCCAAAACCCTGCCGTCCAGACGGGCGGCGAGATGGGGCGAGGCGGGATAGCTGAAGATTTCGGGCATGGTCAGCCCTTGTTTGTCGGCTTCCTGCATGGGTATGCCCATGATTTTGCGGTGGACGGCGATGTCGTCGGCGATATTTTGGCAACCGGTTTGCACGAGCTTTTGCGTGATCACACTTTTGCCTTGCTGCAACAATTGTTTTGCCAATACGCCGGTGGCGACGGTTTTGCCGATGTCCGTATCAATGCCGCTGACGAAGTAAACGCCTTTCATTTGTTGTGTTCCTTCAAAATGTGTACGGTTTTATCGGCAAGTTCGGTCAAGAGGCCGTCTGAAATAATGTAAGGCGGCATGAGGTACACCAGCCTGCCGAAGGGGCGCACCCAAATACCCTGCGCCACGCAATCCGCTTGAAAATGCGCCATATCCACGCCTTTTTCCAACTCAATCACCCCGATGGCGCCCAAAACGCGTACGTCTTTCACGCCGCGAATGTCCCACGCGGCTTTCAGACGGCATTTTAAGATGCTTTCAATGCGGCGGATATTTGCCTGCCAATCTTGGGACAAAAGCAGCTTGACCGAAGCGCAGGCAACGGCGCACGCCAGCGGGTTCGCCATAAATGTCGGGCCGTGCATAAACACGCCCGCTTCGCCCTGCGAAATCGTTTCGGTAACTTTTTGCGAAGTAACCGCCGCCGCCAGCGTCATATAACCGCCGCTCAAGCCCTTGCCGATACACATAATATCCGGCACGACCTCCGCGTGTTCGCAGGCAAACATCTTGCCCGTGCGCCCGAATCCGGTAGCGATTTCGTCAAAAATCAACACGATGTCAAATTCGTCGCACAAATCGCGCAATCCGCAAAGATACTGCGGATGATAAAAATACATGCCGCCCGCGCCCTGCACGACCGGCTCCAAAATAAAGGCGGCAATATCCGCATGATGCGCTTCAAACAAGGCGCGGACAGGTTGCAAATCCGCCTCGTCCCATTCATCGTCGAAACGGCTTTTCGGATTACCGACAAAATAACGCTGCGGCAATGCGCTGCCGAAAATATGGTGCATCCCCGTTTCCGGATCGCAGACGGACATCGCGTTCCAAGTATCGCCGTGATAGCCGCGCCGCACCGTCGCCATATTTTGTTTTGCACGCAAACCCCGCGCCTGCTGATATTGCACCGCCATTTTCAGCGCGACTTCCACCGAAACCGAACCCGAATCCGCATAAAAAATACGGTCCAAACCCTGCGGCAAAATTCCGACCAATAATTTGCCCAGTTCCACCGCCGGCCCGTGCGTCAGGCCGCCGAACATCACGTGTGCCATTTGTTTCATCTGATTCTCAACCGCTTGATTCAAAACGGAATGATTGTACCCGTGTATCGCACACCACCAAGACGACATCCCGTCAATCAGCCGCGTGCCGTCCGCCAATTCAATAAACACACTTTCTGCACGTTTGACAGGATAAACGGGAAGCGGATTGGTCATGGAAGTATAGGGATGAAGCAGATGGGTACGGTCGAAATCAAGCAATGATGATGTGTGTTGATGTTCAGACGGCATAAATTTCTCTCTTTTCTTCTTACTGTATTCAAACGCAAACGCGTATTCTACTCCGACAGACCGCTTCCCACACCTTTCCATCCGTTTCGGGCGCAAAACCGCGAAACAAATCGTTCCGCAGCATAAGCGCACACCGTTTCGCATTCCTCAAGCCTGATTGGAATCAGACGACCCAACGTCCAATACCGTTTCACACAGCCTCCGCCCAACGCTTCAATCAGTCATAGATATAGTGGATTAACAAAAATCAGGACAAGGCAACGAAGCCACAGACAGTACAAATAGTACGGCAAGGCGAGGCAACGCCGTACTGGTTTTTGTTAATCCACTATATTTTCAAACCGGAAAAATGCCGTCTGAACCTTCAGACGGCATTCCATTCATATTTATTCGTCTTTTTTGTGTTCGATGGCATTTCGGGAAAGATTGCCGCCGTAAGGCTCTTCAACCGTATATTCCCCCTCGATAATATCGTCATCGTGGGAAAAGCCCTCTTTTCTGCCCGATTGGTTCATGTTGAAAAAATTTTCCGCACCTCCTGCCTGCAACACCGCCCCTCCCTTAAACGGCAGCAGCAGCAATACCGCCAACACCGAGGATACGAATCCCGGACTCATCAGGCAGACCGCCGCCACCGTATAACGGATAGGCCACAACATCTGATAAACAGACACCTTCCCACCACTTTTTACCGCCGCGCCCGCCAATAAAAGACCGGACAGCCCCGTATGCCTGAGCATCAGCACACCGGCGGCAAAACCTGCCGCCATCAAAAACAGCGTCCAACCGCCGCCCAGCCAATCGGCAACCCACACAATCGACATAATCTCCAAAAACAGCAGCACCAAAAAACCGATACCGAAAAATCTCATTGACCGTCATCCTTATATTTAAGTAAACAGCAAACCGCCCGAACAGGACTCCAAGTGACCTGCCTGTAAATGATTACAAAACCATGTGCTTCAAGCCGAAACAATGTGAAATCACGCAATAATTATGTGGCTGTCCTAGATGACTAGGATAAACCCGATTTTACTAATTGTTTTAAAATGGAAATTTGAACTGTTATCTCACTGTTGTTAAAACGCCATTCGCACTCCTTTAAATACAGCTCAAAATGCCCTTTGGGAATGCCGTTAAACTTGCGTAAATGACGTTTTGCCTGGTTCCAAAAGTTCTCGATTCCATTGATATGGTTTTGTCGTTCGGCAAAATATGTGCTGTGATTGATACGAAAACGAAGTTTCAGCGAAGCTAAAATGGCTAAATTCGCCCACATCCAATACATCATAGCTACGATAACAATCCGTATAAACAATGCCGTCAGGTTTCACCTGTTCACGGATAATAGGAAATAAAGTAGCGGTTTGAGTATTCGGTACAGTAACCGTATAAACCTTACCATTTCGCTTCAAAAGACCGAATACGGCGACTTTACCGGCAGCACCGCGTTTGCCTTTGCGTTGCCCGCCAAAATAACTTTCATCTGCTTCTGCTTCGCCATCAAACATTTCCAAATGCAGACTGTTTTGATAAATAAGTAATCGTAAACGATGAAAATAATAGGCTGCGGTATTTTTATTAACGCCTACTAACTCTGCTGCTGTTCTTGCAGTTACACCTGCAACAAATAGCCCAATGAGTTTATTTTGTTTATACCGGCTTAGACGACTTTTTCTCATAGGGATAATTCTAACTTAATTTGAATTTCCCTAGTTATCTAGGACAGCCCCTAACTTAAACTCAACAAGTAGCATATGTGCAGAACGCACGCATGCGGTTCTCAAGGTTTGAGCTAAGAGGCCGTCTGAAAACAGAAAAAACGTTTCAGACGGCCTTTGTTTAACGTCACTAAGTCAGTAATGCCGCCGCGCCCTGTGCCTCTGAAGTAATAGGCAGAACATTCGGCCACGGAGAAAACAAAAACGAAACCGCCCGGGCAATCGGACATTTCCTTTTAGGAGCAGCTATCGCCCGCGTCAACGGTGGTAATTTTGCTGCCGGCGGCTTGGCAGCAGTTGCAGCTGAAAAGGCAGCGGAACATCTTGGTCAACAGTATAACGATGGTAAAACCGCAATCGATCCGCAACAGGCGAGTTCAATGCCAACCTGCTGCCGGAACATATCAAAGAAGAAATCAAATCAAAGAGCTGGGTGATTGCATCACTGACGGGAGCGGCCGTGGGCGGCACGCCGATAGACGTGCAAATCTGAGGGTCGGTCGGACAGAATGGAGTAGAGAATAATTTAGTGGGTATATCATTATGTTGTATTGACTGATTTTTCGCATACTCACTGATTTTTTAAAATCTTTTTACATGGTTATAGAAATTTCGGTGTGGGAAAGTGATAAAAGTTTTAGGTTGTGTATGTGTCGCAGCATTGAGACCTTATCTAAGATATGAATATTAGCTTAGAGTTTCAAAGAGAATGCGGCAAAGGCTTAAGGAGTCAGGTTTTGCCTTCTGACAATGGCGCGGATGACGGTGCGGTTGGGGTGTAGGGCGTGGCGCAGGCGTTGTGAAAAGGGGTGGGGCAAGCCTAGGATTTCGGCGGCAACGGCGGCGGCGCAGATGGGTGCGGTGGCAAGCCCGCGTGTGCCGTGGGCGGTGTTGGCGTAGGCATTTGGCAGGTATGGGCAGGGGGAATCTATGCGGTAGTTTTTGTCCAGCGCGAGTTTGGCGTAGGTCTGCCGCATGGCGGCAATGTTGCCGAGTGCGCCGACGACGGGGAGGTGGTCGGGGCTGTCGCAGCGTATGGCGGCGTGCCCTTGGTGTTTTTGGGGGTTTGGGTTGGCGGCAAACAATGATTCGGCAAGGGCGGGGTTAAGTTGTGCCAATGCTTGGCGGTTTGAGGCTTCTTCGGCTTCGTTCCACCCGGTATGGCTGCTGTTGGGAATAAAACTCGCGCCGTAGCAGTGCAGTCCGTGCCACGACGGGCTGATGTAGCTTTCGCCTGAAACGGCGCAACGCAGTTGTTCGGAAAACGGGGTGGACGGTGTGAGGCCGGTTTGTCCGCGTATTTGCCTGAGGGGCAGGGCGGCGAGGTTGGTTTCGGGCAGGCGGGGGCTGTGCGCGCCGGTGCAATAGATGATGTGTGTGGCGGAAAATATGCCATTTGGCGTGGTCGCAATCCACTTTTCCCCGTCGTGGGAAATGTCGGTTAACGGTGTGTCTTCGTGCAGTCCGATCAGCGGATGGCTGAGGAGGGCGTGGACGAATGCGGGCGGATTGAGCCATACGCCGTGCTGCCAGTAGAGTCCGCATGATGGTTCGGTGTAGGGGGTGCTGAGGGGGATACCGGCGATTTTTTCGGCTTCTGCAGACGTGATGCTGCGGTAGAGGTGTGCATGGTGTTTTTGTAACCCCAATTCGTGATTGCGTTGTTGTTCGGTGCGGCTGTAATTGAGGTGGATGATGCCGTTTCCGCCCCATGTGTCGGAGTCGGGTAGGATGTGTTCGAGCAGGCGTTTGGTGTAGCCGTAGCCGGCAAGCAAAAGTTCGGTCTGTTCGGTGTCGTGCGGTGAGATTTTGGCGTAGAGCAGCCCTTGACGGTTGCCGCTGGCGGCTTGGGCGGCTTTTCGGGCTTCCAATACGGTAACGGAAATGCCGTATGATGCTAAGGCGTGGGCGGTTGCCGCCCCGGATATGCCTGCACCGATGACGAGGATGTGTTCCGGTTTTTGCCGTTCGGATGTTTGTGGAAGTGCAAACCAGGGTTTGTCGGGCTTGCTTTCGGTTTGTGGGATGGCTTCGGTCTGCCAGGAAATGTGGTGGAAGTGTTCGTGCAGGTGGTGGGTGCGTGAAGGTGGAACCAGCCAGAAACGAACATCGGGCAGGATGTGTTCGATGAGGTTGATGCTGTCGAACTGGAGGCACTGGGTTGCCTGATCCAAACGGTGCTTCAGACGGCATTCCGCGTCCGAAGCATCTTGTGCGGTTTGAAAATCGGGAATCTGATTATCGGGAAGGCAGACAATCAGGTTGAGCGGGTGTGCGTGTTTGCGGATGGTTTGGTCGAGTGTGCGGATGTCGGGAATGCCGTCCCATACGAGATTGTCCATATCAATGCCGTCTGAAGTGTGGGTTTGAATATCGGTATCGGGATAAAGCTGTTAAAATACGCGCCGTTTGAAGGCACGCGTACGCCTGCCGGATATTGTATGCCGAACCGAGGTGTTTTTTGAATAATATTCCTGTTGAAATCCGTTTGTTGAAAAACCGTACCGTGTTGGTTTTGACTTATGGGGACGAACCTAAAAATCTGCCTGCCGAATTTTTACGCGTCTATTCGCCGAGTGCGGAAGTGCGCGGACACGGCGTGGGACAGGATGTTTTGCAGACCGGTAAGGCGGATGTGCAAATTACGGATTTACAGCCTGTCGGTCAGTACGCGCTGAAAATCAGTTTTTCGGACGGGTACGACAGCGGTCTTTACGATTGGGCGTATCTGCACAGACTGGCATACGGATACGATGCGATGTGGCAGGAATATTTGGACAAATTGGCGGCGGCGGGTGCGTCGCGTTTTGAAAAGCAATCAGATTGTTAAGTTTGGGATGCCGTAGGGCGGCATCAGGGAGGTGGTTAGAATATGGGCGGACAAAAAACGCATTTCGGGTTCAGCACGGTCAACGAAGATGAGAAAGCCGGAAAAGTGGCGGAAGTATTCCACTCCGTCGCCAAAAACTACGACATTATGAACGATGTGATGTCGGCAGGGCTGCACAGGGTGTGGAAGCATTTCACCATCAACACGGCACACCTGAAAAAAGGCGATAAAGTGTTGGACATTGCGGGCGGTACGGGCGATTTGTCGCGCGGTTGGGCGAAACGCGTTGGCAAGGAAGGCGAGGTTTGGCTGACCGATATTAATTCCTCTATGCTGACCGTCGGGCGCGACCGTCTGTTGAACGAAGGCATGATTTTGCCCGTGTCGCTTGCCGATGCGGAAAAACTGCCTTTCCCCGACAATTATTTCAATTTGGTTTCCGTGGCGTTCGGTTTGCGGAATATGACGCATAAAGATGCCGCGCTGAAAGAGATGTACCGTGTTTTGAAACCCGGCGGCACGTTGCTGGTGTTGGAGTTTTCCAAAATCTACAAGCCGCTCGAAGGCGCATACGATTTCTATTCGTTCAAGCTGCTGCCGGTCATGGGCAGGCTGATTGCCAAAGATGCGGACAGCTACCAGTATCTCGCCGAATCCATCCGTATGCACCCCGATCAGGAAACTTTGAAACAGATGATGCTGGATGCGGGCTTCGACAGCGTGGATTATCACAATATGAGTGCGGGGATTGTGGCCCTGCATAAAGGCGTGAAATTTTAAACGGATTGCCTGTGCAGCCAATGCCGTCTGAACACGTTTCAGACGGCATTTTTGTGTTTTTTGAGACAAAGGTTTTAAATCTTAAAAATTAATTCACATACATATCAATAATTTATAAACTTCCTAAAAAATAGGAACAATTATCATTTGCAAGATTGGGAGATGTCTGTATAATGCAGCCAATCCAGTAAACAACGCAGCAGACGAAAGGAGGGAAAAATGCCGGAAAGTATTTTCAAACAGATTTCCTCCGATATTTTGAGGCTGCACCGTGATTCTGTTTATTCCCTGCTTGCCACTTCCGGCTGCAATTGTCAGGTGCATGAGGCGGCGTATGTCAACATCGACGGCAAATATTATATTTCGCTTTCGTGTGAGCCTGAGGTAGGGGAAGTTAAAACAGGTATTTTGCTGATTGAGGATGAAAGCCGCAACCTTCGTTTGAGCTGGGTTGGCAGTGCTCGGGAACTTGACCGCAAGGATAGTGTCTATAAGCGTGCCTTGTCTGCGCTATCCAGAAAGATGGAGCGGTGTAAAGACAAGCTGCATACGGCGGTTCAACCGTTTTTGTTGGAGCTGGTGCCGGAGAAAGGCAGGTTTTCTGTCGGTGATGAAGAGGTTTGGGTTTCTCAAAACGATTTAGTGAGAGCTTTATATCCTGTCGGATACAGTATGCGGCAGGCAGTGTTGCAGATTTAAAGTTTTGGTAGTGGTTTGTGTTCCTTTTGCGCCCCTTTCCCAAGGGGCGATTTTTTTGCACGCGTGTTGGCAGCAAAGGAAAAATGCCGTCTGAAAGGCTTTCAGACGGCATCCGCGTGCGGAATTACCTGTCCGGTAAAAGACGGATACCTTGATTGCCCAGCCGTTTTGACAATTCGGCAACCTTTCCGTGTTTTCCTAAAACAAAATCAGGGAGGATTTCTGCCAAAGGGCGGATGACGAAACTGCGTTCGTGCGCGCGCGGATGCGGCAGGGTGAGTCGGGGGTCGTCGCTGGAGATGCCGTCAAAGTCGATGATGTCCAAATCCAATGTGCGCGGCGCGTTGCGGAAGCTGCGTTCGCGTCCGAAATCAGCCTCGATACGGTTGAGTTCGGCAAGCAGGGCAATGCCGTCCAAAGTGGTGGAAACGGTGCAGACGGCATTGACGAAATCGGGCTGATTGTCGTAACCGACGGGCGCGGTCATATACAGTGAGGAAGCCTGTTCAAGCCGGATGTCGGGATGGGAAGAGAGTGCGTCCAATGCGCCGCGTACCTGTTGGGCAGGGTTTTCAAGATTGCTGCCCAAGGCGATGACGGCAAAATGTCTGTTGTTCATGGCAGTGTTTCAGAAAGGCAGGACTTTGGTTTTGGCAAGGTAAACGATGCAGGCGACGCAACACATAGCGAACAGGTAAACGGTGTAGAACTTGGTCGAACGCGGACGGGCGCGCATCATCATCATACCCAATGCGATATAGGCGAGCAGGAGCAGGATTTTTGTGCCGAGCCAAGGCGCGTTGAACGGGGAGAAATGGGTGATCTTCATCAGCCACAATCCTGTAAACAGCAGCATCGTGTCGTTGAGGTGGGGCAGTGCCTTCCAAAAGCCCGCCAAGGGCTTTTCTGGATTTTTCCAAAGTAGGAAAAAACGGATGTTGAATACCAAAATGGTGATGGTAACGAAGATTTGATGGCTGTATTTGACAATCAGATACTGCATGGTCGGCTCTTATCAAAATAAGGGTTGGAATCGGCTTATTTTACCGCAAACATTTATTTTTGACGTAACTTTTCAAATGCCAACAGATAGGGCGGGTTGTTTTTCCGGTTGGTAAAGCCGTAACGCAAAACGGCAAACTGTTCTTGAGGCAGGTTTTTTGCCCATTGTCCGACTGCTTCCGCTTCCTGTTTTCCGTTTTCGTGCCCGGGGTAGAGGACGGCAATAAGCATACCGTTTTCTTTCAGTAGGGATAAGGCGGCAGAAAGGGCGGGAATGCTGGTTTCCGTATGGGTGGTAAGGCTTTTGTCTCCGCCGGGCAGCCAGCCAAAGTTGAAAATGGCGGCATTTAGCGGTTCTGAAACATATTGTTTCAGGTTTTCGTGTCCGTCTAAGATGAGTTGCACATTCTCGTATCTCGCCTCTTTCAGACGGCATCGGGTGCGGCTCAGGGCTTGCGGTTGGATATCGAATGCCCACACTTTCCCCAGAATGCCTGCTGTTTGTGCAAGAAAAAGGGTGTCATGTCCGTTGCCGGCTGTGCCGTCCAAGGCGTTCCCGCCTTCGGGCAGTGTTTGCTGTAAAAGGTAATGGGCGAATGGAATGATGTTTTGCAATAACATTTTTAAATGCTGTCAGAAAATAAAAATACCTTACCGATGCCGGTAAGGTATTGGAATATATTGATTTGTGCGGATTATTCAGCAGATTGTTGGACGGTTTCCACTTGGACGAGGGTTGATGCAGGTGCGGTTTGGGGTCTGTTTTCGTGTTGAAGGTTGACAGAGCGTGCCGGTACGATGGTGGAAATGGCGTGTTTGTAAACCATTTGGGTTACGGAAGTGTTTCTCAGGAGAACAACGTATTGATCGAAAGACTCAACCTGACCTTGCAATTTGATACCGTTAACTAAGTAAATCGAAACCGGAACATGCTCTTTACGCAATGCGTTCAGGAAGGGATCTTGCAACATTTGTCCTTTAGCTGTCATATTTTTTAACTCCGCTATTATGATTGTGAAATCGGGCAAATGCCCTGTATTTGTAGAATTGTAGCCTTTAATAGGAAAAATTACCAATTTTTTTTGTGCTTGAAACGGATTTCTACGCTAATTGTTTGCATACATTAAGAACGTTGCTGCAGCATCCATGATTCGATTTTGCGTGCGTCGTTGACCCGCGTGGCGGATGTAGGCGAATTTAACAATATGATGGTAACCGGTTGGTTTTGAATATTGGCCCTGACGACCATAGACCTGCCCGCCTCGCGTATATAGCCTGTTTTCTGCAGCTCGATGTTCCACATGCCTTCCCTAACCAAGGCATTGGAATTTTTATAGTTTTGCTGTCCATTTTTCGTTTGTACGGCGGCATGGTTGGAGGTCGAGTTGATACGTATCTGGGGATATTGTACGGCTGCGTTGACCATAAGGCTTAGGTCTTTGGCTGTGGAAACGTTTTGGTAGTTGAGGCCGGTCGGTTCGTAAAATCGGCTGCTGTACATACCCAGGCTTTGTGCTTTACGGTTCATTGCGGCGACAAATGCGCCCATGCCGCCGGGGTAGGTCCTCCCAAGCGCGTGGGTGGCTCGGTTTTCGCTGCTCATCAGGCTTAAGTGAAGCAGCTCTTTCCGAGTAAGGGACGTGCCGATGGCAAGGCGGCTGCCTGTTCCTTTGATGCGGTCGATTTCGTCTGGCGTAATGGTAACGGTTTCATCCATGTTTAAATTTGCATCTAAAACGACCATTGCGCTCATGAGTTTGGAGATGGAGGCGATAGGCATGATTCTGTCGGCGTTTTTCTGATACAGTATTTGTCCCGTTTTATTATTGACAACCAGTGCGGATTGGGAGGAAAGAATCAGCCCGCCTGTAATGGCTTGAGTGTTGGTGGGGTGTATTGTGCTTTCGGCGAATATTTCTATCGGGTCGGAGGATGTGAACAGGTTATGTTCCAAAAATTGTCCTAAAATATCGTCTTCAGCAAAGAGATATGCCGAAGGCAGGGACAGGCATAAACCGAGTAGCAGAGACGAAGGCAGATGTTTTAAGGTGCGGACGGACATTTTTGATTCCATTGATTGAATGTTGACGTTATTTTGTTGAAAAAACAGATATATGTAAAGTATGTTGTCAGGGAGATAGGTTGCTTGTATCCGTAATGTAAGATTGTTTTTATTAATAACATATTGTTTTTATTAAAAACATTTATTGTGATTTAATTTCGGCGGTTTGATTTGAAACAGAGGCCGTCGGTTGAATCTATGCGCCTCGAGGCGGTAGAATCGGGGTTTGCTTAGATATCAAACTAATGCACAGGTGTGTGCTGATGCATTGTTTTAATCGTTGAAATATTGGGAGTACGGATTAATGGGTTTGAAATATGAATTTACCCTGCCTTCAAGCAGCGGTGCGGATTTCCATTCGGCAGAACATCTGCCTTTGGTTGTGTATTTTTATCCGAAAGACAGTACGCCCGGCTGTACGACGGAGGGGCTGGATTTTAATGCGAGATTGGAGCAGTTCGGCGACTTGGGTTATACCGTGGTCGGCATTTCGCGAGACGGGGTGAAGGCGCATCAGAACTTTTGCGAGAAACAGGGTTTCCGGTTTGAACTGTTGAGTGACAAGGATGAAACAGTGTGCCGCCTGTTTGATGTCATCAAATTGAAGAAACTGTATGGGAAAGAGTCGTTCGGTATCGAGCGCAGTACGTTTGTTCTGAATAAGAGCGGTGAAATCGTCCATGAATGGAGGAAGGTCAAGGTGGCGGGTCATGCGCAGGAAGTGCTGGAAACGCTTTCCTGATTATGCGGGTTTCGCTTCCTAACCTGTTTCAGACGGCATTTGTTTGGAATAATATGGAAGAAGATTTGATTGACAGGCTGCTTGAAACCTTGTGGCTGGATCGGCGGCTTAGTCGGAATACCTTGGACAGCTACCGGCGGGATTTGGAAAAAATTGCCCGCCGGTTGTCTTTGTGCGGTCAAACCCTGAGGGATGCGGACGAATCGGATTTGGCAGCGGCGGTTTATGTTGCCAGTGAGAAACGAAGCTCTCAGGCCCGTGCATTATCAGCATGCAAACGCCTGTATATATGGATGGAGCGTGAAGGCATGAGGACGGACAATCCCACCCGTTTGCTGAAACCGCCCAAAATCGACAAGAATATTCCGACCCTGATTACCGAGCAGCAGATTTCCCGACTGCTTTCCGCACCGGATACGGATACTCCGCACGGTTTACGGGATAAGGCATTGCTTGAATTAATGTATGCAACCGGCTTGCGTGTTAGCGAAGCGGTCAGGCTGAGTTTTGGCAACCTGGATTTGGACAGGGGGTGTATCACTACCTTGGGCAAGGGTAACAAGCAAAGGATAGTGCCGATGGGGCGGGAGTCCGTATATTGGGTGGAACGTTACTACAAGGAGGCGCGCCCGTTGCTGTTAAAGGGCAGGTCTTGCGATGCATTGTTCGTCAGTCAGAAAAAAACAGGCATTTCCCGACAGCTGGCATGGATGATAGTGAAAGAATATGCAAGTCAGGCAGGTATCGAACACATCAGCCCGCACAGCCTGCGCCATGCTTTCGCCACACACTTGGTGCAGCACGGATTGGATTTGCGCGTGGTTCAGGATATGTTGGGACATGCCGATTTGAACACGACTCAGATTTATACCCATGTTGCCAATGTGCGGCTGCATAGCGTGGTTAAGGAACATCATTCCCGAAATTGAGGCTCTGTTCCCTCATCTGCTTCATATTAATAAAAAACCAATCGAAAATAGAAATGCGATAAAAAAATACCAAGAGAACCGAGTATCTTAACCTTGCAATACGAACTGTTTTTATTTATATTTGCGTACGATAATAAAAGCTGCTATCAGTATGATAGTTTGAGAACACACGGAGTATAAAATGTTTGTCTGTATCTGCAATGCCGTTACCGACCATCAAATCAAAGAAACTATTGCCGCAGGCGCGACCACAATGGGTGATTTGCAATCGCAGTTGGGCGTGGCAACCTGTTGCGGCTGTTGCGGGGAGCTTGCTGCTTCGTTTTTGACGGCGCACAATGCGCAACCGACGGTTACGGCAGGTATTAGCGTTCAAGCGTAAAACGGTTTTAAAAATGCCGTCTGAACAGTTCAGACGGCATTTTTGCTGTTTTTGGCAGGACTTGGGTATCATCTTCCTCGAAAACATTGTTTTTTCCCAAATAGACCATGATTCTGCTGCGTCTAAGGCTTTGGCGTGTGTAAATTGACAGATAAGGAAACGCGGATGAAATTGACCTTGATGTTTCGCGAATATTGCAGCTTGTGCCACAAAATGCGCGACGAACTCAAACCTTTTCAGGATGAATACGGGTTTGGCTTGGTTGTGTTCGATGTGGACGACGATCCCGCTTTGGAAGAAAAATACAATGAACTGGTGCCCGTTTTGTTGGCGGGAGATGAGGAAATCTGCCACTGGTTTTTGGATGAGGACAGGTTGAAACAGTTTCTCGAACGGTAAAAAAAATGCCGTCTGAAGCAGGACTTCAGACGGCATTTTCAGCTTGAATCAACGTTCTTCGCGTTTTTGTGGAACAGAGGACTTGCCATTAAAGGCGGCGCGTTTAAATGCTTGGTAAATTGCCAGTCTTCTTCGATGTTGCATATCGGCCCTTTCTTTCGTTTTATTTGCCGGTCGGGAGATTTTGATTTATTGATTTTCCCAATAAAGGTTATGAAATTCATTGTGAGATGTTATTGCCGGCAATCATACCATTTTTTGAACGGGGCGGGGGTATGGCAATGTAAAGATGATGGCGGGTTGCGTTACTTTCTGATTTTATAAAAAACCGCCAAGTCGGGGCTTGGCGGCGGAAACGGAGGGGAGGGCGGCATCAGAGCAGCTTGGAAACGACCTGTGCAAGGGCTTTTTGCCAGTCCGACGGTTTGATGCCGAAGCCGCTTTCGATTTTGCGGCAGTCCAAAATGCTGTATGCGGGCCTTGGGGCGGCGGACGCAGAACCTTCATCCGAAACGGCTTTCAGTTCGGGAACGGGAAAAGAGGCATCCTGCTGCAATGCCGTCTGAAAGATGTGCCGGGCAAATTCGTACCAAGAAGCGGATTGCTTGCCGGCATAGTGGTAAATGCCGCGCACGGGCGACGTTTGCTGAAAAAGGCGGATGATGGCGGCAGCCAGGTCGCCAGCGTAGGTCGGGCAGCCGGTTTGGTTGTGTACGGCGGACAGCGGAGAACGTTCCCGCGCAAGGTTCAGCATGGTGCGGACAAAGTTGTCCCCGTATTCGCTAAACAGCCAAGAAGTCCGCAGGATAAGGCTGTCGGGATTGGCGGACAGTGCGAGAAGTTCGCCGGCGGCCTTGGATTTCCCATATATATTGAGCGGGTTGGTAAAGTCGCTTTCCAAGTAAGGTTTTTTGCTTTGGCCGTCAAAGACATAGTCGGTCGAAATGTGGACGAATCGGGCGTGGGCGCGGTGCGCCGCCGAAGCGAGGTTGTACACGGCGGAAGCATTGACGGCAAATGCCGCCGCCGCATCGCCTTCTGCTTTATCGACGGCGGTGTAGGCGGCGGTATTCACAACGGCATCAGGCTGGAAATTCTTTATCATATTGAAGACGGCATCGGCATCGGTAATGTTTAAAGATGCGGAATCCGTCGCGATGGTTTCCCAGCTTTCCGGAATGCGGTCGCGCAGGCAGCGGGCAAGTTGGCTTTTTGAGCCGGTCAGTAGAATCCTCATAAGGCAATTTCCTTGATAAAAATGTATTGTAAGGTTTGTTGCCGATATTATAGTGCCAAAATTTTGCCGGTGTCCGATGCGCCGGTATTTTGTGTTAAGAGTATTGTTTTATACCGACTTCGGCTAAAATAGCGCGATTCGGTTCCGATTCCGATTGTCGAGTGTCGTTTCGGTATTTTTTAAGGCATTTTCAGGGTGATGTGAAATGAGTGTAACCGGCTTGGTAAAAATTTATTCCGGCAAAGTCCGCGATTTGTACGAAATTGACGATAAACGTATGCTGATGGTCGCTTCCGACCGCTTGTCCGCGTTTGATGTGATTTTGGACGACCCGATTCCGGGTAAGGGCGAAATCCTGACGCAGATTTCCAATTTTTGGTTTAAAAAACTGGCACACATTATGCCTAACCACTTTACTGGTCAGACGGTTTACGATGTTTTGCCCGAAGGCGAGGCCAAAGTTTTAGAAAAACGCGCTGTCGTGGCTAAAAAGCTCACTCCGGTGAAAGTTGAGGCGATTGTGCGCGGCTATCTGGCAGGCAGCGGTTGGAAGGATTATCAGAAAACCGGCTCGGTTTGCGGTATTCGGCTGCCCGAAGGTATGCGGGAAGCGCAACAACTGCCCGAAGTGATTTTTACGCCCTCAACTAAAGCCGCAGTCGGCGATCACGATGAAAACATCAGCTTTGAAGAATGCGGACGCATTATCGGCAAAGAGCTGGCGGCGGAAGTGCGCGCCAAGGCGGTTCGGCTTTACACCGAAGCGGCGGAATATGCCAAATCGCGCGGCATCATCATTTGCGATACCAAATTTGAATTCGGTTTGGATGAAAACGGTACGCTGACGCTGATGGATGAGGTATTGACTCCTGATTCAAGCCGTTTTTGGCCGGCGGATCAATATAAAGTCGGCACTAATCCGCCGTCTTTTGACAAACAGTTCGTCCGCGACTGGCTGGAACAAAGCGGTTGGAACAAAAAAGCCCCTGCGCCTAAAGTGCCTGCCGATGTGATTCGGAAAACGGTCGAGAAGTATCGGGAAGCATTGACTTTGCTGACTCAGGATTGATTTTTAAGTTTGAAGGCCGTCTGAAAGAGATATGTTTCAGACGGCCTTTTTATTGTATCAATACTGGATTTTAAGGATGGTTGCCTTTATAATCCGCAATTGTTTTCAGCGTCCGAAAAGGCCGTCTGAAAGCTTGTTTATAACCTGCCGCACGGTCTGAAACCCTAACTATGCACATTCGGATTTTAGTGTGCATTATTAGTGTTTTAGCAGTGCGGTATTTTGAAAGGAACAATGATGTTCAATAAACACGTTAAGACCTTCCAATACGGTAATCAAACCGTTACTTTGGAAACCGGCGAAATTGCCCGCCAAGCCGCCGCTGCCGTTAAAGTATCCATGGGCGATACCGTTGTTTTGGTTGCCGTTACCACCAACAAAGAAGTGAAAGAAGGCCAAGACTTCTTCCCTCTGACTGTCGATTACCTCGAGCGTACTTACGCAGCAGGTAAAATCCCTGGCGGTTTCTTCAAACGCGAAGGCAAACAAAGCGAAAAAGAAATCCTGACCAGCCGTCTGATCGACCGTCCGATTCGTCCTCTCTTCCCTGAAGGTTTCTACCACGACATCCAAATCGTAGCGATGGTGGTGTCTGTTGACCCTGAAATTGATTCCGACATTCCTGCAATGTTGGGCGCATCTGCCGCGCTGGTGTTGAGCGGTGTACCGTTTGCCGGTCCGATTGGTGCTGCACGCGTGGGTTATGTAAACGGCGTATACGTTTTGAACCCGACTAAAGCCGAATTGGCTAAATCACAATTAGACTTGGTGGTTGCCGGTACTTCCAAAGCCGTGTTGATGGTGGAATCCGAAGCCGACATCTTGTCTGAAGAAGTGATGCTGGGTGCGGTTGTTTACGGTCACGATCAAATGCAAGTGGCCATTAACGCCATCAATGAGTTTGCCGACGAAGTCAACCCGGAAGTTTGGGATTGGAAAGCACCTGAAACCAATGAGGAACTGGTTGCCAAAGTACGCGGGATTGCCGGCGAAACCATTAAAGAAGCGTTCAAAATCCGTCAAAAGCAGGCGCGTTCCGCAAAATTGGACGAGGCTTGGAATGCGGTAAAAGAAGCCTTGATTACCGAAGAAACCGACACGCTGGCAGCCAACGAAATCAAAGGCATTTTCAAACACTTGGAAGCCGATGTCGTCCGCAGCCAAATTTTGGACGGCCAACCGCGCATCGACGGCCGCGACACCCGCACCGTCCGTCCGCTGAACATCCAAACCGGCGTATTGCCGCGCACGCACGGTTCCGCACTGTTTACCCGTGGAGAAACCCAAGCCCTTGCCGTAGCGACTTTGGGTACTTCGCGCGACGAGCAAATCATCGACGCGCTGTCCGGCGAATACACCGACCGCTTTATGCTGCACTACAACTTTCCGCCGTACTCTACCGGCGAAGTCGGACGCATGGGTGCGCCGAAACGCCGTGAAATCGGTCACGGCCGTTTGGCTAAACGTGCGTTGTTGGCCGTATTGCCGAAACCTGAAGATTTCAGCTACACCATGCGCGTGGTCTCCGAAATTACCGAATCCAACGGCTCTTCCTCTATGGCTTCCGTCTGCGGCGGCTGCCTGAGCCTGCTGTCTGCCGGCGTGCCTTTGAAAGCACACGTTGCCGGTATCGCGATGGGTCTGATTCTGGAAGGCAACAAATTTGCCGTTCTGACCGACATTTTGGGCGACGAAGACCACTTGGGCGATATGGACTTTAAAGTGGCCGGTACGACCGAAGGCGTTACCGCACTGCAAATGGACATCAAAATCCAAGGCATTACCAAAGAAATTATGCAGATCGCTTTGGCACAGGCCAAAGAAGCGCGTCTGCACATCTTGGATCAGATGAAAGCCGCCGTTGCGGGCCCGCAAGAGTTGTCCGCACACGCGCCGCGTTTGTTTACGATGAAAATCAACCAAGACAAAATCCGCGAAGTTATCGGTAAAGGCGGCGAAACCATCCGTTCGATTACCGCTGAAACCGGTACGGAAATCAATATTGCCGAAGACGGTACGATTACCATTGCCGCGACGACTCAAGAAGCCGGCGATGCGGCGAAAAAACGCATCGAGCAGATTACTGCCGAAGTGGAAGTGGGCAAAGTGTATGAAGGCACTGTGGTGAAAATCCTCGACAACAACGTCGGCGCGATTGTTAGCGTGATGCCGGGCAAAGACGGTTTGGTACACATCAGTCAAATCGCCCACGAGCGCGTACGCAATGTCGGCGATTACCTGCAAGTCGGTCAGGTGGTGAATGTGAAAGCATTGGAAGTGGACGACAGAGGCCGTGTGCGCCTGTCCATCAAAGCCCTGCTGGATGCGCCTGCCCGTGAGGAAAATGCCGCCGAGTAATGCTTAGGGTGAAAATGCCGTCTGAACAGGTTTCAGACGGCATTTTTTACGGGTATCGGGAATGAATGGGGGTTACAGCCAAAGGACGGCAAGTTTCCATAATGCCCATAATGATACGGATAATCCCGTACACAGGCGGATATATCGGTTTTGCATGATTTTTTTCAGTTGCAGGGAAAAAATGCCGATTGCCAAAAGATTGGGCAGCGTACCCAGTGCAAAGGTAAGCATATACAGTCCGCCGGTTGTCGCACTGCCGCTGCCCAAGGCGTAAAGCGACGCGCTGTAAACCAGTCCGCACGGCAGCCAGCCCCATAATATTCCGACCGCAAGGCAGGCGGGTATGGATTTTATGGGTAACAGCCGGTTGAGTATCGGGTTCAGATTCCGCCATATCGGTTTGCCGATTTTCTCGATTTTTGCCGCCAAGGAAGAAATACCGCTCAAGTATAAGCCTAAAAAGAGCAGCAGGAGGTTGGCGGCTGTGTATAAAATATTCTGCAGGACACGGGTTTGGTCGAGTGAAACGCCGACCTGTCCGATTAATCCTAGCATCAGACCGATTGCCGTATAGCTGCTTATCCGTCCTGTGTTAAGCAGCAGGATCAGCCAAAAGCGGTTGATATGCGGGGGGAGTTGGAGTGCAAACGCGCTGCTTAATCCGCCGCACATGCCGATGCAGTGCGTTCCTCCGAAGAAACCGAGCAGGAACAGGGTTAGGAAAGTGATGTCGTGGCTCATGGACGGCTCATGGTCAGATGTTTATCGGGGAAAACGGATAATTTCCGGCAGTCCGACCAATAGGGTTTGGCGAGGGCATTCCCCGTGCTGTTAAAGTCTTGAATAAGGATGCGGTTTGCGCCCTGTGTTTCGATAATTTTGTAAAATCCGCCTTTTACCGCGTCGTCGGCGGGTTTGCCGTGTGCATCGAAATGCAGGACGGTGCGGTTTTGAAGATGCGCGCAATTTGAAACGGCCGGGTTTGCAGGTATGTTTCGGGTGCAGGCAGCGAGGATTGCACAAGGGAAAAGCAACAGTAATATGCGGAACATGGTGTTTATTGTAATGGGTAACAAACAGTATAATGCTTATTTTAATCTCCCGACGGCGGGAGATGGAAGCATTTCCCTTCGGCACGGGGATTTCGGATTTCGGAATTCGGAAGCAACAGACAATACGGGATTTCGGAACAATCTTAATTGGCTCCAGGGAGTTTTAAGCCTGTGTAAGTAATGTAATTAGGGTTTGCTTACTCTAAAATATAATTAAATTTTTCTTCGAATCCATAATCCTCATCTTGTTTCTTAACTCTTTCTAGAATCTTTACTATTTCAATAAATATACTTTTTAATTGATTTTTTGAGAACATAGCATCTTTCCATACCAAAGTAATCGGTCGTTCTACATTTGTGCTCAATAAATCCCACAAAGCATCAAGATTGTTCCCATAATAATCTTGTATAGAAAATATTTTTGAAATTTGATTATGAAAATCTTGTTCCGTATAAATTTTACTACCGATAATCTCTAATTGCATAAGTTATACTCCTATTTCCAAGTTCCAATTTGTGTTGCAGAGATATAATGATCAGTTGTTATATATAGCAATCCATCGTTAGAATATAACAATCTAGTACCAGTCTGGTTCGATATGAAAACTTTGAAATTTACCAAAATGCACGGTTTGGGCAACGATTTTATGGTGATTGACGCGGTCAGTCAGGATTTTACCCCCGAGGACGCGCCGATTGCGGAATGGGCGGACCGCTTCCGGGGCGTGGGCTTCGACCAGCTTTTGGTGGTCGGGCGTTCGGAAACCGAAGGCGTGGATTTCCGTTACCGTATTTTCAATGCCGACGGCGGCGAGGTCGGGCAATGCGGCAACGGGGCGCGTTGTTTTGCCCGTTTTGTTGCAGACAAGGGTTTGACCGATAAGAAAGAAATTTGTGTTGAAACGGCCAAGGGCATTATTTTTCCGAAATTGTCCGATAACGGCATGGTTACGGTCAATATGGGCAAACCGAAGTTCATGCCGTCTGAAATACCGTTTGTTCCCGTATCGGACGAGGGGGATGATGCCTGTATTTACGGGGTGCATCTCGAATCCGGCATTCAGCCGGTCAGCTGTGTCAATATGGGCAATCCCCATGCGGTGATTGTAGTGGATGACGTGGAATGCGCGCCGGTGCGCGAAACCGGTTCGTGTATCGAAGCGCACAGGCAGTTTCCCGAACGCGTCAACGTCGGCTTTATGCAGATTGTCGGTCGGACGGCAATCCGTTTGCGCGTGTTCGAGCGCGGCGTGGGCGAAACCCAAGCTTGCGGTACGGGCGCGTGTGCGGCTGTGGTGGCGGGTATACGTCTGGGGCTGTTAGATGAAGGGAAAACGGTAGAGGTGGTTTTGCCGGGCGGAACTTTATATATCGAATGGGCCTGCGGCGGCGATGTGATGATGACAGGCCCTGCGGAAACGGTGTTTGAAGGCGAGTTGGCGTATTCATGATTTTGCTGCATTTGGATTTTTTGTCTGCCTTACTGTATGCGGCGGTTTTTCTGTTTCTGATATTCCGCGCAGGAATGTTGCAATGGTTTTGGGCGAGTATCGTGCTGTGGTTGGGAATATCGGTTTTGGGGGCGAAGCTGATGCCGGGGATGTGGGGATTGACCCATGCCGCACCTTTGTTCATTCCCCACTTTTATCTGACACTGGGCAGTATATTTTTCTTTATCGGGCATTGGCGGAGGAAGGCAAACGGAGAGGGGTGGCAGGCAGATGCCAGGCATCCGCTGCTCGGGCTTTTTGCCGTCAGTAATGTATCGATGACGCTTGCCTTCGCAGGCGTGTGCGTGTTGGTGCATTATTGCTTTTCGGGAACGGTTCAAGTGTTTGTGTTTGCGGCACTGCTCAAACTTTATGCACTGAAGCCGGTTTATTGGTTCGTGTTGCAGTTTGTGCTGATGGCGGTTGCTTATGTGCATGGCAGGGGTATAGACGGGCGGCCTTCCTTTCTGTTCAGTGGTTCGCAGTTGCGCCTCGGCGTGTTGACGGCGGCGTTGATGCAGGTCTCGGTACTGGTGCTGCTGCTTTCAGAAATTGGAAGATAATACGGTGCGGCCGTATTGGAACAAAAAGTTATAAAGAAAGAAATTTTGGGTATTGGTTTTTCAGACGGCATAGGTTTAGGATACGGCCATATCTGAAATTTGTTTATGGTTCGGCGTGAATACTCTGTAATTGGACAGGATGTTGACAGGGGATTGCGTGCCGTACTATCGAAATCTTATTATTCAGGAGCAAAAGATGAAAATTGCAAACAACATCACCAAATTGATCGGCAACACCCCATTGGTCAAGTTGAACCGTCTGACCGAAGGTCTGAAGGCAGAAGTTGCCGTGAAGCTTGAATTCTTCAATCCGGGCAGCAGTGTGAAAGACCGTATTGCCGAAGCAATGATTGAGGCTGCCGAGAAAGCGGGTAAGATTAATCAAAATACCGTCATTGTCGAAGCAACCAGCGGTAATACCGGTATCGGTTTGGCAATGGTATGTGCCGCACGCGGCTACAAACTGGCGATTACCATGCCGGAAAGCATGAGTAAGGAGCGCAAAATGCTGTTGCGCGCGTTTGGTGCGGAGCTGATTCTGACCCCCGCCGCCGAAGGTATGGCGGGCGCGATTGCCAAAGCGCAATCCTTGGTGGACGCTCATCCAGACACTTATTTTATGCCGCGCCAGTTCGACAATGAGGCAAATCCCGAAGTCCACCGCAAAACAACCGCCGAGGAAATTTGGCGGGATACGGACGGCAAAGTCGATGTCTTCGTTGCCGGTGTCGGCACAGGCGGTACGATTACCGGCGTGGGCGAAGTGTTGAAAAAATACAAACCGGAGGTTCAGGTAGTTGCCGTCGAGCCTGAGGCTTCCCCCGTATTGAGCGGCGGCGAAAAAGGCCCGCACCCGATTCAAGGCATCGGCGCAGGCTTTATTCCGACTGTTTTGAATACCAAAATCTACGACAGCATTGCCAAAGTGCCGAACGAAGCCGCTTTTGAAACCGCCCGCGCAATGGCGGAAAAAGAAGGCATTTTGGTGGGTATTTCTTCCGGTGCGGCGGTTTGGAGCGCGTTGCAGCTTGCCAAACAGCCTGAAAACGAAGGCAAGCTGATAGTCGTGCTGCTGCCTTCTTATGGAGAACGCTATCTCTCTACGCCACTTTTTGCAGATTTGGCATAATGCTTTAATCGGATTGTCGAAACATTCAGACGCATTTTTCGGTATCGGTGTAACGCCGTGCCGGAAAATGCGTTTTTGCATATATGCCGAAAACGCCGGTTGTGTTTTAATCAGGTTTTGGTGCCGCCGCATTGCTTGAGGGAAATATTTTTTATTCGGGTTTTATCCGGCAGGACGGTTTTTTGCCCCAACGGAAAATAGCCTGTCTGCCCGTAAAATCAGCCGTTTGTCCGGGCGCAGCCGGGGCTTTGGGCTTCAGACGGCATATTTTCGGATTTTCGGAATGGCGGCATTTTTGCCGGCGGCGCGGCAGCCGTATGGGGAAGGGAGGGGATATTGTGGTCGGTAACGGCAAAAAATATGCCGCACCATTGCTGGTGCTGGGTTGCGTGGTGTTCGGTCTGGGCAGTCTGATTGTCAGGTCCGTCCCCGTCGGCCCGTATGCAATCGCATTTTGGCGGTTGCTGATTTCGGTGTTCGTATTTTGGTTTTTGGCACGGTTTTTCGGGCAAAAATTCCCAAAAAACAGGAAAACCGTCTGCTATGCCCTGACGGCGGGCGTGTTTCTTGCTTTCGATTTGGCGTTGTGGCACGAAAGCATACACGCGGTCGGGCCGGGTATTTCCACCCTGCTCAACAGCCTGCAAATCTTTTTCTTGTCCGCAATCGGTGTTTTCTTTTTTAACGAACGTTTGAGCGGGCTGAAAAAGGCGGGCTTAATATCGGCAGTTGCTGGCGTGGCGATGATTGCCGGTGTGGAATTCGGCTACAACGGTAATGCGGTTTGGGGATTCGTCAGCGGTTTGGTATCGGGACTGATGCTTGCTCTGTCTATGGTGTTCGTCCGCAAGACTCATGAAGTCGAACAGGTGGCACTTTTCCCTTCAATGATGATTTTGAGTTTGGGCGGCGCGGTATCGCTGGTTGTTCCGGCATTGCTGATGGATGGCGGCGCGCTTTATCCGACCACTTGGAAAGATGCGGGTTTGGTGCTTGTGTACGGCGTGGTGATGCAGTGCTTCGCGTGGGCGATGGTTGCCTATGCGATTCCGCTGCTTTCGCTGTCGCTGACGGGGCTGTTGCTTTTATCCGAACCGGTTGCCGCCTTGCTCATCGATTATTTTGGGTTGGGCAAACCGATTGACGGTATACAGTGGGCAGGGGTGGTGCTGACGCTTTCGGCAATTTACCTCGGTTCGTTGAAACAGCAGTCTTCACATTGATTTCATCAGGGCAATATTGGCAGTTCGCCGTGCAGAACCTGCGTTACCGGACTGATATAGTGAATTAAATTTAAACCGGTACAGCGTTGGCTCGCCTTGCCGTACTATTTGTACTGTCTGCGGCTCGCCGCCTTGTCCTAATTTAAATTTAATTCACTATAGGTAGGAAAATCCGACAACGTTAGACCTGCCTGCAAAGGTAAGGAATAGCAAATGCCGTCTGAAACTATTTTCAGACGGCATTCTTGGCTTCCCGGTTTAGCGGATTGCCGTGCCGGCCCTGCCGAAATCGCCGAAGTTCATCAAAATGAACATTGCCTTGCCGACAACCAGCTTGTCATCTACAAAGCCCCAGTAGCGAGAATCGGCACTGTTGTCGCGGTTGTCGCCCATAGCGAAATAGCGTCCTTCGGGAACTTTGCACACGAAACCGCTGCCGTCGTCGGCATATTGGCAGTGTTCCAAACCGCTTTGCTCTATGGAATATCCGTTTTCAGACATAATATCGGAGGTATATTTGCCCAATACGGGCAGGGAAACGGCCGGCTGTCCTTCTTTTTTCAGAATATTGAAGGATTTGCCGTCCAAACCGCTGCGGAACATATCTGGGTTGTGGATTTCGGAAGGGTCGGTGTCGTCGGGATAACGGTATGTGCCGTCAGGAATATCGGAAGCTGGTTTTCCATTTACCGTCAGAACTTTATCCCGATATTCGACCACATCGCCCGGGATGCCGACAATACGCTTGATGTAGGTCATATCCGGCTGCAAAGGATAATTAAAAACGACGACATCGCCCCGTTCGATTTTGCCCGTGGGGATAAATACATTGTTTAAAACAGGTACGCGCAATCCGTAGGAAAATTTGCTGACCAAAATGAAATCGCCCTTGATCAGGCCCGGACGCATGGAGCTGGACGGGATTTGGAACGGTTCGGCAATAAACGACCGGATGAGGAACAATACCAAAACGGTAGGGAAGAAACCGCCGAAATAGTCGCCGAAGTGGCTGCTTTCCGAGATTTCGGGATGAGTCTTCAGGCGGTATTTATATACCCCCCAAGCCGTACCGCACAATACAACGAAAATCAGGAAAACGGCGGTAAAGCTCATAAACAGGGACAAAGCGGCAAACACGCCGACCGCCGTCAGGATATAGGCGTATTCGAGGCTGGAACTCCACTCTCCGTTTTCCTGCCGCTTCTTGTCGCTTTTGAAATAAAGGATGATGCCGGCAAGCAGCGCGGCAGCCGCACCCGACATTAGCATTGTGTTCATTGTTGTTCCTTAACGGTTAAAAACCCGCCCGGCCGTGCAACCGTTTTAAGGCGGCAAATTGTAAAATTTGTTTGCGGGCGCGTGCCCCTGAAATCAGGGCGGTTTGAGGGGTGTTCCCGACGCGCCGCCCTGTGTGCCGAAATATTATTTGTCGCTCACCTGCAAAATCGCCAAGAACGCGCTTTGCGGGATTTCCACGTTGCCCACTTGTTTCATACGGCGTTTGCCTGCTTTTTGTTTTTCAAGCAGTTTTTTCTTACGGGTAATATCGCCGCCGTAACATTTCGCCAAGACGTTTTTACGCAGGGCTTTGACGTTTTCGCGGGCGATAATCTGGCTGCCGATGGCGGCTTGGACGGCAATGTCGAACATTTGGCGCGGTATCAGTTCGCGCATTTTCGCTGCCAGTTCGCGGCCTCGGTGAACCGCGCTTTGACGGTGCACAATCAGGCTCAAGGCATCGACTTTTTCGCCGTTGACCATAATGTCAAGCTTAATCAAATCAGAAGGTTGGAACTCTTTGAAATGGTAGTCCAACGAGGCATAGCCGCGCGAAGTGGATTTAAGCTTGTCGAAGAAATCCATTACGACTTCGTTCATCGGCAAATCATAAGTCAGCATAACTTGACGGCCCATGTACTGCATATTGACCTGAACGCCGCGCTTTTGATTACACAAAGTCATGACGTTGCCGACGTATTCCTGCGGCACGAGGATGGTCGCGGTGATAATCGGCTCGAGAATGGTTTCGATGCTGCCGATGTCGGGCAGTTTGGACGGATTTTCGACTTCGATTTTTTCGCCGCTTTTCAACACGACTTCGTAAACCACCGTTGGCGCGGTGGTAATCAAATCCATGTCGAACTCGCGCTCCAAGCGTTCCTGCACGATTTCCAAGTGCAATAGGCCCAAGAAGCCGCAGCGGAAGCCGAAGCCCAATGCTTGGGAAACTTCAGGCTCGAATTTCAACGAAGCATCGTTCAGCTGCAATTTTTCCAAAGCATCGCGCAAGGCTTCGTAGTCGTGGCTTTCTACGGGATAAAGTCCGGCGAATACCTGGCTTTGCACTTCTTGGAAACCGGGCAGCGGCTCGGAGGCAGGATTGGCAACCAAAGTAACCGTATCGCCGACTTTCGCCTGTCCCAATTCTTTTACGCCGGTAATCAAAAAGCCCACTTCGCCGGCTTTTAGTTCTTGTTTCTGAACCGATTTCGGTGTGAATACGCCCAGCTGCTCGACCTGCGTTTCCGCCTTGGTGCTCATAAAGCGCACTTTGTCTTTCAGCTTGATGGTGCCGTTTTTCACACGGATCAGCATAACCACGCCGACGTAATTGTCAAACCACGAATCGACGATAACGGCTTGCAGCGGCGCGTTTTCGTCGCCGGTCGGCGCGGGGATTTTGGCAACGATTTCTTCCAAAACATCTTCCACGCCGATGCCGCTTTTGGCGGAACACTGTACCGCGCCGACCGCATCAATGCCGATGATGTCTTCAATTTCCTGCTCCACGCGTTCGGGGTCGGCGGCTGGCAGGTCGATTTTGTTCAAAACGGGCACGACTTCAACGCCTAAATCAATCGCGGTGTAACAGTTCGCCACGGTTTGCGCTTCCACGCCTTGCGACGCATCGACGACCAAAAGCGCGCCTTCGCAAGCCGACAGCGAACGGGAGACTTCGTAAGAGAAGTCGACGTGTCCCGGCGTGTCAATCAGGTTGAGCTGATACACCTGCCCGTCGCGCGCTTTGTAGTTGAGCGCGGCGGTTTGCGCTTTAATGGTGATGCCGCGCTCTTTTTCGATGTCCATAGAGTCGAGCACCTGCGTACTCATTTCGCGCAAATCCAAGCCGCCGCAGTATTGGATGAAGCGGTCGGCAAGCGTCGATTTGCCGTGGTCGATGTGGGCAATGATGGAGAAATTTCGGATATTTTTCATTAGAGTTATTTTGAATGTCGGACAGTGGGTTTGGGAAATGCCGTCTGAACAAACGGCGCTGCGTCCAAATGTCGGTCGCAACGGGATAAACAGCCCGACATTCTAGCGGAAAACCGCTGTTTTGGCATAAGTTTGATAAAGGTTTTATAAAGATTTGACGATTTCTGCCACCATTTTTGCAGAACTTCCCGCCGCCGTTTTCAAAAATTCGTCAAAGCTGATGTCTGCCTTTTCGTCCGCCGAATCGGAAACCGCGCGGATGATGACGAAAGGCGTTTCCAACTGATGACAAGTTTGGGCAATCGCCGCCGCTTCCATTTCCACTGCTTTGACTTCGGGGAAGTGCTTGCGGATTTCCGCCACGCCTTCGCTGCTGTGGACAAAGCGGTCGCCGCTGACAATCAGCCCTTGTTCTACCGCCGCGCCTTCAAACGTCCGCGCCGCCCGTTTTGCCGCTTCAATCAAAATGCCGTCTGAAGCAAACCTTGCCGGCAGTTGCGGCACTTGCCCCCAGGCATAGCCGAACGCCGTTACATCGACATCGTGGTGCGCGGTTTCCGTGCCGACAACCACGTCGCCGACTTTCAAGCCCTTGCCCAAGCCGCCCGCGCTGCCGGTGTTGATGACGCAGTCCGGTGCGAACTGATGGATAAGCCAGGCCGTTGCAACTGCCGCGTTGACCTTGCCGATGCCGCTCAATGCAAGCACCATGCGTTTTCCCACCAATTCGCCTTCATAGGCGGAAAATCTGCCGAAAGAGACGGCTTTGACATTTTCCATCATCTCGCGCAAAAGCTCGATTTCCTGTTCCATCGCGCCGATAACGGCTACTGTTTTCAAAGACATATTGCTGACCTGCTGTGAATTTCGGATAGAATGCCGAATTATACACGCTAACACGGCAGGATTGAGTGGAGGCGGTTTGTCCATGCCGTCTGAAACGGTTTCAGACGGCATGGCGGGTTTTTGGTAGAATGGGAAGGTACAGATTGTTTGAAGATTGGGGGATGAAGATGTTTACCGATGAAAATATGACTGCAAAGGAAGAACTGTTCGCATGGCTGCGCCATATGAACAAAAACAAAGGTTCCGACCTGTTTGTGACGACCCATTTCCCGCCCGCGATGAAGTTGGACGGCAAAATCACCCGCATCACGGACGAACCGCTGACGGCGGAAAAATGTATGGAAATCGCCTTTTCGATTATGAGTGCGAAGCAGGCGGAAGAATTTTCATCGACCAACGAGTGCAACTTCGCCATCAGCCTGCCGGACACCAGCCGCTTCCGCGTCAATGCGATGATACAGCGCGGTGCGACGGCATTGGTATTCCGCGCGATTACCAGCAAGATTCCCAAGTTTGAAAGCCTGAACCTGCCGCCGGTCTTGAAGGATGTCGCGCTGAAAAAACGCGGGCTGGTTATTTTTGTCGGCGGCACCGGCTCGGGCAAATCGACTTCGCTTGCCTCGCTTATCGATTACCGCAATGAAAATTCGTTCGGACACATCATCACCATCGAAGACCCGATCGAGTTTGTCCACGAACACAAAAACTGCATCATCACCCAGCGCGAGGTCGGCGTGGATACGGAAAACTGGATGGCGGCGTTGAAAAACACGCTGCGGCAGGCGCCGGATGTGATTCTGATCGGCGAAATCCGCGACCGCGAAACCATGGATTACGCCATCGCCTTTGCCGAAACGGGGCATTTGTGTATGGCGACGCTGCACGCCAACAGCACCAATCAGGCACTCGACCGCATCATCAACTTTTTCCCCGAGGAGCGGCGCGAACAATTGCTGACGGATTTGTCGCTCAACCTTCAGGCGTTTATTTCGCAACGCCTCGTTCCGCGAGACGGCGGCAAGGGCAGGGTGGCGGCAGTCGAAGTGCTGCTCAATTCGCCTTTGATTTCCGAATTGATTCATAACGGCAATATCCATGAAATCAAAGAAGTTATGAAGAAATCCACCACCTTGGGTATGCAGACCTTCGACCAACACCTTTACCAATTGTATGAAAAAGGCGAGATTTCCTTGCAGGATGCCTTGAAAAATGCCGACTCCGCACATGATTTGCGTTTGGCGGTACAGTTGCGGAGCCGCCGCGCGCAAAGTTCCGGACCCGATTTGGAATTGCTCTGATGAACGGTATGGATTTCCGGACGGGCAGTTTGACATGATCTATCCGTGGCATAATGAACAATGGCGGCAGATTGCGGAGCATTGGACGAGCCGTCCCAATGCTTGGCTGTTTGTCGGCAAAAAGGGGACGGGGAAAACCGCGTTTGCCCGTTTTGCGGCGAAGGCGCTGTTGTGCGAAAAACCCGTGACGGGCAATGTGCCTTGCGGGGTATGCGCGTCCTGCCATTTGTTCGAGCAGGGAAGCCATCCCGATTTTTACGAAATCACCCCCCTGACGGACGAACGGGAAAACGGACGCAAACTGTTGCAAATCAAAATCGATGCCGTCAGGGAAATCATCGATAATGTGTACCTGACTTCGGTACGGGGCGGTTTGCGCGTGATCCTGATTCATCCTGCGGAAAGTATGAATGTCCAAGCCGCCAACAGTTTGTTGAAAGTGTTGGAAGAGCCGCCGCCACAAGTGGTCTTTTTGCTGGTAAGCCACGCGGCGGACAAGGTTTTACCGACTGTCAAAAGCCGCTGCCGGAAGATGGTTTTGCCGGCGCCTTCGCATGAGGAAGCATCGGCGTATCTGCGTGAAAGGGGCGTGGCGGAGCCGGAAGAATTTTTGGCTTTCCATTCGGGCGCGCCGCTGTTTCAGGAGGAAGACGGGCTTCGTGAATTGCGGGCAAAGCTGCTGGATATTTTGGCAGAACCGAGGTTGTTGAAGATTTTGGATTACGCCGCGCTTTTCGATAAGGAAAAACTTCCGCTCGCCGTATTTGTCGGGTGGATGCAGAAGTGGCTGGTCGATTTAGGCCTGTGCCTGCAACACATGAAACCTGTCTATTATCCTGCTTATGAAGACAGGCTGCTTCAGACGGCATCCGGTTTCCGTCCGCGCAATGTATTTGCGGCGGAGGATATGCTCAAACAGCTCGCCCCTTACGGGTTTCATACTTTAAATGTCAAAATGCAGATCGAGCATCTGCTCATCAATTATTTGGAATTGAAGAAAGAGAACGGGTGAATTATGTCAGACGGACAAAATATTCCGGCAAAAATGATGTCGTTGCAGCTGAAAGACATGAATCTGCTGTACAGCTCCTATATGCCGTTTTTGGAACACGGCGGTCTGTTTGTGCAGACCGACGACGTATTTTCCATCGGGGAAGACATTCTGCTTGCCGTGGAAATCCTCAACTTCCCCAAACTGTTCCTGCCGACACAGGTGGCGTGGATCAATCCGGCGCGTACTTCCTCCAAACCCAAAGGGGTGGGGCTGGCATTCACAAAACACGAAAACTGCCTGAAAGTCAAAGACCAGATCGAAGTCGAACTGGGCAGCACAATCAGCGGCAGCAGACCTACGTTTACCATGTAACGCCATGCATATCATCGATTCGCACTGCCACCTCAATTTTGAAGGTTTGAAAGAACGCCTGCCCGAAGTTTTGTCCAACATGGAAGCAAACGGTGTGGGGCAGGCACTCGCCATCAGCGTCAGTAGGGAAAGCTTCTCCGAAGTCTTTACCGTCGCTGAAGCGCACGAACACATCTATTGCACCATAGGCGTACATCCCGACAGCAGGGAAGCGGAAGAATTTTCCGTCGCGGAAATGGTCGAAGCCGCCGCCCATCCGAAAGTGGTCGGCATCGGCGAGACGGGTTTGGATTATTACTGGTGCAAAGGCGATTTGTCCTGGCAGTACAAACGTTTTGCAGACCACATCGAGGCAGCCAATCAAACCGGGCTGCCCGTTATCGTCCATACGCGCGATGCGGCGGCGGACACCTTGGCGATTTTGAAAGAATGTAAAACCAATTCGGGTGTGATCCACTGTTTTTCCGAAGACACAGCCTTTGCCCGGGCTGCCATGGATTTGGGGCTTTACATTTCTTTCTCGGGAATCGTTACGTTTAAAAACGCACCCTTGGTTCAGGAGGCGGCAAAATACGTTCCGGACGACCGCATTTTGGTGGAAACCGATGCGCCGTTCCTCGCCCCCGTACCCAAGCGCGGCAGGCAGAACGAACCGGCTTTTGTGCGTTATACCGCAGAGCATATCGCCAAATTGCGGAACCAAACATTGGAACAGGTTGCGGCATACACGACGGAAAACTTTTACCGGCTGTTTAAAAAAGTACCCGATATGCGGGCCGTCTGACCCTGTGCCGACGATAAGGAAAACCATGAAGGCAATTCATCCGTATGCATGTCCGCGCTGCTGACTGCCTGCCAACACGTTTCGGACAGGCATGAGGCAGTCGGTATGGCAAATTCCGCTTCCAAATTCTGCATTGCCAAAGGCGGCAGACGGGAAGCAAAAAAAGACGAAAGCGGCAGCGGATATGCCCTGTGCCATTTGCCGGACAGCAGGATTGTCGAGGAGTGGGAATATTTCCGTTCACAACATTGATACTGCGCGATATACAGCAAATATTGTGGGAAGTTTCCGCTTTTGCGTATAATGCGCCCTACCTGACAAATTTTGTCAACTTTATCAAAAGGAATAAGCGATGGCTTCCATCCACGACCAAATTAAAGAAGTAGTAACGACACACCGCGTCGTATTGTTTATGAAAGGTACGAAACAGTTTCCGCAATGCGGTTTCTCTTCCCGCGCCGTGCAAATCCTGAACGCGGCAGGCTGCACCGATTACGTTACCGTCAACGTATTGGAAAATCCAGAAGTGCGCCAAGGTATTAAGGAATACAGCGACTGGCCGACCATTCCCCAACTTTATGTGAACGGCGAATTTGTCGGCGGTTCGGACATCCTGATGGAGATGTATGAGGCAGGTGAGCTGCAAGAGCTGCTGAAAGCCTGATGGATTCGGCAATGCCGTCTGAACGTGTTTCAGACGGCATTTTCTTTTCCGGAAAATCAAAAAAAAAGTATAATGGCGCGTCTCAAAATCACATTGGAACACCGCGATGAACGTTAACGTTATCAACCATCCGCTCGTCCGCCACAAACTGACCCTGATGAGGGAGGCGGATTGCAGCACCTACAAATTCCGGACGCTTGCCACCGAGCTGGCGCGCCTGATGGCATACGAGGCAAGCCGTGATTTTGAAATCGAAAAATACCTTATCGACGGATGGTGCGGTCAGATTGAAGGCGATCGCATCAAGGGCAAAACATTGACCGTCGTTCCCATCCTGCGTGCAGGTTTGGGTATGCTTGACGGCGTACTCGACCTGATTCCGACTGCCAAAATCAGCGTAGTCGGACTGCAGCGCGACGAGGAAACGCTGAAACCCGTTTCCTACTTCGAGAAATTCGTGGACAGCATGGACGAACGTCCTGCCCTGATTATCGACCCGATGCTGGCGACGGGCGGTTCGATGGTTGCCACCATCGACCTTTTGAAAGCCAAGGGCTGCAAAAATATCAAGGCACTGGTGCTGGTTGCCGCGCCCGAGGGTGTGAAGGCGGTCAACGACGCGCATCCCGACGTTACGATTTACACCGCCGCGCTCGACAGCCACTTGAACGAGAACGGCTACATCATCCCCGGCTTGGGCGATGCGGGCGACAAGATTTTCGGTACGCGCTAACTGACTGATTTTCGGAGTTGATATGAATTTTCAAGATTATCTCGCCACATTTCCTTCAATCGACCATCTGGGCGGTTTGGACATTCAGGATGCCGACGGCAAAACGGTTCACCACATTCCCGCCGTTCAGGGCAAGCTCGGTTCGCTCAAGCTGTACAATGCCTTGGCGGAACGTTTTGGCGGAAAATTGGACAAAGAAGCGGCAGAGCAGGGTTTGATATGGTTTGCCGAGCACGTTGACGATGCCCGTGCCCATCCGGGCAAGCATCCGAACATCGATCTGCTGGAAAATGTCGTACAAAGCGGCGAAACCTTCCTGCTCAAGCCGCTTGCCGCGCAATAATTTTCGACCATGCCGTCTGAAATCCGTTTCAGACGGCATTTTGTCGGAAAGAAGACTGTAAAACGGGCATTTTCTTTTCTATTTCAGGATACGGGCAATGATGTTTCAACACGTATGACGATACATAAAGCGTCGCCCTATGTGTTGCCCTAATTTGGAAGGGGTTACACCCCTCTCAAATAAAATCTGATGCTGCTGCCACGAAGGACGGATGTCCAAATGGCGGGGTTTCAACCATTAAGGAAATACGATGAAAAAAATGTTCCTTTCTGCCGTATTGCTTCTGTCGGCTGCCGCCCAAACCGTGTGGGCGGATACGGTGTTTTCCTGTAAAACGGACAACAACAAATATATAGAAGTCCAAAAAATCAACCGCAATCTTTACGAATATTCGTTCGGCAGTGCGGCAAAAAAAGAAATTGCCATACGCAACAGCAAAGCTGACCTGTTGGGGCGTTCCGACAGGTGGCAAGGTATGGGCAGCGGTCGTTGGGCAACGATGAAATTCCAAAACGGCGAATTTATGTACACCGTATGGACAGGCTTCGATTCCGTGACTCATACGGAAAGCAGCGGTGTCGTTGTGGAGCGTAGGGGCAAGGAAGTCGCACGGGTCGGCTGTACGCCGAAAACCGCACAGGCGAATTTCAATGATGACGATTTTTCCTGGTAATCGGGGCGGATAAGGCGATGGAAACAGCGACCCCCATCATGCTGATTGTCCGTCCGTCGGGCAGGGCGAAGGACGATGTGGAAACCTGCCGTCGTGCCGGATGGCAGGCGGAAGTGTTGAGTCCGATTGAAATCGAAACCGACGAAGCAAGCCTGAAACGGTTGCCGGAAATGTATGCCCGTGCGGATGCCGTGTTTTGGGTCAGTCCGACCGCCGTTGAAACCGCCGCGCAGTACTTGGACTTTTCAGACGGCATAAAGATGCACATTTCCGTAGGGCAGGGCAGCCGCCGTGCCTTGACGCGTTATGCGGGCGCGGGCGTGTTTGCGCCTGATGACGGAAACGACAGCGAGGCGGTTTTGCGCCTGCCGGTTTGGAACAGTCTGCCCGAAGGTGCGCGCGTATTGTTTGTGCGCGGACACGGCGGGCGGGATTTTCTGATGAATGCCTTGCAGGAGAAAGGTTTTCGGACGGAGGTGGCAGAAGTCTATTTCAGACGGCATAAACCTTTGAACTTTCAAAATTTCCAAACCGAAAATATTGCCGCCGCCTATATTACGTCCACAGAACTCGTGCAGTCGCTGTTTGCACAGCTTCCGCCGCAATTTTCCCGATTCTTCAAATCCTTGCTATACTTTACCCATCATCCGCGCATTGCGGAGGCATTGAAGCGCGAAGGCGTGTGTTCGGTCGAAACCGTCCCTACGCTGGAAGCCGCGCTTTCCCATTCTTCCATTTCCGTTTCAGACGGCATGGTCTTTCCCGGAACCTCAAATTAATAAGGAGCAAAACGGTGGGCGAACCTGAAAACAAATCATCCGAATCCGTACGCGAGATACAGGCATCAAAAGAAATGCCGTCTGAAACCTCTTCCCCACGCAAAGAAAACGAAACAGAAGTACACATTCCTGCCGCTCCTTTTATCGTCAAACAGTCCGGCAGCAACGCTTTGGCAACCTGCGCCTTGGTATTGGCGGCATTGGGTTTGGGCGCAAGTGGTTTTTTGTTTGTCCAAGGACAGAATGTCTTGAAAAACCAAGAGCTGGCATTCAACCAAAAAATCGACAAAGCCGCCTTGGGCGAGTCGGAAAACGCCGCCCTGCTCAAAGACAACCTCAACCGCCAAAGTGCCATACAGTCCGAACTCGACCGTTTGGACAGCGGTGTCAAAGCCAACGGCGAACAGATTCTGATGACGCAAAAAGCCTATCGCGAGCTGACCAAAGGGCGTGCCGATTGGCTGGTGGACGAAACCGAGACCATACTCAATCTGGCGGCGCAACAGTTGGTGCTGACCAGCAATATCCAAACGGCAGTCGGCGTGTTGGAGCATATCGACAGCCGCCTGTCCCGTTTCGATCAGGCAGAGCTTCTGCCGATCAAACAGGCGGTCAGCAGCGATTTGGCGGAACTGAAAAACCGTCCCTATGTCGATATTTCCGGTACGGCATTGCGCCTCGACAGGCTGGAAACCGCCGTATCCGGACTGCCGCTGATGCTCGACGGTGTGCTGAAACCGGGCGTACAGGTGAAGAACGAAGCCGTTTCCGCTTCATGGTGGCAGAACGTATGGGAAAAATCCCTCGGCACATTGAAAGGGCTGGTCGAAATCCGCCGTTTGGAAAACAACGATGCCATGCTGATTTCTCCCGAACAGGTCTATTTTGTGCGTGAAAACCTGCGCCTCCGCCTTTTGGATGCGCGCACCGCATTGATGCAGCGCAACAGCGAAGTTTATCAAGGCGATTTGAACAATGCCGAAGCCGCCGTCAGACAGTATTTCGATGCCAAGTCGCCCGCCACGCAGTCGTGGCTGAAAGAACTGGCGGAATTGAAGGCGTTGGATGTGCGCATGACGGCGGATGACGGTTTGAAAAACAGCCTAAATGCCGTCCGCGCCTATCGCGACGGTACGCGCATGATGGCGGCGGAAAATCAAGAAGCGGAACAGGCGGCTTCCGAACCGGCAAACGAAAAAACAGCTTCCGAACCGGCTGCCGCATCGGATGTGAAGACCATAGAAGCACCGTCCCTGCCTTCGGAACGCAAACCGGAACAGCCTGCAAAAAAACAGCCCGTACCGGAAAAGGCAGGGCGTTCGCCGTCCGCTAAAGGAGAACGCGCATGAAAACGGTAGTCTGGATTGTCGTCCTGTTTGCCGCCGCCGTCGGACTGGCGCTTGCTTCAGGTATTTACACCGGCGACGTGTATATCGTACTCGGACAGACCATGCTCAGAATCAACCTGCACGCCTTTGTGCTGGGGCTGCTGATTGCCGTTGCGGCTTGGTATTTCCTGTTCAAATTCATCATCGGCGTACTCAATATCCCCGAAAAGCTGCGGCGTTCGGGTTCGGCGCGGAAAGGCCGCAAGGCCGCGCTTGCCTTGAACAAGGCAGGTTTGGCGTATTTTGAAGGGCGTTTTGAAAAGGCGGAACTCGAAGCCTCGCGTGTGTTGGGCAACAAAGAGGCCGGAGACAACCGGACTTTGGCATTGATGCTGGGCGCGCACGCCGCCGGACAGATGGAAAACATCGAGCTGCGCGACCGTTATCTTGCGGAAATCGCCAAACTGCCGGAAAAACAGCAGCTTTCCCGCTACCTGCTGCTGGCGGAATCGGCGTTGAACCGGCACGATTACGAAGCGGCGGAAGCCAACCTTCATGCGGCGGCGAAGATGAATGCCAACCTTACGCGCCTCGTGCGTCTGCAACTTCGTTACGCCTTCGATCGGGGCGACGCGTTGCAGGTTCTGGCAAAAACCGAAAAACTTTCCAAGGCGGGCGCATTGGGCAAATCGGAAATGGAACGGTATCAAAATTGGGCATACCGCCGCCAGCTGGCGGATGCTGCCGATGCCGCTGCTTTGAAAACCTGCCTGAAGCGGATTCCCGACAGCCTTAAAAACGGGGAATTGAGCGTATCGGTTGCGGAAAAGTACGAACGTTTGGGACTGTATGCCGAAGCGGTCAGATGGGTCAAACAGCATTATCCGCACAACCGCCGCCCCGAGCTTTTGGAAGCCTTTGTCGAAAGCGTGCGCTTTTTGGGTGAGCGCGAACAGCAGAAAGCCATCGATTTTGCCGATTCTTGGCTGAAAGAACAGCCCGACAACGCGCTTCTGCTGATGTATCTCGGCCGGCTCGCCTACAGCCGTCGGCTGTGGGGCAAGGCGAAAGGTTATTTGGAAGCCAGTATCGCCCTGCAACCGAGCGTTTCGGCGCGTCTGGTGTTGGCGAAAGTCTTTGACGAAACCGAACAGCCGCAAAAAGCCGAAGCACAGCGCAAATTGGTTTTGGAAGCCGTCTCCGATGACGAACGCCACGCAGCATTAGAGCAGCATAGCTGATTTTGGGAAATATCTTTATCTGGGAGAATTTGATGGGGTCTTCAGATTCCTTTAAGGAAAAGAAAGAAATATTTGAAATTGGAACGCCTGCTTATCGCCAAAAGTTAATTGATGTTTGGAAAAAGAGCATTAATGGAAACGAAAAATCTTGGGTGCTCTTTGAAAATGGGACTTGCGTCATTTTACTTGAACCGGAAAAAGATTTGGCGAAACAAGCTAAAGAGATGTTAAGCAAATGGGGCAAGGTTCAAATAGGAACACCATCTGCAGATTTTGGCATTATCACTTTAGATAGTGGCGATGGATATGCCGTTTCATGCCATCATCCCGAAATTTTTACGCTAATCCTAAAAGAAGAAGGATTGGATGAAGATTTCAAAATCGGTATCGAAGGGCGCTCTCATCGCGATTGTGATGCTGAAGAACCCAAAGTTATCCATATCGAAGATAAACGCACCATTGAAACCCCCTGAAAACCTGCTGCCGTTTAATCATCTACTGATGATTACCTAGGCAAATGTGTCCGCTCCCCCCCTTTCAGACGACCTTTCATTGCGGAAACCGCCGCAAAGGTTGCCTGAAAACTGTTTTCCTTCTCCGTTTTACAAACAAACCGAAAGCCCCACATGACCTCTTTAAAAAACGACACTTTCCTCCGCGCCCTGCTCAAACAGCCCGTCGAATACACCCCGATTTGGATGATGCGTCAGGCGGGGCGTTATCTGCCCGAATACAAAGCCACACGCGCGAAAGCGGGCAGCTTCCTCGATTTGTGCAAAAACACCGAATTGGCGACCGAAGTTACCATCCAACCTTTAGACCGCTTCGATTTGGACGCGGCGATTTTGTTCTCCGACATCCTGACCGTCCCAGACGCAATGGGCTTGGGACTGTATTTTGCCGAAGGCGAAGGCCCGAAATTCGAATGCGCCTTGCAACACGAAGCCGACATCGCCAAATTGCACGTCCCCGATATGGAAAAACTGCAATACGTCTTTGACGCGGTAACTTCCATCCGTAAAGCACTGGACGGACGCGTACCGCTTATCGGCTTCTCCGGCAGCCCGTTCACGCTCGCCTGCTACATGGTTGAAGGCGGCAGCAGCAAGGAATTTCGCACCATCAAAACCATGATGTACTCGCGCCCCGATTTGCTGCACAAAATCCTCGACACCAACGCCCAAGCCGTTACCGCCTACCTCAACGCCCAAATCGACGCGGGCGCGCAGGCGGTGCAGATTTTCGACACTTGGGGCGGCGTGTTGAGCGATGCGGCGTTTAAAGAATTCAGCCTCAAATACATCCGCCAAATCGTTGCCGGATTGAAACGCGAAAGTGAAGGTCGTCGCGTTCCCGTCATCGTATTTGCCAAAGGCGGCGGGCTGTGGCTGGAAAGCATGGCAGAAATCGGCGCAGACGCATTGGGCTTGGACTGGACGTGCAACATCGGCGAAGCACGCCGCCGCGTCGGCAACCAAGTCGCCCTGCAAGGCAACTTCGACCCGTTCGCCCTCTTCGGCACGCCCGAATCCATCCGTACCGAAGTCGCGCGCATCCTAGCCGACTACGGACACGGCAGCGGCCATGTCTTCAACCTCGGACACGGCATCAACCAACACGCCGACCCCGAACACGCCAAAATTTTGGTCGATACCGTACACGAATTGTCGCGGCAGTATCACGGCGGGTAAGCCGGCAGGAAACCGCCCGATATGCCGTCTGAAGCCGAGAGATGGCCGGTTAGGGTAAAAATAAGGCAATGCGGCAATATCCGCCGTGTATGGATAGTACATGACGGCGGCGGTGTTGCCGCATTGGCGCAATCCCAACCGTCCCTATGTTCAGACGGCATTTTTGTTTTCAGATTCAGGGAAAACCGATGGCAAAAACGCTTAAAACCCTTTACCAATGCACCGAATGCGGCGGCACTTCCCCGAAATGGCAGGGCAAATGCCCGCATTGCGGCGAGTGGAACACGCTTCAGGAAAGCCTGGCCGCGCCCGAGCCGAAAAACGCCCGCTTCCAATCTTGGGCGGCGGATACTTCGGCCGTCCAATCCCTCTCCGCCGTTACCGCGACCGAAGTGCCGCGCAATCCGACCGGCATGGGCGAACTCGACCGCGTATTGGGCGGCGGTTTGGTCGATGGCGCGGTCATCCTGCTCGGCGGTGATCCCGGCATCGGCAAATCCACGCTGCTGTTGCAAACCATCGCCAAAATGGCGCAAAGCCGTAAAGTGCTGTACGTTTCCGGCGAAGAATCCGCCCAACAAGTCGCCCTGCGCGCGCAACGTTTGGAACTGCCCACCGAAGGCGTGAACCTGCTTGCCGAAATCCGCATGGAAGCCATTCAGACGGCCTTGAAACAGCATCAGCCCGAAGTCGTCGTCATCGACTCCATCCAAACCATGTATTCCGACCAAATCACTTCCGCCCCCGGCTCCGTGTCGCAGGTGCGCGAGTGTGCCGCCCAACTGACGCGCATGGCAAAACAAATGGGTATCGCCATGATATTGGTCGGACACGTCACCAAAGACGGCGCGATTGCCGGCCCGCGCGTACTGGAGCACATGGTTGATACCGTGCTGTATTTCGAGGGCGACCAACATTCCAACTACCGCATGATACGCGCCATCAAAAACCGTTTCGGCGCGGCAAACGAACTGGGCGTATTCGCCATGACTGAAAACGGTTTGAAAGGCGTGTCCAACCCGTCCGCCATCTTCCTCGCCAGCTACCGCGACGATACGCCCGGTTCGTGTGTTTTGGTTACGCAGGAAGGCAGCCGCCCGCTTTTGGTCGAAATTCAGGCGTTGGTCGATGACGCGCACGGCTTCACCCCCAAACGCCTCACCGTCGGTCTCGAACAAAATCGCCTCGCCATGCTGCTTGCCGTCCTCAACCGTCACGGCGGCATCGCCTGTTTCGACCAAGACGTGTTCCTCAATGCCGTCGGCGGCGTCAAAATCGGCGAACCGGCGGCGGATTTGGCGGTCATCCTCGCGATGCTTTCCAGCTTCCGCAACCGTCCGCTGCCCGAAAAAATGGTCGCATTTGGCGAAATCGGTTTGAGCGGCGAAGTCCGCCCCGTTGCACGCGGACAAGAGCGGCTCAAAGAAGCGGAAAAACTCGGCTTCAAACGCGCCATCGTCCCCAAAGCCAATATGCCGCGCAACGTCAAAGAGTTTCCGAACCTGAAAATATATGGCGTTTCGAGTTTGCAGGAAGCCATCGATATTTGCCGCGACAGCAGGGAATAAACGGAAATGCCGTCTGAAATCGGGTTTCAGACGGCATTTGGTTTGTGGCGGATTGAAACAAGAAGGCATACCGGCGACAGATAAGATTTGCGGCAAAGTTGCCTGTGATATGGCAAAAACACACACGCCCGTCATCCCCGCGAAGGCGGGAATCCGGAATCGTCCGTTTTGGCAATGATTGAAAATCACGGCAATCCAACCGATTGGATTCCCGACTTCGTGGGAATGAGGGGCGTGTGCATTTGATTTCCATCCGCCATATGCCGGCGACGGGCTTATTCGCCTACGGTTTTTTGTATCAGTTTTTCAGCGTTTGCCAAAGTGTTTGCCACTTCGTCAAAACCGATGCGGCTGCCGGCAATCAGGGCGTGCGTATCGGTATAGACGGCGCGTACTTTGCCGTCTGTTTCGGTAACGAGGACGCGCAGTGGCAGTTGCAGGGCAAAGGCGGGGTCTTTGACCATCAGCGGCGTACCGGCTTTGGGCGTGCCGAAGATGATGACTTTTGCCGGCTGCATCGTTAAGCCGTTTCGGCGGGCGGCTTCCTGATGGTCGATGACGGCAAAAATGTTCATCCCTTTGCTTTTTATGGCGGTTTCAAGGCGGCTGACGGTTTCGTCAAAACTGTATTTTGAGGTGAGGGTATGCGTGGTCATGGCGGTTTCGTTTTGGGTTTGCGGTTCACCGGCAGGGTGTGCCGAAGCGGTTGAGAGGGCGAATACGGCGGCGGCTGTCAGGGAAAATATACGTTTCATTGTGTGCTTTCAAAATAAATGCCGTCTGAAAAGAAGGAAGCCTTTCAGACGGCATGGTGTTATTTCATCCCTTTTTTGAGCAGGTCTTCATAACCGCCGTGATTGACAACCTTCGTATAGCCTGCTTTTTTCAGTTCTTGAAGGGCGGCTTCGGCACGCCGTCCGCTGCGGCAGTAGAGGTTGACCGGCGTGTCTTTGTCGGGTGCGGCTTCGTGTATGCGGCGGACGATTTGGTCGACGGGGATGTTGATCGCGTTGTGCAAATGCCCTTCGCTAAATTCCTGTTCGGAACGGACATCAATCCAAACGGCTGCATGTTGTGCGGTTTGGGCGGCGGATACGGGTTTTTGCGGGGCTGCCTGCGCGGCAAAGGCGGCTGAGGCAATGAGCGCGGCGGTAATCAGGTGTTTGATATTCATAGGGTTCTCCTGCGGTTGTCGTCTTAAGGGACGGGAAGTTATTTTATCTGTTCCAAAGCGGCGGCATCTATGTCCCAACGCCAAACGCCGCCGCCTTTGCCATCCAATCCGCGCAAAAACAGGTAGCGGACGGAAACGGCGGCGGGCGGTTGTCCGCGCAGTTTGAAGTAGCGCATGGCGGCAACGGCGTAAATCAGTGCCTGAAGGTAATAGTGGTGGTGCGCGACGGCTTCGTCCATCGCCTGCCGCGTGTAGGCGGATGCATCCGTGCCGAGGTGGTTTGATTTGTAGTCGATGACGCAGATATTGCCGTCGGGGTCTTGGCAGATCATATCGACAAAGCCGTTTAAAAAGCCGTTGACGGTGTGGAAGTCTAGCGTTTCGGCGGCGGCACGGCAGACTTCGGGCAATCGGATATCGTCGCGGGCAAACCAGTCGCGCAGCCGTTTGAGGCTGAAGTCTTCGGTAAAGAGCGTAAAGCCCATTTCGGGGCAGCGGTACTCGGGCGGAATGTCGGATAGGCTGTATGTTCCCGTCAGCGGCGTTTTCCGGCAGGCTTCCACCATTTCGGCAACGGCGGGCAGCCATGTTTCTTCAAACCCGTATTTCTTCAGCGTGTCGGCAATGGGTATTTCCTGTCCGGCGGCAGGACGGTCGAATGGGAAGTGTTCCAGAATTTCGTGCAGGCACAGCCCGGCATGCGTGCCTTTCGGAAAGTTGTGTATCGTCATGCCGTCTGAATCCGACGGTGTTTCAGACGGCATGGTTGACTCTGCCGTTTCTGCAGGGTCTAGGGAAGGCTGCACATCTTCTTCCCCGCCGTCAAGCGTTTGGGTATGGCGGCTTAATGCGGTAAAGCTGGTGTGCCGGATGAGGCGGAATCCGCGATCGGGGATGCTGTTTGCGGCAAATTCGGCGGTTTGACCGGCATTGCCGCAATATACGGCAGGAGGCGGCGCATCTTCTGTGAAGGCGAAATTTGTGCCGGAAGGGGCGTTGTCCGCCACGCGCCGCCAGTTGCGTTTGAGCATCGCGATGCCGTCTTTTTCACACGCATAGGCACGGCGGACGGTTTCGCGGTTGTCTTGCGGCAAGCCTTCGATTAGGTAGGCAAGGGGGTTGTCGGCGGTATCGGAAGAATAGGCGGCGTAGATGTTGAGCTGTTCCTCGGCACGCGTCAGCGCGACATAAAGCAGGCGCAGGCGTTCCGCCATTTCTTCGTCGGCATGTTGCTTCTGTTCGTCTTCCGACAGTTGGGCCTTTGCCAACAGTTCGGTTCGGTTTGCGCTTTGGTGGAGGATTTGCCAGTCGGACGGCCCGGTATCTTGCGCGTCCCACGCAAACGGGCAGTATACCAGCGGATACTGCAAACCTTTCGAGGCGTGCATGGTAACGATTTTGACCAAATCTTCGTCGCTTTCCAGACGGATGGCGCGGTTGTCGTTGCTGTTGTTTTCGGCAAGGCTGATTTGGTCGCTCAGCCACTTGTGCAAGGCGGCGGGGTTGCGGTTTTGCGCGTCTTCGGCAGCAAGCAGTTCGAGTAGTTGGAAATAGTTGGTCAGGCTGCGTTCGTTCTGCCGCTTCAAAAGGCATGTTTCGATGCCGTGTTCGTGGGAAAACTGCTGCATGGCGGCAAAAATGCCGTATTGATTCCAGTTGTCGAGTGCGGTTCGGGCAGATTCCGCCCAATGCAAAATCTCGCTTTCGTTTTGGTTGAAGTCGTGCAATTGCTGCGCGTCATAACCGAATATGCTGCTTGTCAGGACAAAGCGCAGCGTTCCGGTGCGGCGCGGTTCGAGCCAAAAGCCGATGAGTGCGGATAGGGCGGCGGCTTCAGGCGAGGTGAACACGGATTCGCGCGAAAGCAGGACGCTTTGCACCTGCCGTTTTTTCAGGGCGGCGGAAACCATCACCGCTTCATTGTGCGTGCGGACCAGCACGGCAATATCGCCCGACTGCAGCGGGCAGCCTTTGAAATTCAGACGGCCTCCGGCGGCTTCGTTGAGCGCGTGGGCGATTTCGTCGGCGCAATAGTCGGCGGCACGGCGGCGCAAAACGTCTTTGTTGGTTTTTTCATTGTCGTTTTCGTGCAGCCAACGAACCTGTACGGCAGGACGTTCGGGGGACAACCTGCTTTCGGCACGCGCCGCACCGACTTCCGAATAGCCGATGTTTTCCAAAACGAACGGGTGTTCTTTGAGACGGAACAGCGCGCCTATGCTGCCGATAAGCGCGGCGTGGCTGCGGTAGTTGGTGGCGAGCGTGTAGCGGTGCCGCGCGTCTTCCGCCGCCTGAAGGTAGGCGTAAATGTCCGCTCCGCGAAAGCTGTAAATCGCCTGTTTGGGATCGCCGACCAGAAACAGTGGGCGGTTTTGGGCGATGAAGATTTTTTGGAAGATTTCGTATTGCAGCGGGTCGGTGTCTTGGAATTCATCAATCAGCGCGGTTTCCCAGTTTTCGGCAACGGCGCGGGCGAGGGTTTCGGCGTGTGGATTGTCGGTCAGCGCGGTGTGGACATCAAGCAGCAGGTCGTCGAAACCGCGTTCGCGGCGCGATTTTTTCATCTCGGCAAGGCTGCGGTTGAGGTATCCGATTAAATCCAGTTGCAGCCGGATTATTGTTGCTTCTTCCGCTTCTTCGAGTGCGTTCAAATCGCGCCCGAAGTCTGCCAGTTTCTGCAATTCGGCAAATACTGCCGCATCGGGCGTTTTGCCTTTTTTCAGTCCGGCTTCGAGTTTGTCGGACGAGAGTTTCAAGAGCCGTTCGTGCAGCTTCGCCTCCAAAAAGGGCAAATCCGGCGACAGGGCTTTTTGTTCCAACGCGTCAAACAGTTCGGCAAAACTGTTTTTCCGATACGAATTGCCGTTTAAAAGGGGGTGGATGCGCCAAAACGTTTCTTTTAATTCAGCCAGATTTCCGCAAATGTTTTGCCAGCTTTCCAAAGCGGCGTCCCGGGCTTGCGGCAAATCCGCCTGCGGAAGGCGGAAACTCAGGTACGGGCGGGACAGGTAGGCGCGGATTTGGGCAAGGACGGTTTGCGGCACAGCCTTGCGTTTAAACGCCAATGCGGCAAGCTGGGGGTCGTTGCTGACGCGTTCGCGCCAAAAATCTTGCGCCGGGACAAGCAGGCGGTCGCCGTCTTCTTCGGTCAGTTCGACATCGAACGGTGCTTGGCACAAAAACGCGTAGTCGCGCAGGATGCGCTGGCAGAATCCGTGGATGGTGTAGATGGCGGCGTTGTCGAATTGCCCGATGGCGGCTTTGAGGCGGACAATCAGACGCGTCCGGCTTTCTTTTTGCAAAGCCTGTTTTAAGAGTGCGGGCAGGAAGGTGTCGCCTTTGTGGTGTTCCGCACAATAGGCGGCAATGCCGTCTGAAAGCGTGTCGTCTCCAAGTTTGGCAATTTCTTTGCTTTCTAAAACTTGTAACACATCGTCCAAACGCGCGCGCAGGCGTGTTTTCAGCTCGGCGGTGGCGGCTTTGGTGAAGGTAACGACCAATACGCGCTCGACGCTTTTTTGTTCTAATACGATCAAACGTGTAAACAGGGCGGCAATGCCGTAGGTTTTGCCGGTGCCGGCAGAGGCCTCAATCAGGTTGGTGCCGGAAATGGGGACGGTTAGCGGGTCGAATGCTTGGATGCTTGCAGACATAGTGCGCGCTCGGGAAACGGTTGGACGGTAAAACGGGAAATGCCGTCTGAAAAAGGGTTTCAGACGGCATCGTCCGGCTTAGAGGTTTTGCAGGCGTTCTACAGACGGCGCGTAGTAGTATCCGCCCGAAACGGCGGCGGAGAGATGCCGGAGCAGCAGGTCGGTTTTGCCGTCCGTATCGCCGAACATACTCAATAATTGCGCTTCGATATTGTGCAGCGTGCGGCAGTATGCGGTAAACATCAAACCGTGTTCGCCGCTGATTTTGCCGAAGGGCAGGCTGCGGCGGACGATTTTCAGACCAATGCCGTTTTCTTTCAGGTTGACGCGGCCGAGGTGCGAATCGGGCAGGCGGACATCGCGGCTGAATTCGTCGTCGGTTTCCTTGCTGCGTCCGACCGAGGCCTCCTGTTCGGCGACGGGGACGGCATCCCATTTTTTCAAATCGTGCAGGTATTTTTGCAGCAGGACATAGCTGCCGCCTGCATCGGGTTTTCCTTCGGGGATGATGGCGACTTCGCGGATTTTTTCATCGCCCTGCGGGTTTTCCGTGCCGTCGACGAAACCGTCCAGCCCGCGATCCTGATACAGACGCAAACCGTGTTCTTCGGAGGCGACGCATATGCTGTCTCCGAATGCGCCCAAAACGGATTGCGCAAGCGCGTAGGCGGCGTTTTGGCGGAAGGATTGGATGTGGATGTACATATCGTGCTGCGTGGATGGTGCAAGCCCGTTACCCATTTCGGGGAAGGGTTTGATTTCACTGCCTTCGTCCGTGTGTCCGAATGTTGCCCAGGCTTCGCTGCCGAAGGCGATGGTCAGACCCAAAATATCGTCCGGAAAGCGGGCTTTCAAGGCGGATAACGCGTCGAGCGAAGCGCGGCAGGCGGCTTTAATATCGTTGAGGCGGTTGGCGGCGAAGTCGGCTTCGATAAAGATGCCGGCTTGGGCGTGGTCGGGAATGATGGCGGATTGGGGTGTGTTCATGATGTTCCTTTTTGGTGTCATCTGTTTCGGGTGGATTATAGCACCGAATCGGCAGGCGGATTTTTGCCGGAACAGCGTGCGTGAATCCGCCGTTTGCGTACCTGATGCTGCTTTTTGGTTTCGTGCCGCCCGTCGCCTTTATTCCCGCTTCCGGCGGCTTCGGCATATCTTTTCCATTCCGGTTTGGAATAGCCATATAAAAAAGTATTCTTTGTGTTTGCCGCAATTTCACTTAGAATGCCGCACTTGCACACTTTTTACAGGAGAGGATGATGTTGAAAAAATTCGTACTCGGCGGCATTGCCGCATTGGTTTTGGCGGCCTGCGGCGGTTCGGAAGGCGGCAGCGGAGCATCTTCCGCGCCTGCACAATCGGCAGTTTCCGGTTCTTTAATCGAGCGCATCAACAATAAAGGCACGGTTACCGTCGGCACGGAAGGCACTTACGCACCGTTTACCTACCACGACAAGGACGGCAAACTGACCGGTTACGATGTGGAAGTAACCCGCGCCGTGGCGGAAAAACTGGGCGTGAAAGTCGAGTTTAAAGAAACGCAATGGGATTCGATGATGGCGGGTTTGAAGGCGGGGCGTTTCGACGTGGTGGCCAACCAAGTCGGTCTGACCAGCCCCGAACGCCAAGCGACATTCGACAAATCCGATCCTTACAGCTGGAGCGGTGCGGTTTTGGTTGCCCGTAAAGACAGCAACATCAAATCCATAGCCGACATCAAAGGCGTGAAAACTGCACAATCCCTGACCAGCAACTACGGCGAAAAAGCCAAAGCTGCAGGCGCAGATTTGGTGGCTGTTGATGGTTTGGCGCAATCGCTGACCCTGATTGAACAAAAACGTGCCGATGCAACCCTGAACGACGAATTGGCGGTATTGGATTACCTGAAGAAAAACCCAAATGCCGGCGTGAAAATTGTTTGGTCCGCGCCTGCGGATGAAAAAGTCGGTTCCGGCCTGATTGTCAATAAGGGCAATGACGAAGCCGTGGCGAAATTCAGTACGGCAATCAACGAGCTGAAAGCCGACGGCACGTTGAAAAAACTGGGCGAACAATTCTTCGGAAAAGACATCAGTGTTCAATAATTTCCTTGCTTCGCTGCCGTTTATGACGGAAACACGCGCCGATATGATTGTCAGCGCGTTTTGGCCTATGGTCAAAGCCGGCTTCGCAGTATCTTTGCCTTTAGCGATCGCTTCTTTCGTTATCGGTATGATGATTGCGGTAGCCGTGGCTTTGGTGCGGATTATGCCCGCCGGCGGCATCGTGCGGAAAATCCTGCTGAAATTGGTGGAATTTTATATTTCCGTCATTCGCGGTACGCCGCTGTTGGTTCAGCTTGTGATTGTGTTTTACGGACTGCCATCCGTCGGCATCTATATCGATCCGATTCCTGCCGCCATCATCGGCTTTTCGCTCAATGTCGGCGCATACGCTTCCGAAACCATACGCGCAGCGATTTTGTCCGTGCCGAAAGGCCAATGGGAAGCAGGTTTCTCCATCGGCATGACCTATATGCAGACTTTCCGCCGTATTGTCGCGCCACAGGCATTCCGCGTTGCCGTGCCGCCTTTGAGCAACGAGTTTATCGGCTTGTTCAAAAACACCTCGCTCGCCGCAGTGGTAACGGTAACGGAGCTTTTCCGTGTCGCCCAAGAGACGGCAAACCGCACTTACGACTTTTTGCCGGTTTATATCGAAGCCGCATTGGTTTATTGGTGTTTCTGCAAAGTGCTGTTCCTGATTCAGGCGCGTTTGGAAAAACGTTTCGACCGTTATGTCGCCAAATAAGGAGTTGTCATGATTAAAATCCGCAATATCCATAAGACCTTCGGCGAAAACACCATTTTGCGCGGCATCGATTTGGATGTGGGCAAAGGGCAGGTGGTCGTCATCCTCGGGCCTTCCGGCTCGGGCAAAACGACGTTTCTGCGCTGTTTAAACGCGCTGGAAATGCCTGAACAAGGTCAGATCGAGTTTGACAACGAGCAGCCATTAAGCATCGATTTTGCCAAAAAACCAAGCAAACACGATATTTTGGCACTGCGCCGCAAGTCCGGCATGGTGTTCCAACAATACAACCTCTTTCCGCACAAAACTGCGTTGGAAAACGTGATGGAAGGACCGGTTGCCGTACAAGGCAAACCTGCCGCCCAAGCGCGCGAAGAAGCTTTGAAATTGCTTGAAAAAGTCGGTTTGGGCGACAAGGTTGACCTTTATCCCTACCAGCTTTCCGGCGGTCAGCAACAGCGCGTCGGCATCGCCCGCGCATTGGCGATTCAGCCCGAGCTGATGCTGTTTGACGAACCGACTTCCGCACTCGACCCCGAGTTGGTGCAAGACGTGTTGAACGCTATGAAGGAATTGGCGCGGGAAGGTTGGACGATGGTCGTCGTGACCCACGAAATCAAGTTCGCGCTGGAAGTTGCCACGACCGTCGTCGTGATGGACGGCGGCGTTATCGTAGAGCAGGGCAGCCCGAAAGAATTGTTTGACCACCCCAAACACGAACGGACGCGGAGATTTTTAAGCCAAATCCAATCTGCCAAGATTTGATTAACCATGTGTGAAAAATACCGTCTGAAACTTTCAGACGGCATTTTTTCTATTTTTACAGAGGCCAGATTAGATTCGGATTGCTTTCAATGACTGCTTTGAATTGGTTTTGAATACGCTCAATCGCTTCTTGCGTATCCGCTTCAAAACGCAACACCAGAATCGGCGTGGTATTGGAAGCACGCATCAGGCCGAAGCCGTCAGGGAATTCAACGCGCAAGCCGTCGATGGTGATGATTTCGGTCGCACCTTCAAACTTGGCATGGGCAGCCAACTCTTCAATCACTTTGTGGCCGTTGCTGCCTTCCGGCAGGTTGATGTTGAGTTCGGGGGTGGAAATGCTTTGCGGCAGCTTGTTCAACACTTCGGACGGATTGTCGAAGGCAGACAGGATTTCCAAGAGGCGTGCACCGGCATACATGCCGTCGTCGAAGCCGAACCAGCGTTCTTTAAAGAAAACGTGACCGCTCATTTCGCCGGCAACCAGTGCGCCGGTTTTTTTCATGGTGGATTTGATGAAGCTGTGGCCGGTTTTTTCCATCACAGGTTCGCCGCCGTGTTCTTTAATCCAAGGCGCGAGCAGACGGGTGGATTTGACGTCGAAAATCACTTTGGCTTTAGGATTGCGGCTCAACACGTCTTGCGCGAAAAGCATTAATTGGCGGTCTGGATAGATGATGTTGCCGTCTTTGGTGACCACGCCCAAGCGGTCGGCATCGCCGTCAAATGCCAAGCCGATTTCGGCATCGCTGTTTTTCAGTGCGTCAATCAAATCTTGCAGGTTTTTGGGTTTGGAAGGATCAGGGTGGTGATTAGGGAAATTGCCGTCCACTTCGCAGAAAAGTTCGGTCACTTCATTGCCCAAACCTTTGTAGAGTTTGCCTGCAAATGCGCCGCCGACACCGTTGCCTGCGTCGATAGCGATTTTCATGGGGCGTTTGAGTTTGATGTGGCCGACGATGTGGTTGTGGTATTCGTCGGAGATGTCTTTTTCGGTTACGTTGCCTTGTTTGTCGGTGGCAACAAAGCCGTCTTTCTCAACAATAGCTAAAAGTTCTTGAATGGCTTCGCCTGCGAGCGTGTCGCCGCCGAGCATCATTTTGAAACCGTTGTAATCAGGCGGATTGTGGCTGCCGGTAATCATCACGCCGCTGCCGCCGCATTCGTTGATGGCGGCGAAATACAGCATGGGCGTGGCAACCATGCCGACGTTGAGGACGTCGATGCCGCTGTCGGTAAAACCGCGTTGGATTTGTGCCATCAGGCCGGGGCCGCTCAAACGGCCGTCGCGTCCGAGTGCGATGCGGGTAATACCTTTTTCGGCGGCTCTGGTGGCGATGGCTTTGCCGATGAGATAGGCGGCTTCGTTGGTCAGGGTTTTATCGACAATGCCTCGGATGTCGTAGGCTTTGAAGATGTCGCGGGCAATATTTGCCATGATGGTTTCCTTGTTGTGGTTTCAGGAAAGGAGGCTATTTTAACACGTTGCAACATTGTCCGAAGGCCTGCGGGAGGTGTTCAGACGGCATATGTGCTTGGATTTTATGCCGCCTGAAACAAAAAAAGCAGCCTTTGTGCAGGCTGCTTTCGGATTGCCGGTTTATACCGCTTCGGCTTTAATGATGATGACAGGTTCGGTCGGTACGTCGTCATGGTAGCCGTGGCGTTTGGTGGATACGCCTTCGATGGCGTCGACAGCGTCAAAACCGTCGACTACCTTGCCGAATACGGCGTAACCCCAGTCTTGTACGACGGTTCTGCCGTACATTTCTTTGGAGCGGTGGTTGAGGAAGGCATTGTCGGCAGTGTTGATGAAGAATTGCGCACTGGCGGAATGGGGGTCGGAAGTGCGTGCCATGGCGATGGTGTATTTATCGTTGGGCAGGCCGTTGGACGCTTCGTTTTGAATCGGATCGCGCGTTTCTTTTTCGTTCATGTTTTCATCCATGCCGCCGCCTTGAATCATGAAGCCTTTGATGACGCGGTGGAAGATTACGCCGTCGTAGAAGCCATCTTTGACGTATTGTTCAAAGTTTTTGGCGGTAACGGGGGCTTTGTCGAAATCGAGTTCGATTTTGATGTCGCCTTTGTTGGTGTGCAGGATAATCATATATTTCCTTTCGTTGAAAATCACAGGCAAAATTGGGAGGCTTGCGGAAAATCCAATGCCGTCTGAACGGATTATGTCAGACGGCATCGTTTTAGGGAATCGGATTTACATCAGGAAGAAGTATGCCCACAGCGAAACCAGCGCGATACAGAGGATGTTCAGCAGTATGCCGACATTCATCATTTCGCGTTGCCTGATTAAGCCCGTGCCGAACACAATCGCGTTAGGCGGTGTGGCAACCGGCAGCATAAAGGCACAAGATGCGCCGACACCGATGACGAATACCAAGACTTGTTCGGGCAGCCCCATTTGCGCGGCGATACTGGCGAAAATAGGCACAAGCAGGGCGGCAGAAGCCGTGTTACTGGTGAACTCGGTCAGGAAGATGATGAAGGCGGCAACCACGAAAATCACCAGCAATGCGGGAGAATGGGAGAACGTGGAAGCAACTTGCTGACCCAGTGCTTCAGATGCGCCGGAAGATTGCAGCAGCGCACTCAGGCTGATACCGCCGCCGAAGAGCATCAATACGCCCCAGTCGGTGTTGCGGGCGACTTCCTTCCATTGCGCCACGCCGAATACGACGACGGCAACGGCGGCAATCAGGGCGATAACGGTATCGGGGTTGGAAATACCGAATGCGGCTTTGATTTTGGCACTGAATACCCAAGAGACGGCAGCGGCAAGGAAAATCAGCAATGCGATAACGCGGTGCAAAGTCCACGGAATCGATTCGGCTTTGACTTCCACGCGTTCGTTCAGGTTGGGCTTAAGGATGACGTACATGGAGAACAGCATCAGCGGCAGAATCAACAGCATCATGGGCAGACCGAGTTTCATCCAGCTGACGAAATCAAGATTCAGGGCTTTGGCGGCAATCATGTTCGGCGGCGAACCGACGACTGTTCCCAAGCCGCCGATACTGGCGCAGTAGGCGATGCCGAGCAAAACAAAGACATAGGTTTTGCGTTCTTTTTCCTGGTCGAGGTGGCTCATCATACCCATTGCCAAAGGCAGCATCATCGCGGCGGTGGCGGTATTGCTGATCCACATGGACAGAAAGGCGGTAACGAGGAACAACATCAAAACCGCCACTTTCATATTGCCGCGCGACAGGCGCAGCAGGCTGACGGCGATTTTGCGGTCGAGACGCTGCATATGCAGGGCGGTGGCGAGTGCGAAACCGCCGAAGAAGATATAAATTGTCGGATCGGCGAAACCTGCCATTGCCTTTTTGATGTCCATGTCGGGGAAACCGAGTACGACGGCGAGAATCGGCACCATCAGTGCGGTTACGGTAATGTGGACGGCTTCGGTAAACCAAAGTGCGGCAACGAAAATCAGCAGCGCGATACCTTTATTGGCATCGGGACTGTAAGGCAGGATGTGGTAAATGCCGAAACAGACGACGGCGGAAATGATGGTGGTCAGCAGACCCTTAAAGTCGGTAATCGGCTTCTGCGCACTGAGCAGCTCGACGTTTTCGGGATGCTGGGTTTTGTCCTTTGCATGCAGGTTCATGAATGCTCCTTTAAGGCAACAAAATCGGTTTTTCTTTTGTGTCGTGCAATTCGAAACGGTCTGCGAAACCGCCGGTTCTGCAACTGGTTCGAGTATATTTGTAATCCGATGTAGTGTAAATATATTGTAAACGATTTGTCGGTTTTGTTTATGAGATGGGATTGATATGTAAGGAGAAAAACAGGATGCATCGAGGGGATTCATCCTGTTTGGGAGAAATAAACCGATTCAGTCCGGGCGGCAGGCGGCGCGGGCGGCAAAGAGTGCGAGAACCGTACCCGCCATATCGGCAAGGACATCGCCCAAACTGCCGGTTCTCGTTGCGGTAAACCATGCCTGAGCGCATTCGCTGACTACGGCAAAACAGAAGGCGAACGCAATCAGGCTGCGGTAGGGGATGGGAAGTTTTCCGGTTCTGAATGCTTTGGTCAGAAGCCAGATTTGTGCGAAAAACAGGGCGAGGTGCGCCACTTTGTCAAAATGCGGAAAAGGCGGCGGCGCGGTTTCGGCGGGTTTGAGCAGCGCATAGATGCCGCCGGCAAACCACAATGCCGAAAGCAGGGCAAAGCGGTTGCGCGGCAGCTTCATGCTGCCTCCTCGTCCAGCCACGTTTGGCAGATTTTGGACAGGCGCAGGAATTTTCCGCCGCGTGCGGCCAGCATATCGCGCCATTGTGCCACTTCTTCGGCAGACGGTGCGTCGTCGATGCTGCATTCGTACAGCAGGAAATTTAAAGTTTCTTCAATGACGGCAACGGATTCGGTTTGGATGAGCCGGTTGAGTTTGGACATAGTGCGGGTTCTCGCTGATGGCGGGAATGCCGTCTGAAGGGGCTTCAGACGGCATAGGGTCATTTGCTGTGCAGGAAACGTGTTGCTTCTTCCCATTTGCCGGAAATGATGTCGGGTATGGCCTGCAGGGATTTGGCGATGGCATCGTCAATCTGTTGGCGGTGTTCCGCACTGGGTTTGTTCAGGACATAGCCGACGACGAGGTTGCGGTCGCCCGGGTGGTCGATACCGAGGCGCAGGCGGTAATAGTCGGCCGTACCGAGCCGTGCCTGAATGTCTTTCAACCCATTGTGTCCGCCGTTTCCGCCGCCGAGTTTGAATTTGATCCGTCCGCAAGGGATGTCGAGTTCGTCGTGGACGACGAGGATTTCTTCGGGTTTGATTTTATAAAACTGTGCAAGCGCGGCAACCGCCTGTCCGGAACGGTTCATGAACGTGGCCGGTTTGAGCAGCCAAACATCGCCGTCGGGCAGGGTGGCGCGGGCAACTTCGCCGAAGAATTTTTTTTCTTCTTTAAACAAAGCCTTCCACTTCCAAGCCAGTTCGTCGAGGAACCAAAAACCCGCATTGTGGCGGGTCTGTTCGTATTCTTTGCCCGGGTTGCCCAAGCCGACAACCATTTTGATTGTGTTTGACATGATATTTTCCGTGTTTCTGTCGAATGCCGTCTGAAGACTTCAGACGGCATGGTTATTCTTCTTGATTTTGAACGCGTTTGCGGCGCGCTTCTTTGGGGTCGATCAACAGCGGGCGGTACACTTCGATGCGGTCGCCGTCGCGCAGCGGCGTATCGTCTTTGACGGCTTTGCCGAAAATGCCCAAAGGCGCGGAATGCAGGTTTAAATCTTCAAATATGCCGTCCAAACCGCTTTGCAGTGCGGCGGCGCGGACGGTTGTTCCCTCGGCAAGCTGCATCGTTTTCAAAACCTGCCGGTCGGGCAGACCGTACACAATCTCAATTTCAAGCATAACGGCGATCCGCCTCTTTAACGAACGCCTCGACCAGCGTGGCGGAAAGGTGGTTGAATACGGGGGAAATTAAGGCAGACAAAACGGCATTGGAAAAATCGTATTCCAAATTGAATTCGATTTTGCACATATCGTCGCCCAAATCGATGAATTTCCACGTTCCACGCAAGGTTTTGAACGGGCCTTCGAGCAGTTCCATACGGATTTCCCTGCCGGGGATGTTGCGGTTGTGCGTGGCGAATGATTGGCGAACGTGCATATAGTCCATAAACAGCCGCGCCTTCAGTTCGTTGTCGTTGCGCCCGATGACCTCGGTTTTGCTGTACCACGGTAGAAAGTTCGGGTAATCCTCAACCTTGTCGACCAGCTCGAACATTTTGTCCGCGCTGTGCAGCACCAAGATGTTTTTTTCAACTTTTTTCACGGGCATCACCAATGCGGTCGTGTATTCGAAGGGCGGTATTATAGCGGTTTAATTTTAAACCGGTATAGCCTTGCCCCGTTCTGATTTCAATTTAAACCGCCATATCGCAGATTCGCAAAAACCGATACGGCTTTGGCGTTTCAGACGGCATTGGGCGGAAAATGCCGTCTGAAAACGGGATGGGAAAACGGCAGCTTGCGGGCTGCCGTTTGTTCGGGGAGTTAAGCCTTGTTTTCAGGCTGCTGCCCGGACTTTGTCGAAGCGGTGTCTGCCGGGGCAGGTGCTCCGGTTTTTTCCCGAGCCGGAGCGTGCGGCGCGTTATCTTCCGCCGCATCCGCATTCTCGCGCAGGTTGTGGCTGTAATCCTTGGGCGGACTGGGTTGTTTGCCCGCCATAATTTCCAGCACTTGATCGCGGTCGATGGTTTCCCATTCCATCAGGGCTTTGCACATCGTTTCCATCTTGTCGCGGTTTTCATCGAGGATTTTGTAGGCAACCTGATACTGCTCGTCCAGAATCCGGCGGATTTCCGCATCGATGTCCTGCTGGGTTTTCTCGGAAATATTTTGCGAACGGGTTACGCTGCGTCCCAAGAAGACTTCGCCTTCGTTTTCCGCATAAACCATCACGCCCATTTTGTCGCTCATACCGTAGCGCGTCACCATTTCGCGCGCCATTTGGGTTGCGCGTTCAAAGTCGTTTGATGCGCCGGTGGAGATGCGTCCGACGAAGATGTCTTCGGCAATCCGTCCGCCGAACAGGATGGAGAGTTGGCTCAACAACTGATCTTTATACATACTGATGCGGTCGCGCTCCGGAAGCTGCCAAGTCAGGCCCAGTGCGCGTCCGCGCGGCATAATGGTTACTTTGTGGACGGGGTCGGTAAAGGGCAGGCTTTCGGCAACAATCGCGTGTCCGGACTCATGATACGCCGTCGCACGTTTTTCGTCTTCGTGCATCACCATACTGCGGCGTTCCGGACCCATATAGATTTTGTCTTTGGCATCTTCAAAATCGCTCTGATCGACTTTGACTTTGTTGCGGCGGCCGGCAAACAGGGCGGCTTCGTTGACCAAGTTCGCCAAGTCCGCACCGGAAAAGCCCGGCGTGCCGCGCGCGAGGGACAATAAATCCACGGATTCGTCCAAAGGCACTTTTTTAGAATGGACGTTCAAAATCTGTTCGCGCCCCCGGATGTCCGGCAGGGGGACGACGACTTGGCGGTCGAAACGGCCGGGGCGTTGCAGCGCGGGGTCGAGTACGTCGGGGCGGTTGGTTGCCGCAATGACGATGACGGTTTGGTTGCTCTCAAAACCGTCCATTTCAACCAATAATTGGTTTAATGTTTGCTCGCGCTCGTCGTTGCCGCCGCCCAATCCTGCGCCGCGTTGGCGGCCTACTGCGTCGATTTCATCAATAAAGATGATACAGGGGGCGTTTTTCTTCGCCTGCTCGAACATATCGCGGACGCGGCTCGCGCCGACACCGACAAACATTTCGACAAAATCGGAACCGGAGATACTGAAGAACGGCACGCCGGCTTCGCCTGCAATGGCTTTTGCCAGCAGGGTTTTACCCGTACCCGGGCTGCCCGCCAGCAGGATGCCGCGCGGTACGCGCCCGCCCAAGCTTTGATAGCGGTTCGGGGCTTTCAGGTAATCGACGATTTCCTGCACTTCTTCTTTGGCTTCGTCGCAGCCGGCGACATCGGCAAAGGTCACTTTATTGGCATCTTTGTCCAGCAGGCGGGCGCGGCTTTTGCCGAAGGAGAATGCGCCGCCTTTTCCGCCGCCGCCCGTCTGCATACGCATAAAGTAGAACCATGCGCCAATCAGCAGCAGGACGGGCAGCAGGCTGTAAAACAGGGCAGTCAGCGCGCTCGGTTTTTCTTCCGGCGTTACTTTTACGCGGACGTTTTTGTCTAAAAGCGTTTTGATTAGGTTGTCGTCCAAAGGCGCGTTGGTAAAGAAGGTGCTTTTGTCGGTGCGCTCGCCTTTAATCAGGTAACCGCTGACGACGGATCCTTCGATGTTGACGCCGGATACTTCGCCGTTGTTGACCTGTTGGATGAACTGAGAATATTCGATTTGTCCGTTGTCTTCTTTTTTACCGTCTAAAGCGTTGAACGCAGCCATCAGACCGATACCCAAGGCGACCCAGACAAGGATTGATTTAAAGGTGTTCCCCACTTAGCAAGGCTCCATAATTGAGGTGTAAAACGGAAATGATTGTAAAACACGCCGTCTGTATTGTCAGCGTTTATTTTTGCCCAATAAATAAATCTCACTGGAGCGATTGCGCGAGGCTTCGGGTTTGCGCGTCTGCACCGTGCCGAAAATTTCGCGCATGGCTGCCATATATTCCTGATAGCCTGCACCCTGAAAGACTTTGACCAAAAAGCTGCCTCCGGTTTTCAGGTGTTGCGAGGCGAAGTCCAAAGCCAGTTCGCACAGATAAAAGCTGCGTGCCTGATCGCTTACGGCATTGCCCGACATATTGGGTGCCATATCGCAAATTACAAGGTCGAGCGGGCGGTTGTCCAACAAGGTTTCAAATTGTGCCAGTACGTCGTTCTCGCGGAAGTCGCCCTGAATGAAGGACACGCCCCCTATGGCTTCCATAGGCAGGATGTCCAAGGCGAAAACTGCTCCGGAAGTCCCCGTCAGTTTGGCGGCAACCTGCGACCAGCTTCCCGGTGCGCTGCCCAAGTCGGCAAGTACCGTGCCGGGTTTGATCAGCTTGTCTTTTTCGTTGATTTCCAAAAGTTTGTATGCGGCACGGGCGCGGTAGCCGTCTTTTTGTGCCATATGGACGTAATGATCGTTGACGTGTTCGTGCAGCCACGCTTTTGAGGATTTGGAACGTACAGCCATAGTGGTTCGCGGGTCGGAATGAAACCGCGTATTGTACGTTAATTTTGCCGTTGCCGTGCCAAATCGCGTACAATGCCGCATTATTCTTTTTATTCAAGCAGTAGGAAAATGACGGATAGCAAATTGAATACCAAAGAAATTTTGGAACTGAAAGCGCGCGCGCACCATCTCCATCCTGTTGTGATGGTCGGTCAGCAGGGTTTGACGGACGCGGTCATCAAGGAAACCGATGCAGCACTGACGGCGCACGAGTTGATTAAGGTGCGCGTATTCGGCGACGACCGTGCCGAACGCATCGAAATCTGCAATGCCTTATGTGAGGCGGTTGATGCGCAACTGGTTCAGCATATCGGAAAACTTTTGGTATTGTGGCGTAAGAATATCGAAGCCTGACAGCCTGAAGCGGTTGTTTTGCTATTGTTCTTTAACGGGCGGGACGCTGTCCTCCGGCGCGGCATTCCGGCGTGCCGAAACCCTTTCCGGTGAAAACGGATTTTGATTACCGCCCGATGCCGTCTGCAAGTTGCGGCGGCTTCTGTATGATTTGAATTGTTGACAGGATGATTGGAGGGATTATGCAGTTTCCTTACCGCAATGTTCCGGCTTCGCGTATGCGCCGTATGCGCAGGGATGATTTTTCACGCCGCCTGATGCGCGAGCATACGCTGACCGCCGATGATTTGATTTATCCGGTGTTCGTATTGGAGGGGTCGGCGCGCGAGGAGGATGTGCCTTCTATGCCGGGTGTGAAGCGTCAGAGTTTGGACAGGCTGCTGTTTACGGCGGAGGAGGCGGTGAAGCTCGGTATTCCGATGTTGGCACTCTTTCCCGTGGTTACGGCAAACAAAACCGAGCGTGCGGAGGAGGCGTACAATCCCGAAGGACTCGTGCCGGCAGCCGTCCGCGCCTTGCTCGAGAGATTTCCCGAACTGGGCATTATGACGGATGTCGCGCTCGATCCTTATACGGTTCACGGTCAGGACGGGCTGACGGACGAAAACGGTTATGTGATGAACGATGAAACCGTCGAGGTTTTGGTCAAGCAGGCTTTGTGCCACGCTGAAGCGGGTGCGCAGGTCGTTGCCCCTTCCGATATGATGGACGGGCGTATTGGTGCGATTCGCGAGGCGTTGGAGGATGCCGGGCATATCCACACGCGGATTATGGCGTATTCTGCCAAATATGCTTCGGCGTTTTACGGGCCGTTCCGCGATGCGGTGGGCAGTTCGGGCAATTTGGGCAAGGCGGACAAGAAAACCTACCAGATGGATCCGGCAAATACCGATGAGGCGTTGCACGAAGTGGCGTTGGACATTCAGGAAGGTGCGGATATGGTGATGGTCAAGCCCGGTTTGCCGTATTTGGACGTTGTCCGCCGCGTGAAGGACGAGTTCGGCGTACCGACTTATGCCTATCAGGTTTCGGGCGAATATGCGATGCTGCAGGCGGCGGTTGCCAACGGATGGCTGGACGGCGGCAAAGTGGTTTTGGAAAGCCTGCTGGCATTCAAACGTGCGGGTGCGGACGGGATTTTGACCTATTACGCCATTGAGGCGGCAAAGATGCTGAAGCGTTGATATTTGATTCGCAATATTGAAATGCCGTCTGAAACTATGGTTTCAGACGGCATTTTGCGTGGATTATACAGTCGTATCCAGTGCGGCAGAAATATCGTTCCAAATATCATCTACGTCTTCAATGCCGATAGAGAAACGCAGCAGGCCGAGTTTGATGCCCATTTCCATTTTCACATCATGCGGCACGCCGCTGTGGGATTGGGAATAGCAATGGTTGACCAAACTTTCCACGCCGCCGAGGCTGGAAGCCATTTTGACCAGTTTCATGTTTTTAATCACGCTATTAGCCGCTTCACGCGTGTCGTTTTTGAGATAAACCGTAACCACGCCGCCGATGCCTTTGGGCATTTGTGTTTTCGCCAGTTCGTAATGCTCGTGCGACGGCAGGCCGGGATAGAACACTTTTTCAATGGCAGGATGGGCTTCCAAACGGCGCGCGATTTCGAGTGCGTTTTGGCAATGGGCATTCATGCGCAAGGCCAATGTTTTGATACCGCGTAACACCAGCCAGCAGTCCATCGGGCCTGCAATCGCGCCGGTATGCACCATCATGTCGTGTAAAGGCTGCGCCAGCTCTTTAGTTTTGGCAACGACTACGCCCATCAATACGTCGGAATGGCCGCACAAATATTTGGTAGCGGAATGGAATACAAAATCGCAACCCATATCCAAGGGCTGTTGCAGATACGGCGTGGCAAAAGTATTGTCGATGCCGACCAGTGCGCCGACCGCTTTGGCTTTTGCGGCAAGGACTTTGATGTCTACCAAGCGTAAAAGTGGATTGGACGGCGTTTCCAGCCAAACCAGTTTGACCTTGTGCGCTTTAAGCAATTCGTCCAAATTATTGGGATTGCCCAAATCGGCAAAAACAACGTTCACTCCCCATTTTTGATAAACATCGACCAATAAGTCATACGCGCCGCCGTAAATATCGGCGACGGCGACAATGGTATCGCCCGGGCGTAGGAAAGTGCGCCATACGGCATCAATTCCCGCCATACCGCTGGAAAACGCAAAACCTGCCGCACCGTGTTCCAAATCGGCAACGGTGTCTTCTAAAATCTGACGGGTCGGGTTGCTCAGGCGCGAGTAGCGGTAAGGCACATTTTCGCCGATTTCGTGCAGCGCAAACATACTGTTTTGATAAATCGGCGGCATCAGCGCGCGGTTGTGTTCGTCGCAATCGTAGCCGGAATGAATGGCTTTCGTGGCGAATTTCATCTGTTTCTGCCTTGTAAGATATGAATAAGTCGGGATTTTATCACTATCCCGAAAATAGAAACAATCAATGCAGCCGCCAAAAGCAAGTGATATAATCTCGCATTTGCAGGCAGGCGGCCAACAGCGTTTTTTCAGACGGCATCTGCCTGCCATACAATACACACATCTCAATAATTATCTGAATATTAAGGACAAACAACGCATGAACGCCATTGCAGACGTGCAATCCAGCAGAGATTTACGCAACCTGCCGATCAATCAGGTCGGCATTAAAGACCTGCGCTTTCCGATTACCCTGCAAACTGCAGAAGGCATCCAGTCCACCGTTGCCCGTCTGACCATGACGGTTTACCTGCCCGCCGAGCAGAAGGGTACGCATATGTCGCGCTTTGTCGCATTGATGGAGCAACATTCTGAAGCCTTGGATTTCGCACAATTGCATAGGCTGACTGCCGAAATGGTCGCGCTTTTGGATTCCCGCGCCGGCAGAATCAGCGTTTCTTTTCCGTTTTTCCGCAAGAAAACCGCGCCGGTTTCCGGTATTCGGTCCTTACTGGATTATGATGTCTGTCTCACGGGCGAAATCAAAGACGGGGCATACGGCCACAGTATGAAGGTCATGATTCCCGTAACCTCGCTTTGTCCGTGTTCCAAAGAAATTTCTCAATATGGCGCGCATAATCAGCGTTCGCACGTTACCGTCAGCCTGACTGCCGATGCCGAAGTCGGTATTGAGGAAGTCATCGATTATGTGGAGGCGCAGGCAAGCTGCCAACTCTACGGCCTGCTCAAACGCCCCGATGAAAAATATGTTACCGAAAAAGCCTACGAAAACCCGAAATTCGTGGAAGATATGGTGCGCGATGTCGCTACTTCGCTGATTGCCGACAAACGCATCAAGAGTTTCGTTGTCGAGAGCGAGAATTTCGAATCTATCCACAACCATTCGGCTTATGCCTATATCGCGTATCCGTAGGCGTGTTTGCGATGACCCAAATGCCGTCTGAAAGGCATTGGGGCGGCATTCGCGAATCTGCCGCCGTATCGGTTTGAAATCAATTTGCAATAAAAGTAATAAAGGATGCACGATGACAGTATTAAGCAAAGAGCAGGTTCTATCCGCATTTAAAAACCGCAAATCGTGCCGGTATTACGATGCGGCACGCAAAATCAGTGCCGAGGATTTTCAGTTTATTTTAGAACTCGGGTGTTTGTCGCCCAGTTCGGTCGGTTCGGAGCCTTGGCAGTTTGTTGTGGTTCAAAATCCCGAAATCCGACAGGCAATCAAGCCGTTTTCTTGGGGTATGGCGGATGCTTTGGATACCGCCAGTCATTTGGTGGTGTTTTTGGCGAAGAAAAATGCCCACTTCGACAGCCCGTTTATGTTGGAAAGCCTCAAACGGCGCGGCGTTACCGAACCGGATGCCGTGGCAAAATCTTTGGCGAGGTATCAGGCGTTTCAAGCTGACGACATCAAGATTTTGGACGATTCGCGCGCCTTGTTTGACTGGTGCTGCCGCCAGACCTATATCGCGTTAGCCAACATGATGACGGGTGCGGCGATGGCAGGTATCGATTCCTGCCCGGTGGAAGGTTTCAACTATGCCGATATGGAACGCGTATTGTCCGGGCAGTTCGGTTTGTTCGATGCGGCAGAATGGGGTGTGTCCGTTGCCGCGACATTCGGCTACCGGGTTCAGGAAATCGCCACGAAAGCGCGCAGGCCGTTGGAAGAAACCGTTATTTGGGCATAAGGCAATGCCGTCTGAAAACGCAAGGATTTTCAGACGGCATTTTTTAATGCTTATTTAAAACGATTCTCCGGGAGCGAGATAACGCCATTTACCGGGCGGTAGCCTGCCGAGTTTGACCTTGCCCATGCGGATGCGTTTCAGCCCGACGACGCGCAGTCCGACCAGTTCGCACATACGGCGGATTTGCCGCTTTTTACCCTGTTTCAACACGAAGCGCAGTTGGTCTTCGTTTTGCCATTCTACTTGGGCGGGACGCAGTTTCTCGCCGTCCAAACTCAATCCGTGATTCAGTAAGGCAAGTCCTTTTTCGTCCAATTTTCCGCGCACGCGCACCAAATATTCTTTTTCACTGCCGCTGTTTTCGCCGATAAGCTGCTTGGCGATACGGCCGTCCTGCGTCAATACCAGCAATCCGACCGAGTCGATGTCCAGCCTGCCGGCGGGGGCGAGGCCGATTTTGTGTTTCGGATCGAAATGTATGCGGCCGGTGTCGCCTTCCCAGCGGTTTTCAGGGGTAATCAGTTCGGCGGCGGATTTATAGCCTTTTTCCGCTTGTGCGCTGACATAGCCGACGGGTTTATTCAGCAGGATGGTAATGCGTGCCGCCTGCTGTTCGTGGGCTTTCTTGTTTAGTTCGATACGGTCGGCCGGTGAAACTTTCTGACCGAGTACGGCGGTTTTGCCGTTGACCGTTACCCAGCCCTGTTCGATGTAGCCGTCGGCTTCGCGGCGCGAACAAAGCCCCAGTTGCGCCATACGTTTGGACAGGCGCATGGTATCTTCTGTATGGTCGGAGGAAATTTTGGAATTCATGGATACTTTCGGGTAAAGGCCGGCTTAGACTAATTGCTCGCCCCAGTGCAGTTTTTGGCGCAGGGTTTTGAAATATTGGTAGTCGGTCGGATGTAGGATGCGTAAGGGGTTTCGGTAGCGGCGGATGGTGATGCGGTCGAGGTTTTGCACGTCGATGAAGGATTGTCCGTCGAAATGAACACGGGCGTCGCCGCTTTGGGTAACGAGGATTTCTATTTCAGATGCGTCGGAAATGGCGATAGGGCGGTTGGTCATGGATTGCGGACAGATGGGTACGAGTGTGAAGGCGTGTAATCCTGCCTGCATGATGGGACCGCCGGCGGCAAGCGAATAGGCGGTCGATCCGGTGGGGGTGGAGACAATCAGCCCGTCCGAACGTTGTGTATAGACGAATTCCTGATTGACGAAGACTTCAAATTCAATCATCTGTCCGGCACCGCCACGGGAGAGGACGGCATCGTTGAGGGCGAGGGCGCGTTCGGCGGTTTTGCCTTCGCGGATCAGTGCGGCTTCAATCAGGATGCGCTCTTCGGCAAGGTATTTTCCTTCTAAAACAGGCAATAGCTTGTCTGTCATATATTCGCGGGGAATTTGGGTAAGAAAGCCCAAATGACCTTGGTTGATGCCGATAATCGGAACGGCGCGCGGGGCGATTTCTCGGGCGGCAGAGAGAAAGGTGCCGTCTCCGCCTAAGACGGCGACCAAGTCGCAGTATTGCCCCAGTTCGGTTTTGTTGGCAATGTGGCAGCCGACGGTGTCTTGGGTATAGATGCAGCCTTCCTTTATGCCGACTTCGTCGAGATAGACGGTAAAGCTGTGCTGCTTCAAAAAGGTAATCAGTGTATGTGCAGTATCTTGGATGTCGGGTGTGTTGGGGCGGGTTACGATGCCGATGTTGTGAAAAGGACTGTTCATGTCGGATGCCGTCTGAAGGTTAGTCTATCCAAATGTCGCGTTCGAGCCTGTCGAGGCGTTCGTTGAGGCGGGCAACGTCGTCACGCAGTCTGCTTATTTCGTCGAGGCAGTCGGCAAGGGCTTCGTTGCCGATGTTTGCGGACTCGGGTTCGCGGGAAAATCCGCCGATTTGTTCGGCGATGTTCCTGCCGATTTGTTTGATGCCGTGTCCGATGTCGGCGGCACGGCTGCCGATGTCTGATTGCGTGCCGAAAATCCGTGCCAATTCGTCCGATGCGCGGGAACGCAGGCTGCCGAGCAGGGACAGTACCGCGATGCCGAGGATGAGGTCGCCTTCGAGCCCGATGTCGCCCACCCCGGGTTCGCCGCCTTGGAGGATTTTCTGTATCGCGCTGTTGCGGAAGATGATTTCGGTGTCTGCAAAGCCGTTTCCCGCCGCGAGCAAACCGTCTTCTGTAATGCGTCCCGCCAGTTTCAGCCCGGCAATGTTCAGGGTCAGTGTTTTGCCTGCAAAGGCGGCAAGTTCCGAGCGGCTGTCCGAGCTTTGCAGAATCAGGCGGTTGATGATGGGGAGGAGGGCGGACATATTTTCTGATTGGGGCGGAGAATGCCTGTTTGTTGCTGTTGCCGCTTATTTTACAGGCTTAAGCCGTTATCGCAAACGGTACGGATGATTTTGCCCACGCTGTCGTCGGGTGCGAAATCCGGCGCGGGCAGGCCGAGTTTGGCGGCTTCTTCCGTATAAAATTCGCGGCGTGTCGGGTGGCGCGGTTCGATAATGTTTTTCAGCCGCCTGCCGCCGGGTTTGAATGCCGTCTGAAACAGGCTTTCGACGACGATGTCGCGGTGGACGATATTGACAGGCCAGTTGCCGCCTTGGATGTTTTGCTTTTGAACAAGGCGGCTGACGGGATGGCGTTCGGCGCAATAAAGCCCGCCCGGCCGCAGGATGTCGATGTTCGGAACGCCGCTGTCGAGCAGGTGTTGTTCGGCGGCGAGGATTTGTCGGGCGGACTCGGTTTGCGGGTCAGGTCGGGTGGTTTCGTCGCATTCGCGCGCCTTATCGCCGTAAACACTGGTGCTGCTCGTGAAAATCAGGTGTTGCACGTTACACGCCCAGGCAAGTTCTGCCCATTGTTTGACGGTATCGGCGTAATGCGTCAGCGAGGAGGGCGGCAGCAGGAAGAACCAGACGGGTTTGTCGGCGTGGTGCTGCCAAAAGCTTGTATCGCGGGCAAGGTTCGCGCTTTGAAACACGCTGTCTTGATTGAGGTCGATGGTATCGAGGTGTATGGGCAGATTGATATCGTCCGAAGTCAGGCTGCGTTTGACGGCGGCAACGCGGCTGCCGTGTTCGTAAAGTTTCTGCGCCAAAGGACGGCCGAGATAGCCTAAGCCTAAGATAGATGCGTCGGGGGAGGCGGAAGGGGGTGTATGTATCATGTTTATAGATGAATGCCGTCTGAAAATAAGCTCAGACGGTATGGAAATTATGAATGCGTACTGCTGATTTTCCGGTCGTATTCCGCGCGGTGTTCGGGCAAAAGATAAGGACGCAGGAGGCTTAAGGTGCGGCGGATGCCGCGTGCTTTGGAGTCTTCGGTCAGCTTGGTACGCCCGCGCAGTGAGCTGTCGAAGTCGAACCAATATTTCGTGACCATCCACATATTGACGGCGAGGTCGTTCATAGCAGTTTGGTCGGCTTGGATGATGTTCAGGCCGTTGAGCTGGGTGAGCAGGTTGACCAAGAGCGGGGAGACTTTGGCTTGGGTGAAGGTGTTGTGCTCGCCCAAAAGTTCGGTACTGCGCGCAAGCAGGGTGTTCACGTCGCTGAAGAGGAAACGGTATTCCCACATCACATCGTAAATCCCTGCCATATAGTTGATGGAATCTTCGACATCAGACGGCAACACGGCTTCATTCAGGTATGCCAGCAGGGCTTCGCTGTAACGTTTGAAGAGCTGGACGATGATTTCGTCTTTGTTGCGGAAGTGGTAATAGAGATTGCCCGGACTGATGCCCAAATGTGCCGCGATATGGTTGGTACTGATGTTGCGCTCGCCTTCCTCGTTGAAAAGCGCAAGGCTGGCGTCGATGATGCGGGTGTAAGTATTGGTTTTTGCAATGCGGGTCACGGGCATACTCCTTGGATTTATAGGCTGAACGAAGCAGGCAGCCAATTGGGTTCGGCGTGTAATTCTACCTGAAATCGAGTAAATACTGTATTGCAGACGTGTTGCGCCAGTTTCCAGATGTCGTCTGAAGAAGCATTGTTTTTGTTCACCAAAACCAGAGCCTGCCGGTCGTGTACCGCCGCGCCGCCAATTTGGAAGCCTTTCAGACGGCATTGGTCGATCAGCCAGCCGGCGGCGAGTTTGACCGAACCGTCGGGCTGCTGATAGCGCGGCATATCGGGATGCTGCTGCAACAGGGTGGCGGCTTTTTCTGCGCTGACGACGGGGTTTTTAAAGAAACTGCCGACATTGCCCAAAACTTTCGGGTCGGGTAATTTGCTGTTGCGGATGGCGCACACCGCATCGGAAACGTCTTTCGCCGTCGGTGCTCTGCCCGCGCTCAGTTCGGCAACCTTCGCCGCCAAATCGCCGTAGCTCAAGTTCGGCACAAAATGCGTTTTTAATGCAAATACGACCGAAACAATCACATAACGCCCTTTGCCTTCCTGCTTGAACAGGCTTTCGCGGTAGGCGAAGCGGCAGTCGGCATTGGAAAGGGTTACAAAGGTTTCCGTATCCAAATCGAAGCAGCGCACGCTGTGAATTACGTCTTTCGCCTCCACGCCGTATGCGCCGATATTCTGCACGGGCGACGCGCCGACCGTACCCGGAATCAGGCTCAGGTTTTCCAAACCGCTTAAACCCAGCGCGACGGTGTGCAGGACAAAATCGTGCCAAATTTCGCCCGCCTGCGCTTCAATCAGAACCATGCCGTCTGAACGCGTAATCTCGCGTATGCCCTTGTTTTCCATGTGTACGACCAAGCCGTCGTAATCCTGCATCAAAAGGATATTGCTGCCGCCGCCGAGCCATAAAACAGTATCGCGGTTGAACTCGGGCAGTCGGATGATGTCGCGCAACTCGTCGGCGTGTTCGAGCGCGATAAAGGCTTGGGCTTGGGCGCGAAGACCGAAGGTGTTGTAGGGTGTGAGGTCGGTTTGGTATTGGATGGGTTGCATGATGATTTGTGATTTTGTGGATTCAGGTCGTCTGAAAACTTACTATTTAACAATTACGATAGGTAATGGGGTTTTGGGGAGCTTTATAGTTTTCTTGGGAAGAATAGGTCAGCTTGTCTACGATTTCTTGATAAATGTCGGACTCTTTTGGCAACGGCTTGCCTTCAAACATCCAACGGCCTTGAATAATATCGTCGGCAGAAATCCATCTTTCGATTTCATATACTGCTAATGTCCAGCCGCGATAGACTGCAACTGCATATTTTGCTTTTTCACGTCGGCTTCCGATTTTCCAATATTTCCGTGTGCGTTCGTAAATTTCCTTATTCCTATTGGCTTCAGGAATATTTCCGGATCTAATACTTTTTTTCAGTTTCTCGTATTCATTATTAATCGTAATTAAAACAATAAGTTTATCAGTTTTTAATTCTTGCGCATCATATTTTCGTTTTAATTCGGGCAAACTCATTAATCCTACTTCTGAAGAATGCGTGCCGCCTTGAATATTAGTCAGCGGCTGCTGGCTCGGCTTGACTAGGGAGAGTAGGTCTATTGCCATCGCTTCATATTCAAAAGCCTGTTTGTCTGTTTGGATGTTGTGCCGCAGAATGTAATACACGGGCTGGTGTCCGCTTTTATGTATTTCCCTAATCAAAGCAATTTTATCACTTGGCGTTTCTGTTTCTTGTAATGAACCTAGGGCATGATGGAAAACGCGATTGCCCACGCCTTTACCTACATAGAAAATATTGCCGTCTCTAGGGTCAATCAAGCAATAAATATAGTAAGCAAGTTTTTCTATAATGGAAGTTGAAAACATTTTTTTCCTTAAAAGTGAATAAGTCGTAAATGGAATATCAATGGAGGTCGTCTGAAAGAAATTTCAGACGACCTTATGCGATCTGACCATCTCCCTGCTGCACAATTCCAAGCACCACACCAAGGCGACGGCTGCGATGGTGAGTGAGGCGATCAATGCCGTCCAGAAGCCGTAAATGCCCATATCGAAACGGTAGGCGAGCAGGTAGCCCGGCAGCAGGCCGCAACCCCAGAAGGCGGCGGCGTGGATGAACATCGGCACTTTTGTGATTTTGTAGCCGCGCAGGGCATAGGACGCGATACATTGGGTGAAGTCTGCAGGTTGGAACAAGCCGGCGAACAGCAGGACGGTGGCAGCGATGCTTAAAACCGCCGGATCATTGTTGTACATACTTACCAGCGGCGAACGGAATAATACCAAAGAAAGCACGGTAATCACGGCGAGCATCCAACCCAACGCCAGCGACACGCCCGAAATATAACGCGCCCGCGAAAATTCGCGCCGTCCTAATGAAAAGCCGATGCGCACCGTCCCCGCCGAGCCGACGCTTTGCGGAATCATATAGAGAATCCCCGACAAACTGATGCCGACCTGCTGCGCCGCCACATAATCCTCGCCGAAGGGCGCAATCAAAAACACGATAAACGAAAATGCGCTGGCTTCCAAAAAATAAGACAGTCCGATGGGCGCGCCGATTTTCCAAATCTGTTTGAACACCGCCCAATCCGGTTTGCCGAATTTCGCCGTCAGCCCGAACGGGCGGAAGAATTTTTCCTTGGCGATATAAATCCACAATGCCAGCGCGCTGAACCAAAACACCGCCATCGTCGCCAGTCCGCAGCCCGCGCCGCCCAAAGCGGGCATACCGAATTTGCCGTAAACGAAAATATAGTTCAGCGGCACGTTCAACACAAACGCCGCGAAGCTGACCAACATAATCAGGCGCGGGCGGTTCAGGCTGGAGGCGTAGGCGTGCAGCGCGCGGTGCACCATTGCCGCCGGCATCGCCAGGCTGGTAAACAACATATACTGCGCCATCGTGCCTTCCACATAATCGCTCAAGGTCAGCCAGTTGCGGAACGGCGTAATCGCCGCCCACATCAATGCCATGCCGAACACGCCCAAAAACAGCCCGAACCAAATCCCCTGCCGCCCCGTTTCGCCCACTTCGTCGGTTTTACCCGCGCCGTAAAGCTGGGCAATCATCGGGTTCAACGCCGCCATAATGCCCATAAAGGTAATATAAACCGTGGCAAACGCGCTGCTGCCCAAAGCCACCGCCGCCAAATCTTCCTTACCCGCACCGCCCGCCATCACGGTATCGACGAAACCGATGCCCACCTGAGCGACCTGCGCCAGCAGCATGGGCAGGGCAAGGGAGGCGAGCAGGCGGATTTCTTTCAGGAAGACGGAAAAGGAAAAGCGGTCGAGGTCGAGCAGCATAAGTGTTCAATCAACAAAAATGCCGTCTGAAACAAAAAAACGGCAGCAGGGAGTGATGAGAAATAGTGGTGCACATTATATAGTAAAAAAATGCCGTGCCGTCAGAAGGCGGATACAGGGTATAAAAGTATATTCAGATTGTGTGTATTTTATGGTAAAGTTTGGTTTTAACAACTTGACGGCATTGAGCCGTCGGACAGGGGCTGTTCGGATTCTGAATCGGAAGGAAGCATCGCCGTTTTGACAGCGGCGTGATGCGTTGCGGCAAAGATGCCGTCTGATTGCGGATCGGGCAGCCTTTTGTGTTTGCAAAATAAAATAGAAGGCAGATTCTCATGCAGACATGGCAGCTTCCGGAACATATCGCCGACGTACTGCCCACGAACGCGCGGCAGCTTGAAAGCGCGCGCGAGCAGTTGTTGGCACTGTTCCGCGTACACGGTTACGAGTTGGTCCAACCCCCGTTGATGGAATACAGCCACTCCCTGCTGACGCATATTGACGCAGGCTTGTCGTTGAAAACCATTTTAGTGGTCGATCAGTTGAGCGGTAGGCAGTTGGGCATCCGTGCCGATATTACGCCGCAGGTGGCGCGTATCGATGCCCATCTTTTGTCCGCCAACCAAGGGATTAACCGGTTGTGTTACGCAGGCTCCGTGTTGCACGCGCAGCCCGACGGTCTGCTGAATATGCGCGAACCCTTGCAGGCAGGGGCAGAAATGTACGGTTTCGCCGACATCCGGGCGGATATCGAACTGATTGACCTGATGCTCAAAAGTATGAAGATTGCCGATATGGGCGAAGTTTTGCTGTCGCTGGGGCATATCGGCGTATTCCGCGCCCTATCCGATGCGGCGCATCTCAATGCCGAGCAATCGGCAGAACTTTTGTCGCTGATGCAGGATAAAGATACCGGGGCGGTCGAAGCGCAGGTCAAGGCTTGGAAGCTGGACGGTATGTGGGCAAAAGCATTCTCGCTGCTGCCGCGCCTGTACGGCGGGCGGGAAGTGTTGTCCGACGCGCGCGGACGGTTGCCGGATTTGTCGGCGGTCGGCGGCGCGTTGGACGAATTGCAGGCGGTGTGCGACGCATTTCCCGATAATGAAATCCATATCGACTTGTCCGAGCTGCGTGTCGACAATTACCACACGGGCTTGCTGTATGCCGCCTATGCCGCCGATTTCCACGACGCGGTCGCGAGAGGCGGGCGTTATGACGGATTGGGCGGATATTTCGGCAGGGCGCGCCCGGCAACGGGATTCAGTTTCGACTTGCGCAGCTTTATCGGGCGTTTGCCCGCCATCGAACGGCAGCCCGCCGTGTTGGTCGATGCGGAAGATGCCGAAGCGGCGCGCGAAGCAGTCGAAGCCTTGCGTGAACAAGGGCAGTGTGTCGTGATTGACTACGGTATCGGACACAATGTTTCGGAAGAGCTTGCAGGCCGTCTGAAAAAGACGGACGGCGTTTGGCAGGTCGTGAAATGCCAAATACCCGTTCATAGCGGATGAAAGGCAAACCGAGGCGTGGCGCAAAGCCGCACCGGTTTGGGGATTTCCGCAATAATTTTTAATATCGATAGGTTATATGGCTATGGCTAAAAATGTTGTAGTAATCGGCGCACAGTGGGGCGACGAGGGTAAAGGTAAAATCGTTGACTGGCTGGCGGAAGAAGCCGGCGGTGTCGTGCGCTTCCAAGGCGGTCACAATGCGGGTCATACTTTGGTCGTCGGCGGCAAAAAAACCATTTTGCGCCTGATTCCGAGCGGCATCCTGCACGAAGGATTGGATTGCTTTATCGGTTCGGGCGTTGTCGTTTCCCCCGAAGCCCTGTTGGGCGAAATCGACGAGTTGAACGCGGCGGGCGTGAAAAACGTCGAAGGCCGTTTGAAAATCGCGCCGACCTGCCCGCTGATCCTGCCTTACCACATCGCGCTCGACCAAGCCCGCGAAGCATCGCGCGGCAAAGGCAAAATCGGCACGACCGGACGCGGCATCGGCCCCGCCTACGAAGACAAAGTGGCACGCCGCGCCATCCGCGCCGCCGATTTGCTGCATCCTGAAAAACTACGTGAAAAACTGGATGCCGTCCTTGCCTATTACAACGTCCAACTCCAATACCTGCACAACGCCGGACCTGTTAAAGCGGAAGACGTGATGGCGGTTATCGAAAAAGTCGCGCCGCGCATTGCGCCGATGATTGCCGACGTGTCCCGCGTGTTGAACGAAAAAAACAAAAACGGTGAAAAACTGCTGTTTGAAGGCGCGCAAGGTGCGTTGTTGGATATCGACTACGGCACTTACCCCTTCGTTACCTCGTCCAACTGCCTCGCCGGCGCGGCTTCGGCAGGCGCGGGCGTAGGTCCTCAAATGCTGGATTATGTTTTGGGCATCGTCAAAGCCTATACCACGCGCGTCGGTTCGGGCCCGTTCCCGACCGAATTGTTCGACGAAGTAGGCGCAGGTTTGGCGGAACGCGGACACGAATTCGGTTCGGTAACCGGCCGCGCGCGCCGTTGCGGCTGGTTCGATGCCGCCGCCCTGAAACGCTCCATTCAAATCAACGGCATTTCCGGTATGTGCATTACCAAACTTGATGTAATGGACGGCGTTGAAACCATCAATATCTGTGTCGGCTACGAATTGCCCGACGGCGGCAAAACCGACATCCTGCCTTGTGGTTCGGACGCGGTGGAAACCTGCAAGCCGATTTACGAAACTATGCCCGGCTGGCGCGAATCGACCTTCGGCGTGAAAAACTACGACGCATTGCCCGAAAACGCCAAAGCATATTTGAAACGGATTGAAGAAGTCTGTGGCGCACCGGTCGCCATCGTCTCCACCGGCCCCGACCGCGAGGAAACGATTGTGCTGCATCATCCGTTCGCATAAGGTTTTGCAGTGAAAATGCCGTCTGAAGCCCTAATTGGTTTCAGACGGCATTTTTACCGCTGTTTTATCTGATATTCTCTGTCCGGAAACGGTTTGTCGGGGATATATCAATGCGGCGTATCCGGTATGGCAAACCCGATGTTTTCAGACGGCATTGGTTTACTATGAAAAAACCGTACTGCTTATGCGTACGGTTTTTTTGTTGTTTCAAATCGGCTCAGAGCGATTTGAGGCGGGCGATTCGGTTGTCCAGTGAAGGGTGGGTGCTGAGCAGGGAGTCGCGCGTATCTCCGGCGATGCCCATTGCGTTCATTTCTTCGGGCAAATCAACCGGGTTGCCTTTGAGCCTTTGCAGGGCGGAAATCATTTTCGGCGCGCCGACCAGTTTTGCCGCGCCTGCGTCGGCGCGGTATTCGCGCTGGCGGCTGAACCACATGACAATCAGGCTGGCAAGGAAGCCGAACAGGATTTGAAATACGGTGCTGACGAGGAAGTAAGTCCCCTGCGACTGGCTGCCGTCGTTGTTTCGGGCAATCAGGTTGGCAATAATGCGCGACAGGAACACGACAAAGGTATTGACCACGCCTTGAATCAGCGTCAGCGTAACCATGTCGCCGTTTCCGACGTGCGCCATTTCGTGCGCCAAAACCGCTTCCACCTCATCGCGCGTCATATGGTCGAGCAAACCGATGCTGACGGCGATCAGGGAGCTGTTTCTCGATGCGCCTGTGGCAAAGGCATTGGGTTCGGGGGAGTGGTAGATGGCGACTTCGGGCGTTTTCAGGTTCCATTGCCGCGCTTGGGCTTCGACAGTGTTCAAAAGCCAGGCTTCTTCTTCGGTGCGCGGCGTGTCGATGACTTCCGCGCCGACCGATTGTTTGGCGATGAATTTGGACATCAGCAGCGAAATAATCGAACCAGTGAAGCCGACGACGGCGGAATACGCCAACAGGCTGCCCGTGCCGCCCCGGCTGTTGATGCCCAGAACCGCCAAAACAATGTTGATTACGACCAAAACAGCGATATTGGTAGCCAAAAACAGAAAAATTCGTTTCACGGATGTTCCTTTTTGGTAGGGTGTGATGTTTTGAAATTTTGGGGATTGTCCCAAAAAGTTGCCGGCTTGTGAATATCAGACTCGGCAAAGGTATGCAAAACATTTGCTTGCAAATGGCAGTTTGTGCAGTTGGTTTTTGAACTATTGTGCCAAGCCGTGTAGAATCGTAAATTATCTGTTTGATTCCAATAAACACATTTAAAAGGATAACTTCATGAAAGCATTACTTTTAGGCGCGCCGGGAGCGGGCAAAGGCACTCAGGCGCAATTCATTACCGCCGCGTTCGGCATTCCGCAAATCTCTACCGGCGACATGCTCCGCGCGGCCATTAAAGCAGGCACCCCGCTGGGTTTGGAAGCGAAAAAAATCATCGATGAAGGCGGTTTGGTACGCGACGACATCATCATCGGCATGGTGAAAGAACGCATTGCCCAAGACGACTGCAAAAACGGTTTCCTGTTTGACGGTTTCCCACGCACATTGGCACAAGCCGAAGCGATGGTTGAAGCAGGCGTGGATTTGGACGCGGTTGTTGAAATCGACGTACCCGACAGCGTGATTGTCGACCGCATGAGCGGCCGCCGCGTGCATTTGGCTTCCGGCCGTACTTACCACGTTACCTACAATCCGCCCAAAGTCGAAGGCAAAGACGACGTAACCGGCGAAGATTTGATTCAGCGCGACGACGATAAAGAAGAAACCGTGAAAAAACGCCTTGCCGTGTACCACGAGCAAACCGAAGTGCTGGTCGATTTTTACAGCAAGCTGGAAGGCGAACACGCGCCGAAATACATCAAAGTTGACGGTACCCAAGCAGTAGAAGCCGTGAAAGCCGAAGTATTGAAAGGCTTGGGCAAATAAATCGAAAAGGTCGTACCCACGGGCAGGCTTCGCACTCTGAAAACAGGAAATCAGGTTTCAGACGACCTGTTTTTGATAAACAGCGTGTTGCAACCGGAAAATAATCATTCGGCGTCATTCCTGCGCAGGCGGGAATCCATTTCTGAATTTGGGCAATCGCTGTTTAAATCTGATGAACTGAGTTTTATCAATGGATTCCCGCCTGCGCGGGAATGACGGCTGATGTACCGGTTCAAATTCATCCGAAACAGTTTGTCGGGGGCTTGAGTCCGCGTAGGTCGGACGTCATGCCCGACCTACGGTTTAAATTTACGTTGTACTGCGAAAAGACGATAAAGGTCGTCTGAAAACTGAAACGAAAACACCATGAATCCTTTAATTACCGACTTCCAAACCCAGCAACACCGCACTCCCGTTATCGTCGCCCTTGATTTTGCCAACGAAAAAGACACGCTCGGATTTGTCCGTAATCTTGACCCGACATTGTGTCAAATCAAAATCGGCAAAGAGCTGTTTACCGCAACCGGCCGCAATTTGGCAGAAAGCTTAATCAATCAAGGTTTCAAACTTTTCCTCGATTTGAAATACCACGATATTCCCCACACCGTTGCGCAGGCATGCAAAGTTGCCGCCGATATGGGCGTTTGGATGGTCGATATGCACGCATCGGGCGGTCGCCGCATGATGGAAGCCGCCGTAGAAGCCGTTACCGGATATCACACCAAGCCGCTTTTGATTGGTGTAACCGTGTTGACCAGCATGGAACAAAACGACTTGGCCGAAATCGGTTTGAACATCGCTCCCGAAGAACAAGTCATCCGCTTGGCGAAACTGGCGCAAAGTTCAGGCTTGGACGGCGTGGTCTGTTCCGCTCAAGAAGCCGCACCGTTGCGTTGCGAGTTGGGACAAGATTTTGTCTTGGTAACGCCTGGTATCCGCTTGGACGTTGCAGGCAATAATGACGACCAACGCCGCATTATGACACCCGCCGAAGCCTTGGCGGCAGGTTCAACCTATTTGGTAATGGGCCGCCCTGTAACCCAAGCCGCCGATCCGGTCGCCGTATTGCGCGAAGTGAACCGCGTGGCAAACACTTAAGCATCAACGATTTTGATGCTGTTCAAAGAAAACTGCCTTACTTTGATACGATAGATCAATAGCCGGAAAATTTCAGCTTAGAAAGGAATTTATCCGATGTCTCAATGTGGTTCAGATGTGAGCAATATTTTTGATTATGATGCATTTCCGGAAGATGATTTGCTTGTAAAGGATACCCCTGTTGGATGGTATGCAATCGTGTCGCATAAAATTGTCGAAGAGGGGCTTCCTATTAAATTTATGTATCGGGAACATCAAGGGGATTTACCATTTGATAGCGGATGGCGGGTATTTTCTGGAACAGAAGATGATGAATACTCGAATAACCCTGATAACTTCTCCTTTCATAGTTTGACACGGCTCACTCATTATCAAGCAGATGTTGGGGAGCTGTTTTGGGCGGATATAGATAGCGTTTTTGAGAAAAAAGAAGGAGAGGATTGTTTTTCTCCTGTTGCCGATTGGTCTCCTTTCGATTTTGAAGAATAATAAAAAGCCGGATTTTATTATTAATCAGTAAATTTGCCAGATAATTACTGAGAATACAGTGAAGTTTTCACACACAAAAAACAACTTATTTTGGAGTGCATAAAATGCCCGCCAAGTTTCAACAAGAAACCCTCAAATCCCGTTTCGCGCAAGCCAAAGTCCTGGTGGTCGGCGACGTGATGCTCGACCGCTATTGGTTTGGCGACGTGTCCCGAATTTCGCCCGAAGCCCCCGTGCCGGTAGCAAAAATCGGACGTATCGACCAACGCGCGGGCGGTGCGGCGAACGTTGCGCGCAATATCGCTTCGCTGGGCGGCAAAGCAGGGCTGTTGTCGGTAACCGGCGACGACGAAGCCGCCAACGCGCTCGACGCGCTGATGGTGCAGGACGGCGTCGCCTCCTATCTGATGCGCGACAAACAAATCGCCACCACCGTCAAACTGCGCGTCGTCGCCCGCAACCAGCAGCTTATCCGCCTTGATTTTGAAGAACATCCCAACCGAGAAGTATTGGAACAAATCAAGCGGAAATACCGTGAAATCTTGCCCGAATACGACGCAATTATTTTTTCAGACTATGGCAAAGGTGGCCTGTCGCACATCTCCGATATGATTGATTGGGCGAAACACGAAGGCAAAACCGTATTAATCGACCCCAAAGGCGACGATTACGAAAAATATGCCGGTGCTACGCTGATTACGCCCAACCGCGCCGAATTGAAAGAAGTGGTCGGCAGTTGGAAAAACGAAGGCGAGTTGACCGAAAAAGCGCAAAACCTGCGCCGCCACCTCGATTTGACCGCGATTTTGCTGACCCGAAGCGAAGAAGGCATGACCTTGTTCAGTGAAGGCGAACCGATTTACCAGCCCACCCGCGCCCAAGAAGTTTACGACGTGTCCGGCGCAGGCGACACCGTTATTGCCGGAGTGGGCTTGGGTTTGGCTGCTGGTTATACCATGCCTGAAGCCATGCACCTTGCCAATACTGCGGCTGGGGTTGTCGTGGCGAAACTTGGTACGGCGGTTTGCTCGTTTGCAGAGTTGGTTGAAGCACTGGACGGGCAATAAATCTTTTCAGACGGCATGACCATCCAATGCCGTCTGAAACCCTCAAAACAAAGGAAACCCAATATGACCATCATCGTAACAGGCGCGGCCGGCTTTATCGGCAGCAACATTGTCAAAGCCCTCAACCGGCGCGGCATTACCGACATCGTCGCCGTCGATAATTTGAGCAAAGGCGAAAAATTCAAAAACCTTGCCGAGTGTGAAATCTCCCACTACCTCGACAAACACGAATTCATCCGCCAAGTGAGGGAACACATTTTACCTTATCAAAACATCGAAGCCGTTTTCCATCAAGGCGCGTGTTCCGATACGATGAACCACGACGGTTTGTATATGATGGAAAACAACTACCAGTACACGCTGGATTTGCTGGACTGGTGTCAGGACGAACGCATCCCCTTCCTTTATGCCTCCAGTGCGGCGGTTTACGGCAAAGGCGAAATCTTCCGCGAAGAGCGCGAACTCGAAAAACCGCTTAATGTGTACGGCTACTCCAAATTCCTGTTCGACCAAGTATTGCGCCGCCGTATGGAAGAAGGCTTGACCGCCCAAGTCGTCGGCTTCCGCTACTTCAACGTTTACGGACAACACGAACAACACAAAGGCCGCATGGCATCCGTCGCCTTCCACCATTTCCACCAATACCGCGAACACGGTTACGTCAACCTGTTCGGCAGCAACGACGGTTACGGCAACGGCGAGCAAACCCGCGACTTCGTCAGCGTCGAAGACGTTGCCAAAGTTAACCTCTACTTCTTCGACCACCCCGAACTCTCGGGCATCTACAACCTCGGCACCGGCCGCAGCCAACAGTTTAACGAACTCGCCGCCGCCACCGTCAACGCCTGCCGCGCCGCCGAAGGCAAACCTGAAATGAGCTTAAAAGAGCTGGTAGAAGAAGAACTTATCCGCTACATCCCATTTCCCGACGCGCTCAAAGGCAAATACCAAAGCTTCACCCAAGCCGACATCACCAAATTGCGCGAAGCCGGATATAAGGAAGAATTTTTCGATGTCAAAGCAGGCGTCGACCGCTACGTCAAATGGATGCTGGAAAATTTGGCTTAAACACGATTGGTAATTTTGTTTGAAAGAAAATGCCGTCTGAAATTTCAGACGGCCTTTTATTTTTCAGGTGGTTAAACAGTTTCTGCTTTAGGTTTGACCTTGCTTTTCTTAAACTTCAACACGGCTTCTTCTTTTGCCGCATCCCAGTCTATCCGCACGAAGCCGCCGTCGGCGAGTTTGCCGAACAGGAGTTCGTCGGCGAGTGGTTTGCGGATTTTTTCCTGAATCAGGCGGTGCATCGGGCGTGCGCCCATTTGTGGGTCGAAACCTTTTTCCGCCAGATATTTGCGCAATGCGGGCATGAATTCGGCTTCGACTTTTTTGTCGAGAAGCTGGTGTTCGAGCTGGAGCAGGAATTTGTCCACGACTTTGGCGATGACGGGTTCGGACAAGGGCGCAAACGGGATAATCGCGTCCAAGCGGTTGCGGAATTCGGGCGTGAAGAGTTTGTTGATTGCCTGCATTTCGTCGCCGCGTTCGCGCTTGGCGGTAAAGCCGAGGCTGGGACGGCTGAGGCTTTCCGCGCCTGCGTTGGTGGTCATAATCAGGATAACATTGCGGAAATCCGCGCTCTTGCCGTTGTTGTCGGTCAGTTTGCCTGCGTCCATGACTTGCAGGAGGACGTTGAAAATGTCGGGATGGGCTTTTTCGATTTCATCCAAGAGCAATACGCAGTGCGGATGTTTGTTGGCGGCTTCGGTCAAAAGGCCGCCCTGGTCGAAGCCGACGTAGCCCGGCGGCGCACCGATAAGGCGCGATACGGCGTGGGGCTCCATGTATTCGGACATGTCGAAGCGTTGCAGCGGTACGCCCATCGAGTAGGCAAGCTGTTTGGCGACTTCGGTTTTGCCGACGCCGGTCGGGCCGGAGAAGAGGAAGCTGCCTATGGGTTTGTCGGGCAGGGCGAGGCCGGAGCGCGACATTTTGACGGCGGCAACCAGCGCGTCGATGGCGTTTTCCTGACCGTAAACCATGTTTTTCAAATCACGGCCGAGGAATTGCAGCACTTGTTTGTCGTCGTGCGACACGGTTTTTTCGGGAATCCGTGCAACTTTGGCGATGACGGTTTCGATTTGCGCTTTGCCGATGACTTTTTTCTGTTTGGATTTGGGCAAAATCCGTTGTGCCGCGCCTGCTTCGTCCATCACGTCGATGGCTTTGTCGGGCAGGAAACGCTCGTTGATGTAGCGGGCGGAGAGTTCGGCGGCGGCTTCGAGTGCGCCTTGCGTGTAGCGGACTTGGTGGAAACCTTCGAACATCGGTTTCAAGCCGCGCAGGATTTGAACGGTTTCGGCGACGGTGGGTTCGACCACGTCGATTTTTTGGAAGCGGCGGCTTAGGGCGTGGTCTTTGTCGAAAATGGTGCGGTATTCATCGTAAGTGGTTGCGCCGATACAGCGCAATGAACCTTTCGCCAATGCGGGTTTGAGCAGGTTAGATGCGTCCATCGTGCCGCCGCTGGTGCTGCCTGCGCCGATGATGGTGTGGATTTCGTCGATAAACAAAATGGCGTGTGGGATTTTTTCGAGCTGTTTCAAGACGGATTTGACCCGCGCTTCAAAGTCGCCGCGGTATTTCGTGCCCGCCAAAAGCGAACCCATATCCAGCGCGTACACTTCGGCCTCTTTGAGCGTGTCGGGAATGTCGCCATTGACGATTTGATGTGCCAAACCTTCCGCCAGCGCGGTTTTGCCCACGCCTGCTTCGCCGACCAAAAGCGGATTGTTTTTGCGGCGGCGGCACAGGATTTGCACCAGCCGTTCCATTTCGTGTTTGCGACCAATCAAAGGGTCGATACGGCCGGCTTTGACTTCGGCGTTGAGGTTGACGGTGTACTCCGATAAAGGGTTTTTGCTCGGTTTGGTGCGGTTCTCATTATCGTCGTCCATGCCGTCTGAAGAATAGTTGCCATCGTCTTCATCTTCATCGGGAGAGCCGTGGGCAATACAGCGCAAAACTTCAAAACGCGTAACCGATTGCAGCTTGAGGAAATAGACGGCGTGGCTGTCAGTTTCGCTCATCAGCGCGACCAAAACGTCCAAAGGCTCGACCAAGCCTTTGCCTGCCGATTGGGTATGCACCATCGCCCGTTGGATGACGCGTTGGAAGCCGAGCGTGGGCTGGGTTTCGACCGTGTCTAAAAGGTGGTCGGGAATCAGGGGGGTGTTTTCGGCAACGCTGGCGGCGAGTTGTTCGGACACCACTTTTAAATCCGCACCGCAGAGTTTGAGGACGTTGGGGACGGCGGCATCTTCTTCGATGAGTACCAAAAGCAGATGCTCGAGGCTGATAAATTCATAATGAGCCTTACGCGCCTCGCGGTAAAGCTGCTGCAAAATCTGTTCCAATTCGGGTGCAAGCATATCAAATCTCCTCGATAATACATTGCAGCGGATGCCCTTCGGCTTTTGCCCGCTGCATGACCTGCCGTTGTTTGGTTTGGGCAATATCGCGCGTGTAAGTGCCGCACAGGCCTTTGCCTTCGTGATGAACCAAGAGCATTACCGCTACCGCCTGTTCTTGTCCGAGCATAAAGATTTCGGTCAGGATTTCAACGACAAATTCCATCGTGGTGTAATCGTCGTTCAATAGGAAAACGCCGTAACGTTTTGGCGGCAGGGTGTTAAGGTCGCTTAAAAGCGTATCAGATTGGCAGTGTGTCGTCATAAGTTGTTTTCTATCGGGAAGAAGCCGTTTTCAGACGGCATTTCTGTTGTATTTTCGGTCTTTCCGCTTATTTTCTCACTTTTTTGGAAACATAGCTTGACGTTTCGGCTTAACAAATGTAAAAAGACGGTTAAGCAGAAGCCGGCACTCGACCAAGTATATAAAGCTGGGGAGAAACGCTGAACGTTTAAGTTTGCTGTATGCCTTATTTTGCTGATTTTGTTAATTTTTAAGTATAGGAAGTTTCTAATGGCAACCGGTATCGTAAAATGGTTTAACGACGCTAAAGGTTTTGGTTTCATCACTCCTGACGAAGGCGGCGAAGATTTGTTCGCTCACTTCTCAGCGATCAACATGGATGGTTTCAAAACCCTGAAAGAAGGTCAACGCGTATCTTTCGACGTAACCACCGGCCCTAAAGGCAAACAAGCTGCTAACATTCAGGCTGCTTAATCCCGAGTGTACGGGAAACCGTATATGTGAAACGGCAGGACAGACGATGTCCTGCCGTTTTGTTTTGCCGTTTGCAGAAACAGGGGGAATGCCGTCTGAAAAGAACGGGTATCTTTTTATCTGCTTTATCCTTAGCCTGTGTGAATCCTGTTGTGGATATGTTTGATAGTATGCTGAGGAATAAGGAAAAATCCTATATGATTAAAAAATGTGCAGATTGTTTGTCTGGGATTTTTGCGGAAATCTAAAAGAAAGGATGTATTAAAAAAGGGCTGAACCGCAGCAGGTTCGGCCCTTTGTTTTCAGACGGTATCCGGTTGGGGGTTTCAGTTGCCGGCAACCGTCATGCTTCCTATCAGGATAGAACCGATTTGGTTGGACGAACGGCGTAAGGCATCATCGGACACGCCGACGATGTTGTGGTACATATCCTGAAGGCGGCCGGCAACGGTGATTTCATGGACGGGGTAGGCAATGATGCCGTTTTCCACCCAAAAACCCGCTGCACCGCGCGAGTAGTCGCCGGTAATGGCGTTTACGCCTTGTCCCATGAGTTCGGTTACCAACAATCCCGTGCCCATTTCTTTCAGCAGGTCTGATTGCGTTTCGTGCGTATGGTTCAAATACAGGTTGTGCGCGCCGCCGGCGTTGCCTGTGGTCTGCATACCGAGTTTCCTTGCGCTGTAACTGCTGAGGAAATAGCCTTCGACGATGCCGTCGCGGATAACGAAACGCGGCCGCGTGGCGACACCTTCGGAATCGAAATAGGTACTGCCGAAGGCGCGGGGAATATGCGGCTCTTCGCGCAGACTGAGGAAATCGGGCAGAACCTGTTTGCCTATGCTGTCGATCAGGAAGCTGCTTTGGCGGTAGAGCGAGCCGCCGGACAGTGCGCCGACGAGGTGTCCGATCAGACCTCCCGAAACGGTCGCATCGAATAGGACGGGGTAGCTTCCGGTCGGAATGCTGCGGCTGTTCAAACGACGTAAGGTACGTTCGGCGGCGGTTTGACCGATTTGCTCCGGGCTGTCCATGTCTTGATGGCGGCAGGAGGAATCGTACCAGTAGTCGCGCTGCATGCCGTTTTCGTCGGCGGCAACGACGCTGCATGAAATGCTGTGGCGTGTGCCTTGCTGGTGTGCGGCAAAACCGTGGGTGTTGCCGTAAACGTATTGGTAATGTCCGGTTTGTACCGCCGCCCCTTCGGAGTTTTCGATGCGCTCATCCTCGTTCAGGGCGGCTTGTTCGCATTGTTTTGCCAACTCGACGGCGGCTTCCGTGCTTAAATCCCATTCGTGGTAACGGTCGAGGTCGCCGACGTGTTGCGCCATAAGGGACGCGTCTGCCAAACCTGCACAATCGTCTTCGGCGGTGTAGCGGGCGATGTCGATGGCGGCTTTGACGGTGTCTTGCAGGGCTTTTTCGGAGAAGTCGGCAGTGCTGGCGCGGCCTTTGCGTTTGCCGACGTAAACGGTAATGTCCAGCGACTTGTCCTGCTGGAACTCGATTTGTTCGATTTCGCCCAGCCGCACGCTGACGCTTTGTCCCAATGATTCGCTGAAATCGGCTTCGGCGGCGGTTGCGCCCGTCGCTTTTGCCAAGTCGAGCGTGCGGCGGCAGAGGTCGAGGAGTTCGGAAGCGGTGTGGTTGAACAGCATAGAAATCTTTCTTGGTGGAGCGTTGCGGCATTTTAACCGTTTCGGCCGACAGGGGCAAAAGTACCGGTTAACAGGCATATGGGGAAAAATGCCGTCTGAACGCGGAATCATTCTGTTAAAATGCGCCTATCGGATAAAATTTGAGAACCAAGATGTTTGAACAAGAAGATGAATGGGTCAGCAAAACCCAAATGAAAAAGCAGATGAACGATTTGCAGGATTTGGGCATGGCGTTGACCAAGCTCTCAAACGATACGCTGAAAAAAATCGGTTTGGACACGGATTTGTACGAGGCGGTAACCGCCTACAAAAAGATTACGTCCAACGGCGCGCTCAAGCGGCAGGCGCAATTTATCGGCCGCCTGATGCGCGATACCGATCCCGCGCCCATCGAGTCGTTTCTTGCCAAGCTGCGCGGCGACGATGTGGCGCACAATGCCTTTTTGCAACGTGTGGAACAGGCGCGCGTACGGCTGTTGGCAGATGACGGAGCGTTGACGCAGTTTATATCGGATTTTTCGCATGCGGACGCGGGCAAGCTGAGGACACTCATCCGCAATACCAAAAAAGAGCAGGAACAAAACAAACCGCCGAAAAATTTCCGCGCCCTGTTTCAGGAATTGAAAACCGTTATGGAAATCCAAGGCGGAACAGGGGAGGCTTAGGCATATTTTCAGACGGCATCCGCCGTCATTCTGATTGGAGGATAAAATGTTGTTCCGTAAAACGACCGCCGCCGTTTTGGCGGCAACCTTGATGCTTAACGGCTGTACGGTAATGATGTGGGGTATGAACAGCCCGTTCAGCGAAACGACCGCCCGCAAACATGTTGACAAAGACCAAATCCGCGCCTTCGGTGTGGTTGCCAAAGACAATGCCCAATTGGAAAAGGGCAGCCTGGTGATGATGGGCGGGAAATACTGGTTCGTCGTCAATCCTGAAGATTCGGCGAAGCTGACGGGCATTTTGAAGGCCGGGTTGGACAAGCAGTTTCAAATGGTTGAGCCCAACCCGCGCTTTGCCTACCAAGCCCTGCCGGTCAAACTCGAATCGCCCGCCAGCCAGAATTTCAGTACCGACGGCCTTTGCCTGCGCTACGATACCGACAGACCTGCCGACATCGCCAAGCTGAAACAGCTTGAGTTTGAAGCGGTCGAACTCGACAATCGAACCATTTACACGCGCTGCGTCTCCGCCAAAGGCAAATACTACGCCACACCGCAAGAACTGAACGCCGATTATCATTTTGAGCAAAGTGTGCCTGCCGATATTTATTACACGGTTACGGAAAAACATACCGACAAATCCAAGTTGTTTGAAAATATTGCATATACGCCCACCACGTTGATACTGGATGCGGTGGGCGCGGTGCTGGTTTTGCCTGCGGCGGCTTTGGGCGCGCTCATGGATGCCGCCGGAAAATGAGCAGCAATGCCGTCTGAAAAGCCTTCAGACGGCATTTCAAACACATCCGCACTGTAAAGTTACACGCTATGTCAGCCAAAATCCAAACCCGATCCGTCAATACCGACGTTTTTAATCATTTGCTCGCCGCCGGTGCCGATCCTTTAATCGCACGGCTTTGTGCCTCGCGCGGTGTGCAAAGTCCTGCCGAATTGGACGACAAACTCGCTTCCCTCCTGCCTTATCAATCGCTGACGAATTGCGAAGCCGCCGCCTGCCGTTTGGCGGATGCGGTTGGGCGTCAGGAAAAAATTCTGATTGTCGCCGACTATGATGCCGACGGTGCGACAGCGTGTGCCGTCGGTTTGGACGGTTTGGCGGCGATGGGCGCGAAAGTAGATTTCCTCGTGCCCAACCGCTTTGAACACGGCTACGGTTTAACGCCCGAGCTGGCCGAAATCGCCGCCGCGCAAGGCGTGGATTTGCTGATTACGGTCGATAACGGCATTGCCAGCATCGCAGGCGTGGCGCGTGCGCAGGAATTGGGTTTGGATGTGATTGTAACCGACCACCATCTGCCTGCCGAGACCGTGCCAGACTGCATCATCGTCAATCCGAACCAAAAAGGCTGCGGTTTCCAAAGCAAAAGCCTGGCGGGCGTGGGCGTGATTTTTTATGTGTTGACGGCGTTGCGTGCCGAACTGCGCCGCCGCAATTATTTTTCAGACGGCATCAAAGAGCCGAATTTGGGCAACCTTTTGGATTTGGTCGCACTCGGCACGGTCGCCGATGTCGTCCCCCTCGACCACAACAACCGTATCCTCGTGTCGCAAGGTTTGAAACGGATGCGTTCGGGCAAAATGCGCCCGGGTATCCGCGCCTTGTTTGAAGTGGCGCGACGGGATTGGCGCAAGGCTCAGCCGTTTGATATGGGCTTTGCGTTGGGGCCGCGCATCAATGCGGCCGGACGGCTGGACGATATGTCGGTCGGCATTGCCTGCCTGTTGGCACGAGATGATGCCGAAGCGCAGGAACTGGCGGCTCAGTTGAACAACCTCAATATCGAACGCCGCGAAATTGAGCAGTCTATGCTGCAAGACGCGCTGAACGCCTTTCCCGAAACCCTCCCTCCGGGTCAGACGACTTTGGTGGCGTATCGCGACGACTTCCATCAAGGCGTGGTCGGCATCGTTGCCAGCCGCCTCAAAGACCGTTTTTATCGTCCGACCATCGTGTTTGCGCCTGCCGACAACGGCGAAGTGCGCGGTTCGGGACGCTCCATTCCCAATCTGCACCTGCGCGATGCTTTGGACTTGGTGTCCAAACGCCATCCTGATTTGATTTTGAAATTCGGCGGACACGCGATGGCGGCGGGTTTGAGCATACTCGAACACAATATCCCCGCGTTTCAGACGGCCTTTGAAGAAGCCGTGCGCGAGATGGTGTGCGAAGACGATTTGTCGCAAACCTTCATCACCGACGGCAGCCTGCCTGCACGCGATATTACGCTGGAACAGGCGCAAAACCTCGCCCGCCACGTTTGGGGACAAGGCTTCGCGCCGCCGAGTTTTACCGACGAGTTCCACGTCGTCCGCCAGCAGCCTTTGGGCGCGGAAGGCAAACACAAAAAAGCGTGGCTGCAAAAAGACGGCTGCGAATTTGAAGCGATGTTCTGGCGTTGCAGCGAAGACATCCCCGAATACATCCGCACGGTGTACCGCCCCGTTGCCAACGAATGGCGCAACAATCTCGAATTGCAGCTGTATATCGATTACTGGGAAGCGGCGTAGAGGTGGCGGAACGCCGTTTGAATATGATTTCTGTTCCTTCATTTGCCTGTTTGTACGACGGGAATGTTCCCAATCGGAAAAGGTGAATCAAATGTCAGACTCCGCCACAAAAGCAGGGTCTGATTTTTTTAAAGGGCAATCTGTTATAATGGCGCGTTGCCGCCGCGAGGGCGGCGTGATTCGGACGGCGTAGTTTCTACGCCTTTTGTTTATGGTTACGGCATCTTGCGGAATCGTACCGCCTGATGCCGTCTGAACACGGTTGCCCGTGGAGATGCCGCTCTTCGGGTCAGAATACTTATGCTGAAAAAATGGTTGAATAAGATGCTGCCTTCCGGTCGGAGCAGTAAAAAAGCGGAAAGTAAAACGGTCATTCCCGCCGAAAGACACAACATCCGTGCCGAAATGTTGAGCTTTGCCGCCGAAAACGTCATACGCCGCCTGAAAGGGGCGGGGTTTCAGGCTTATGTGGTCGGCGGCGCGGTCAGGGACCTGCTGCTCGGCATCGAACCCAAGGATTTCGATGTCGCAACCGATGCCACGCCCGAACAGGTGCACAAACTCTTCCGCCGCAGCCGCATCATCGGCAGGCGTTTTCAAATCGTCCACGTGATGAACGGTGCGGAGATTATCGAAGTAACGACGTTTCGCGGCGGTGCGAAGGTTCAGCAGAACGCGCGTGGCAGAATCATGAAGGACAACACCTACGGCAGCATCGAAGAAGATGCGATGCGGCGCGATTTTACCTGCAATGCCTTGTATTACGATCCTGAAAAAGAAGAGATTTTGGATTTCCACAACGGGATTGCCGATGTTGCCTCCCGCAGGCTGGTTATGATTGGCGATGCCGCCGAACGCTATCAGGAAGACCCTGTCAGGATTTTGCGCGCCATCCGCCTGTCGGGCAAATTGGGATTTGAACTGTCGGAAGAAACCGCCGCACCGATTGACGAATCGATATGCCGTCTGAAGCACGAACCTGTGGCAAGGCTGTTCGACGAAATGATGAAACTGCTGTTTTCAGGGCACGCGCGCGAGTGTCTGAAACGTTTGAACGGATTTGACATACCGGACGACATCCATCCGCTGCTCAATGCCTTGCTCGTTTCAGACGGCATCGCCGGAAAAATGACGGTGCTTGCCCTGAAAAATACCGATGAGCGGCTGCGTGCCGACAAATCGGTTTCGGTCGGCTTTGTGTTGGCGGCGTTAATGTGGCCCGAGTTGGCCCGCCATTGGAAAAGCAATCTGCAACAGGGTTTGAAACCCGCGCCCGCCCTGTCCGATGCAATCAATACGATGCGCGAAACCGTCGAACGCGGTTGGGGCGTGCCGCAACGCTTTTCCGCCACGATGCGCGAAATTTGGATGTTCCAGCCGCAGTTTGAAAACCGCAAAGGCGCACGTCCGCACAAACTGTTTGCACAGGCGCGTTTCCGTGCCGCCTATGATTTCCTGCTCTTGCGCGCCGAAACCGGCAATGCGGACCGCGCACTTGCCGAGTGGTGGACGGCGTTTCAGACGGCATCGGCGGAACAGCGGTCGGAGATGACCAAAAACGAAGCCGCCGCCCGACACGAAAAAAACGAAGGACAGGCGAAAAAACGCCGCCGTCGCAGGCGCAAACCCAAGCCGAAGGTTGTGGGAACGGATTGGGAATAAGGGTCAACAGACAAGGAACAATGAAGTTTCAACACATGGGATGAAGCATAAAGTACCGTTCCATGTATTGCACTGATTTGTAAGGGACTTTATCTCCGCAAATAAAGTCTGACCCTGCCGCCCGGAAAAAGGATGTCCGGGTGGGCAGGGTTCAAGCAACAAGGAAAAATTGATGAAAAAATGTATTTTGGGCATTTTGACCGCGTGTGCCGCCATGCCTGCATTTGCCGACAGAATCAGCGATTTGGAAGCACGTCTGGCGCAGTTGGAACACCGTGTCGCCGTATTGGAAAGCGGCGGCAATACCGTCAAAATCGATTTTTTCGGTTCAAATCCCACCATGTATGTATGCAGCGTTACGCCTTTTCAAAAGACGTTTGAGGCAAGCGATCGGAATGAAGGCGTGGCGCGGCAGAAAGTGCGTCAGGCGTGCAACCGCGAAACTTCGGCAATGTTTTGCGGAGATGAGGCAATCCGATGCAGAAAATTCGATTGATGTATCGGTTGGACGGATAAAGAAACGGATACGGAGCTTGGCTTCCGTATCCGTTTTTTCTGCCTGATTTTCCGTGCATCGGGTTTCAGACGGCATTGGAGTGTCAGTCGTGTTCTGCCGATTCGTAGGCTTCGACGATTTTTTGCACCAGAGGATGCCGGACAACGTCTTCGCCGGTAAAGGTATGGAAATACAGCCCTTCCACGCCGTGCAGTTTCTCACGCGCGTCTTTCAATCCTGATTTGATGTTTTTGGGCAGGTCAATCTGGCTGGTGTCGCCGGTAATGACGGCTTTCGCGCCGAAGCCGATGCGGGTCAGGAACATTTTCATTTGTTCGGGCGTGGTATTTTGTGCCTCGTCGAGGATGATGTATGCGCCGTTGAGCGTCCTGCCGCGCATATAGGCGAGCGGGGCGATTTCGATCAGGCCTTTTTCAATCAGTTTGCTGACGCGGTCGAAACCCATCAGGTCGTAAAGCGCGTCATAAAGCGGACGGAGGTAGGGGTCGACTTTTTGGGTCAGGTCTCCGGGCAGGAAGCCCAGTTTCTCACCGGCTTCGACGGCGGGGCGAACTAAAATGATGCGTTCGACTTGGTGTTTTTCCATCGCATCGACGGCGGCGGCGACGGCAAGATAGGTTTTGCCCGTACCTGCGGGCCCCAGCCCGAATACGATATCGTGGTTGAGCAGGGCGCGGATGTAGCCGTTCTGCCGTGGCGTTCTGCCGCCTATGCTGCCTCGCTTCGTACGGAAATAATAGGCGTGGTCAAGGTTTTTTTCCTGATGCCCGGCATCTTCGGTTTGGGCTTCGACGGCGGCAAGCCTGATATCGTTGTCGCCCAAATCGCGTGTTTGCGCCGTTTCTAGAAGTTTGAGCAGTGCGCGTTTTCCGGCGTGTGCAAATGCGCCGTTGAAGGTGAAATGTTGAAAACGGCGGCTGATGCTGATGCCGAGTGTTTTGGCGAGCGAATCGAGGTTGCTGTCGAAAGAACCGCACAGGCGTTGCAATGCCAAGTTGTCGGTTTCTTCCAAGTGCAGGTGGACGGTATGTGTCATATGTTCATCCGAATGGTTGGATATTGTGTGATTTTAATCTATTTTGCCTTGCTGGCGGCAGGAGAAAACGCGGTTTGAAATAATTGCCCAGCGCTAATGCAATTTGGCGCGCCGATGTGCTAGATTGGCGGTTTTTCAAGTAAGGATACGGATATGTTGCGTTCTATTTTGGCGGCTTCCCTGCTGGCGGTATCTTTTCCGGCGGCGGCTGAGGCATTGAATTACAATATTGTCGAATTTTCCGAATCGGCGGGTATCGAGGCGGTTCAGGATACAATGTCCGCGCGTTTCCAAGTGACGGCGGAAGGACGGGACAAAAATGCCGTCAATGCCGAGTTTGTTAAAAAATTCAACAATTTCACCAGAAAATCAAAAAATGGTAGCTTTAAAACCGAATTGGTATCGCGCAGTGCGATGCCGCGCTATCAATATACCAACGGCAGACGCATTCAAACAGGTTGGGAGGAGCGTGCGGAATTTAAGGTCGAAGGTAGGGATTTTGATGAGTTAAACCGTTTTATTGCCGATGTTCAGGCAGATGCCGCATTGGAATATACGGATTTCCATGTGTCGCGCGAACGCCGAAACGAGGTCATCGATCAGGTCAGTAAAGATGCTATTTTGCGTTTCAAGGCGCGTGCCGACAAGTTGTCGGGCATATTGGGTACGTCCGGTTATAAAATCGTCAAATTAAATTTGGGACACATCGGCAGCCATATCGCGGGTGGGGGAGCTGCTCAGGCAAAAATGCTTCGTGCCATGCCGATGGCGGCAAGTTACGGCGTGGAGGGTACGGATTCCGTTGCACCTGGTGTGGAGGAAATCAGCATCAGTGTCAATGGAACGGTTCAGTTCTAACCACGGATAAACAGGTAGATGCCGTCTGAAACCGGATGATACGGTTCAGACGGCATTTATATTTTAGGCTTTGGGCAGGGTTACGCCGGTTTGTCCCATGTATTTGCCGTTGCGGTCTTTGTATGAAGTTTCGCACACTTCGTCGCTCTCGAAGAAGAGGACTTGCGCTACGCCTTCGCCGGCGTAGATTTTGGCGGGCAGTGGGGTGGTGTTGGAAAACTCGAGGGTAACGTAGCCTTCCCATTCCGGTTCGAACGGGGTAACGTTGACGATAATGCCGCAGCGGGCGTAGGTGGATTTGCCCAAGCATACGGTCAGGACGTTGCGCGGGATGCGGAAATATTCGACCGTGCGCGCCAGTGCGAAGGAATTGGGCGGGATGATGCAGCAGTTATCTTCGACGGTAACGAAGTTTTTGGGATCGAAGTTTTTGGGATCGACGATGGTGCTGTTGATGTTGGTGAAGATTTTAAATTCGTTTGCGCAGCGGATGTCGTAGCCGTAGCTGGACGTGCCGTAGGAGATGATGCGTTTGCCGTCGGCTTCTTTGATTTGGTTCGGCTCGAAGGGATCGATCATGCCGAATTCTTCGCTCATGCGGCGTATCCATTTGTCGGACTTGATGCTCATAATGTTTTCCTTGTTTCTTTTGATGTTCGGACAAAGCATTCGGGGATGCCGTCTGAAAACGGGGCTTATTTGTTTTTGGGCAGTTTCACTTCTTTAATCATGCCGTTTTCGCATTTCATAATGAAGAGGGTTTCGCCGTTTTGCGAGACGGTGAACCTGCCGTGTGCCAAGCCTTTTTTGAATGTGCCCGAGAGTATCATGTTGCGGAATTTGGTACTGTCGGAATTGAACGGTTCGATAAATATTTCGCGGTTGGCGGCAACGGTATAAACGCCTTGTCCGTCGAACTTGCCGTTTTTAAACGAACCGGTATAGTTGCGCCCGTCTTGGCAGCGCCATGTGCCTTTGCCGACGGGTTTACCGTCTTTGCCGACATCGCCGTCGTAGGTGCAGCCCGGCTCTTGATAGGAAGTCAGGACGGCGGACGCGGCGGGGAGGGCGAACATCATGGCGGGCAGTAGGAATGCGAGATGTTTAAGCATAAGGGTTATTCCATTGGATTTTGGTTAACGGTATTTTGTCGTGTAAAAGCCGTCTGAAAAATCAATCTTGCCAGCCGCCCAAATAGGAAACCAGCTCTTCCAACATGGTGCTGACGGATTCCGCCATCAGGATTTGCGAGGCGAAGGCAAGACTGGCGGCATCGTCGCCGTTGCTTTCGGCTTCTTCCTGCAATACGTCGAGGTATTGGATGCGCTTGAGTGTGAAGTCTTGAGTGAGGATAAAGGCGATTTGTTCACGCCAAACCAAACCGAGCTGGGTTACGGTCTTACCGTTTTTGACGTGTTGAACCACTTCGTCGGCGGTTAAATCTTGTTTGGATACTTTGACGATGGGAACAATATCGCCCGTACCTTTGAGTTCGCAATCGCTGTCTAATTCAAAACCGCCTTCGCAATGTCCTTGCAACAGCCAGCCGGTCATCAGGGAAGAGGGCGATTGCTTGGTATTCGGCAGTGAGGCTTCCAAACCGCCCAAGGCTTCGCGCAGCTTGGTCAGGATGTTTTCTGCTTTGGCGGAAGCCGCGTTATTGACGAGCAGGTAGCCGTGGCGGGTGTTAAACACCGCTTCTGTACGGCTGCTGCGGGTAAACGCCCGGGGTAGCAGGTCATCTGTAATTTGCTCTTTAAGTTCTTGTTTTTCTTTGCGGCCGACATTGCGGGCTTCATTGTTTTGGATTTCCGCTACCTTCTCTTCCAAAATATCGCGGATGACGCCGGCAGGCAGGACTTTTTCCTCTTTTTTCAGGGCGACGCGCAAGGTAAAGTCGGCAGGGAAAACGAGTTCGGGCGAAAAAGAAACCGGCGCGGTAAAGCCTTCGCTGAACCAGTCTAAGCCTTGGCAATGGGTAAATTCAGCTTCAGCAAGTTTGTCGGCAAGTACGTCCGCCTCAGGCAGCTTTTCTTTGTTGAGCGGATAAAAACTAATCTGCTTGAACCACATAATGTTTCCTGTTGTTTGAAATGTCGGGAATTATTTGCTGAATTGTTTTTTCACGCTGACTTTGGTTTTCTTTTTAAAACGGTTTTTCTCTTCCTTGCGGCCTTCGCGTTTCTCAATACGGTTGCTCAGGCTGACGCGGCGCAGCGGTTTTTTCTTCGGTTTGTCTTCTGCATTTTCATACGGGTTTTCCGAAACATTGTATTGAATTCTGAGCGGCGTACCTTGCAGATTGAAGGCTTTGCGGAAGGTCTGGGTCAGATAGCGCGTATAGCTGTCGGAAATCGCGTGCAGCGAATTGCCGTGTACCACAATTACGGGTGGGTTCATACCGCCTTGGTGGGCATAGCGCATTTTCGGACGCACCAAGCCTGCACGTGGCGGTTGCTGACGCTCGATCGCGCTTTGCAGGACGCGCGTGATTTTCGGCGTCGGCATCTTAATCATCGCTGCATTATAGGCAGCTTGAATGCTTTCAAACAAACCGTCTATACCGCGCTCTTTCAACGCGGAAATAAAGTGAAACTTAGCAAAATCAAGGAAATACAGTTTGCGGGAAATGTCGCGCTTCACTTGCTCGCGCCGCTCTTCGCTGATGCCGTCCCATTTGTTGACGGCAACTACCAAGGCACGGCCTGCTTCCAAAGCGAAACCTGCAATCGTCGCATCTTGGTCGGCGATGTCTTGTTGCGCGTCCAATACCAAGACGGCAACGTTTGCCGCCTCAACCGCCTGCATCGCTTTGATAACGGAGAACTTTTCCACCGCCTCATCCACTTTGCCACGACGGCGCACACCTGCGGTATCGATGATGGTAAACGGTTTGCCTTCACGTTCAAAATCGATGTGGATACTGTCGCGCGTAGTGCCTGCCATATCGAAGGCAATCACGCGCTCTTCGCCGAGGATAGCGTTTACCAGCGTAGATTTGCCGACGTTCGGACGGCCGATAACGGCAAAAACGGGATGTTTCGCCTCTTCCTCTTCTTTTTCAGGCTCAGGAAATTTTTCTAAAATTTCTTCAATCAGGTAATACACGCCATCGCCGTGCGCACCTGAAATAACATAAGGGTCGCCCAAAGCAAGTTCGTAGAACTCGGCGGCAAGCACGGCCCTATTGCCGCCCTCGCCTTTATTCACGGCCAAATAAACAGGACGCGGGCTTTGGCGCAAACGGTCGGCAATGATTTTATCTTGCGGCGTCAAACCGGTGCGGCCGTCCACCAAAAACACAACTGCATCGGCTTCATCAACAGCCTGCAAGGTTTGTTTTGCCATTTCGTGCAAAATGCCGCTGTCCACAACCGGCTCAAAACCGCCGGTATCGATGACCAAATAAGGTTTGCTGCCGACTTTGCCATGACCGTAATGGCGGTCTCGGGTCAGGCCTGGCAAGTCATGTACGAGCGCGTCTTTGGTGCGCGTCAAACGGTTGAATAAAGTAGATTTGCCGACATTGGGACGGCCGACAAGCGCGATGGTTGGTTTCATGATTGAGTCTTTCTGTGTCAAGTGCAGGCTTGGAGGAGCCTGAACACGAGCAGGTGTTCGTTGGAACACGGTAAATAGGTCCTTCACGGCAAGAGGCCATAAAGAGGGAGGGTAAAATGCCGTCTGATAAATAATGGACGGCATTTCAGACGGCATTTATTTCAGTGAATCGAGTTTCATTTGAACCAATTCGCGACCGACAGAATCTTGAGGCATTTTTTCCAAAGCCTGTCCGTAGTTTTTTAAGGCTTCCTGGCTTTTTCCCTGTGCGGCATAGACATCGCCTTTGGTTTCCATCAGCAGCGGGGTAAAGGCTGCGTCTACCGGCGTATCGAGTGCGGCAAGGGCGGCATCGTATTTTTTTTGTTGCAACAACACAACGCCCAGACGCTGCGCCGCCAACGCTTGAATCAGGCTGTCTTTTTGGTTGGACAACACCCATTTCAAATGGCCTTCGGCAACATCGTAACGGTGTGCGTCAAATTCGGTTGCCGCCGCCATCAGTGTGGCCTGTGCCGCGGAAATAGACTGGGGGTAGCTTTGTTGGAGTTTGGCCAATTCGGCATTGATTTCGTTTTGCGGGGCCTTGTTTTGCGCCTTTTCCACAATTTCAGCCAATATAGCAGCGGCTTCTTGATTTTGGGAAACTTTACGGTTTTGGTAAACCGTGTATCCCAAGTAGCCGAGTGCCGCCAAAATCAGCAGGGCAAACAGCCATTTGCCCGTGGTTTTCCAAAAATATTTGAAGTTGTCTAACTCTTGTTGTTCTTCGAGATGGGCTGCCATTTATGCGTTCTTCCATTGTTGTAAAGTAGGGGTTAAATCCTCGGCGGCGACGGTTTGTTGACCGTGTGCGCCGTTCATGTCTTTGAGCGTAACCGTACCGTTCGCCAGTTCGTCTTGCGCGACAATCAGGGCAAAGCGCGCGCCGCTGTTGTCGGCTTTTTTCATTTGTGCTTTCAGGCTCTGATAGCCGGAATGCTGCATTACATTGAAACCTTGAGCGCGTAAGGCTTGCGCGTATTTCATCACCTGCAAGTCCGCACCTTCGCCTTGGTGCATTGCATAGACATCAGGCGCGGCGTTCATTTCCAGCGAGCCGTATTCGCTTACCAAAAGCAGCAGCCGCTCGATACCCATCGCAAAGCCGATAGACGGCGCAGGTTTGCCGCCAAGTTCCTCAATCAAACCATCGTAACGGCCGCCGCCGCACACAGTCGCCTGCGCGCCGAGTTTGTCGGTCGTCCACTCAAAAACCGTCTGATTGTAGTAATCCAAACCGCGTACCAAGCGCGGATTTTCAATATATTGGATACCCAAACCGTCCAACATCGCCTTGAAGCGTGCATAGTGGTTTTGCGAAGCCTCGCCCAAGTAATCCACCAAACGCGGCGCGGCGTTGCAGATTTCCTGCAAATCAGGGTTTTTCGTATCTAAAACGCGCAAAGGATTGGTTTTCAGACGGCGTTTGCTGTCTTCATCCAATTTATCTTCATAACGGGTCAGATATTCAACCAATGCCGCACGGTGTGCCGCGCGTTCCTCACGGTTGCCCAAGCTGTTGATTTCTAAAGTCAGGTATTCGCGAATACCCAATTTTTCCCACAAGTCGGCAGACATCGCGATGATTTCCGCATCAATATCCGGCCCTTCAAAACCCAAAGCCTCGATGCCGACCTGATGGAACTGACGATAACGGCCTTTTTGCGGACGCTCGCGGCGGAACATCGGCCCCATATACCACAGCTTTTGCGGGCTGTTGTACAGAAGGTTGTGTTCGACCACCGCACGCAGACAAGACGCCGTACCTTCAGGACGCAGGCTTAAACTCAAAGAATCGTTTGAATCGGAAAAGGTGTACATTTCCTTGCCGACCACGTCGGTTTCCTCGCCGATGGAGCGGACAAACAAACCGGTTTGCTCGACAATCGGCGTACGGATTTGCTGATAACCGTAAGCGCGCGTCCAACGGTTTACCGTATCTTCAAACGCCTGCCAAAACGCAGCCGTCAGTTTGAAATCTTTTTGCCCGACAGGCAGAAGGTCGTTCATACCTTTGACGGATTGGATTTTTTGTGCCATTTCAAAAAGGGGGGTGCTGAAATCAAATGCGGGCGATTATAGCGGATTTTTAAGGGTTTGTGAGGTTGGGAACAAATCAAAAGGCCGTCTGAAAATCGGTTTTCGCATTCAGACGGCCTTCAATTTTAAACGGGTTTACCTTGCCGTTACCGTTTTGGTGGCGGCGATTTTTTCATCGGCGTAACGCACCACATCTTTGATGACTTGTTTTTGCACGGCGGAAATCAGGGTTTGCATATAAGCGTAGTCAGGTCCTCCGTCTTTTACAGGTAAATTAATCATCAGATTATCTGCATCTTTGGCGTAGAAATTCCGTCCATAGTGGAACTCTCCCGTATATGCCGCCTTATGGATGGCGGAAGTAATGAACAACACCGCCATTTTTTCCAATTCATCGGTATGCACGACTGCTACATGGTCGTCTGCGCCATATTCGTAATTACGGTATTTTGCCGAACCGAACATATCAATCGTAACTGTATTGGCTTTGAAACGGTGAACCGGATTACCGATAAAGGCGGAAATGCCCGTATCGGCTTCGCCAGCGGTAACAAACGGCAGGCTGCCTGAAACCCTGTCATCACTTTTTAAGCGTTTGCCGCGTGTGGCTTTTCCGAACAAATCGTGCAGATTGAACCTTCCCCACTGCTGTTGCCCAAAGTCCGCCAATGTCCGCTCTTCTTCCGTCGTCAGCGTGTAGTCTTTCAGCCCTGCGGCTGAAAGGTAGGCTTCCAGCTCGGCGGTACGCCGAGCTTCCAGCTCGGCTACGAAATTTTCCATAAAGTCAAGGTTTATTTGACCGTTTTTGACGGGGAGATGAATTTTTGTTGAACGCATCTCCTTTCTGTTGAATTTCGCTCCATAATCGTATTTTTTGGCTGTAGCAATTCTGCTTGCCGTGATGATTATATGTGCAATCGCCCTGTTGAATCTTGTTATTTTAGGCTTGGGGACAAAATGTTGAATATGCGAATAACCGATAAAGGCCTTCTCTTGATAAAACATTGTATCCGCACCAATCGTTGTATCGGAACAAGTTATCGTATTGCCTTTATTATTTGCCGGCAGCTTGGAAAACCCCATTACTCCGTTATCCACGGAAGAATTTGAAACCAAAGGTACAGTACCATTTGCCGAAATAATTTCTTCATTACTCAGCCGATAATATTTTGTCGGATTGATTTCAAACAAATCCCCAATCAAAAATTCCCCCCACTCAACCGATTCCAACATCTCGGTCAAGCGGGCATCTACTTTCCCAGCGTGTCGTTCTGTCCGCTTCCACGTTTTAACAAGTTGGAAACTTCCCAAGCCAAATAATCGCTGACTGTTTTTTTGAAATCGTCCAGCGTCGGACGGGTGTCTATCGGGGCGGTTTGGTTCCAGTCTGCGCCGTTTTCCGGGTCGATGGTGCCTTCATAGTATTCTTTTTCACTAAATATGTTGAGTTTCTTTTTGCCGAAACGCACCAGTTGCACCAGTTCTGCATAGCGTCCGCGCGCATTGCCCGTGTCTTTCAAATTGTTGCTGGCTTTTTTGCGGTTGGTGCGGGTGTAGCCGTCATTTGAAAAATCGATAAATTTAACGGTTTCGTCTTTCTCATGCGGTTCGCCTACTTTGAAAACATAAATATTGGTTTGCACGCTGGATTTACCAATAAATAAATCAAGAGGCATTTTTATGCTAGCAAGCAGAGTATTGTTTTGCAGAATCCGCCTGTTGATTTCACGGGCTTTTCCTGAGCCTGCGGAATTTTGGATGATGATGGCGGCGTAGCCTTTTTTCATCATGCCGAGGGCGCGTTCGACAAAGTTCATGCCGTTGCCGCTGGCGGAATACGGGGGATTGAGGATAAAGGCATCAGCGGGGAACGGATGGTCGGTTTTACCGAAACCGTATTTGCCGTCAAAATCGGCCAGCGAGTCTTTGTTTAAGATATTGGAGCTACCATCGCCCATCAGAATCATATTCAAAATGGCAAGCATATAGACGCTGGAAAGCAACTCTAAACCCAAAAGCTGTTCGGCTTTGATTTGGGCTTCTTTTTTGCGGAGTTCTTCGGGCGAGCTGATGCTGTTTTTGGCATCTATCAGCATTTCGTTCATGGCGGCGACCAAAAGCCCGGCCGAGCCTGTGGCGAAGTCCCAAACATAGGAATCTTTATTAACACGGGCGAGTTTGGCAAGTAATGTGGCGACATAAGACGGGGTCAGTACCACATCGTTGAGCCAATCTTGGGTGAAGCCCAGCCATGAGTACATTTCGTTAAAGAGCTTGCCGGTAAAATCGGTAGTCAGCCCGATTTTGTAGTAGATGCCCAAGTCATCGACAATTTTAGTAAAGACGCGTTTTAATTGGGTTTCGCCGCTCTGAACTTTGTTGATGTTTTCGGTTAGAAGGGTATTGGACAATGTACGTAAAATCATCTCTTTCTTTTCTTTGGGTAGGGCTTTTTCTTCCAAGAAAGACTCAATTTTACGCACAAGGATGTCGCCGTCGCGCCAGCCGCGTTCGTTTGATGATTTGAGGTCGGATTTTTCCAGCGGCGCAACTTTTCCGGGTATGCCGATGGTGGCGATGATGGCGGCGGCAACGAGATAGACACGGTCGTTTTCGCCTAGGCCTTTTTCGTTTTGGTAGATGTCGTTGTTGAGCTTGGTCAGGCTGGCATCGATTTCTTTTTCACGCTTTTCTTTGAGCCTGTCCAATTCTTCGGGCGTTAGCGAGAGTTCTTCGACTTGGCTGATGAAATCTTCAAAGTGTTCTGCTGCTAGAAATGAAAAGTCATTAAAATCACCGACACGTTGTCCTACGCCTAAATTGCTTTTAGACACATAATACACGCCGATTTTATAACGAATTTCTCCTTGCTCGTCTTTGTAGCCCGTCATGCCGACGGCGATGATGTCAGTGTAACTGGTATGGTGTAGTACGGCGTTGGCGTAATGTACCGCGCCGTTTACGGCATAGCCGTTGATGTTTTTGAAAATTGGCTCGTTTTTAGCGTTGCGGTTTTCGACATTACCATCAGCATCGAGTTTTTCCAGCTTGTCTTTATGACCTTTATATTCGATAAGCACGGGGTAGTAACGCCCGTTTTTACTACTTTGTAACAATAGCTTCACATCGGGACGGTTTCCGCCAATGCCACCATTTTTGGAATAATAGTCGTCTAAGGCTTTGTCGATTTCAGTATTTAGACTTGCTTGTTCAAGTCTATAATCGAGCTTGTAGGATTTCAGCCAGCCGTTGGCAAGGTCAGCGATATTGGGTTCAATGGATTTGTTGGATTTTTTGCTTGCTTGGGTCATTGGTTTTATCCGACATATGAAATGTGTAAACAACCGCTATGATAATATACTCGCCCCTTTCATGCTTAATTTATTCCTACTAAAGTCGTTTGAAAACCATCCTCAAAATTTCAAACAACCTTTGATTGGAATAGCTAATCTGTTTGCAATATCAAATCCGGAAAAGGTGTCGTTCCTATTCTTCCTGAGAAAATACAGTTTTCCTACTTTACAACAGGTTGTCCGTTATAAAAGATAGATTTCCACCTGCAACGAAAATGGTGATGAAAAGTGCAATATCGCGTCTATGGCAATCATAAAGGCCGTCTGAAAAGTTTGTGAAAAACAGTTACAATCCGCCGTATGAAAAAACGCAATAATCCTCTTCCGCTGTTGAACGGTGTCAAACCCAGTTATTTGGTGCTGCCGCATGAAAAGCAGTTTTACGGGCTGCCGCTGCTGCATTTTCTGTGCATCCGCTTTCCTTTTGTGGGCGCGGACAATTGGCGCAGGCGGTTGAACAGCGGTTTTGTGGTCGGTTCGGATGGCGTACCGTTTGATGAGAATACTTTATTCGAGCCCGGTAAGACGATGTTTTATTATCGGGAAACCAGCAGTGAGGATGAGCCGCGTATTCCGTTTGAAGAAAAGATTTTGCATATTGATAAACATTTGATTGTCGTGGACAAACCGCATTTTCTGCCCGTCATCCCCAGTGGGCGTTTTTTGAGGGAAACGCTGTTGACACGTCTGCGCCTGCGCCCTGAATTGCAGCATTTGAATGTTGAAGACATTACGCCGCTGCACCGCTTGGACAAGGATACGGCGGGTGTGATGTTGTTGTCGCACAATCCTGCCACGCGCGGAGCCTATCAGACGATGTTTCAAAACAAAACGGTATGGAAAACGTATGAGGCGGTTGCGCCAACAAGGACGGATTTGCCGTATCCGATTGATGTGGTTTCGCGTTTGGTAAGGGGTGAAAAATTTTTTACGACGCAAGAGGCGGAAGGCGAACCAAACGCACATACGACGGTTGAACTGATTGAAAACAGGGGGGAATTCAGCCTTTACCGCCTTACGCCGCATACCGGCAAGAAACACCAGTTGCGCGTGCATATGATGGGTTTGGGTATGCCGCTGTTGAATGACGCGCTCTATCCCGTGCCGTCTGAAGCGGGCAGCGAGGATTATCGGAAACCTTTGAAGCTATTGGCAAAAAAGATTGCGTTTGCAGATCCTTTGTCGGGTCGGGAAAGGGTGTTTTGCAGCGGGTTTTGCCTGTAATGAGAGGGAATGCAAACCCGTATCGGCAGATGCCGCCGATACGGGTTTTATATTATCGATGCCGTCTGAAAAGGGGCTTTATCCGTTCAGGCATACGGGCGCGAAGCGGAGGATGGTGTCGCGCAGGACGATGAGTTTGCCGTGAAAGAAATGCGTGGAACCGGCGATGGCAATGACGGGCAAATCTTGCAGTTCCGCCCATTTCAGTGCTTTTTCGATTTCGACGACTTCGTCTTCCGCGCCGTGTATCATCAGTGTTTTGGCAATATTGGGAACGGCGGACGGCTCGGGGCGGTCGGTATAGTGGCAGACTGCCGCGCCGATGAGCAGCAATAAATCGGGTATGCGTTCTTGTGCGGCAAATGTGGCGACATAGCCGCCGAAGGAGAAGCCGGATAAGGCAAATTCGGGGGCTTCGGGATGTTGGGCGCGGGCATAATCGATGACGGCGAGGCAGTCTTGCGTTTCGCCGCGTCCGTAATCGTGTTCGCCTTCGCTGTTGCCTACGCCGCGAAGGTTGGGAAGGTAGCAGTGGAATCCGAGTTTGCTCAATGCTTTGGCGGCGGTTTGGATAACTTTGTTGGTGTTCGTCCCGCCTTGGAGGGGGTTGGGATGATTGATGACGGCAACACCGCGTGCCGGTACTTGTTCGGACGGGATATGGATGGTTTCTAAAATGCCGGCCGGGCCGGGTATGTGTATGGTTTCGGGTTTCAGCATAATGGTTTCCTCTTGATTTTCCGCATATTCCGATGCAGCCGCGAAGATGGCGGCTTAAAGGTGGAAATGCTTGCCGTTGTTGGGGTTGGACGCTTTCAGGCCGGCGAGCATACGGTGGAAGTCCAATCCGTATGCGCTGCTCAGTTTGTCGGCACGTTTTTTGAGTTTGCCTATGTTTTGCTCTTTGGGGCTGCTTTGGAATGCCATTACCGCGACATTGCCGTGGCTTTCGGCAGGAAGTTCCAAGACGCGCCCTTCAAAGACGTTTAACAGGCGTTCGATAAAGTGTTGATAACGTTTGTCGCCGCCCCACCAGTTGGTAACGAAAATGCCGTCTGAAGAGAGCGCGTTGCGGCAGTCTCGGAAAAACGGTTCTTCAACCATCGCATCGATGATTTGTTCGCCGTCGAACCCGTCCACCAAAATCACATCGGTGTTGTGGCGGAAGACTTTGATGTACTCTGCACCGTCTGCTTCAATAATTTCAAATTTCTCGCCCTCGAAAGGCAGCTCGAACAGGCTGCGGGCAATGGCGATGACCTGCGGATTGATGTCCACGGCAGTTTGGCGCGTGTCGGGCAGGTAGGTATCTATCCAGCGTGCAAACGAGCCGCCACCCAAGCCGATTTGGGTGATATGTTGCGGCAGGCGTTCCGCAAACAGCAGCCAGCCCATCATCGCGCGGCTGTAAGAGAGCACCAGCTTGGACGGATGGTCGAGGTTCATCGAGCTTTGAACGGTGTCGCTGCCCAAGTGAAGCGAACGGATATTGCCTTCTTCGGAAATACCGACTTCGGGAAAGCCGGATTTTGCAGGACGGAGGCGGCGGTAGGGATGTCTTGCCATCGGTGTGAACGGTCAGTTTGAAAGGCGGATATTTTATCAGAATGCCGATGCTTGTTCTGTTTCAAATTAATTTTGTTTTAAATAAGATACTTAGTGTATTTTTATGAGGGGGTCGAACAAATTTCTTGCCAAAGTGTGAAGTTGCCTGCATAATTCGCTTTCTTTGCCGGTATAGCTCAGTTGGTAGAGCACCTGACTTGTAATCAGGGGGTCCCGAGTTCGACTCTTGGTGCCGGCACCATTTCTGCTGATGGTGTTGCAAAACATTTCAGTAAGCCGGTATAGCTCAGTTGGTAGAGCATCTGACTTGTAATCAGGGGGTCCCGAGTTCGACTCTTGGTGCCGGCACCAGATTTGACAGCCCAATTGTGTAAAACAGTCGGGCTGTTTTGCATTTGCGGCACGGTCGGTGGCAGGGCTGCGGGCATTTCACTATAATAGCCCGTTTCAAACTGAAAAGGCCGTCTGAAAAGGGCGGGGTAACAATATCTGATGATTACTGTGAACACACTGCAAAAAATGAAGGCGGCGGGCGAGAAAATCGCCATGCTGACCGCTTACGAATCCAGTTTTGCCGCGCTGATGGACGATGCCGGTGTGGAAATGCTGTTGGTTGGCGATTCTTTGGGTATGGCGGTTCAGGGGCGGAAATCGACGCTGCCGGTCAGCCTGCGCGATATGTGCTATCACACTGAATGTGTAGCACGCGGTGCAAAAAATGCGATGATTGTCAGTGATTTGCCGTTTGGTGCATATCAGCAGGGTAAGGAGCAGGCGTTTGCCGCCGCCGCCGAACTGATGGCGGCAGGAGCGCATATGGTCAAACTCGAAGGCGGCGTGTGGATGGCGGAAACGACTGAATTTCTGCAAATGCGCGGTATTCCGGTCTGTGCCCACATCGGTCTGACCCCGCAATCCGTGTTTGTCTTCGGCGGATATAAAGTTCAGGGGCGCGGAAGTAAGGCGCAGGCGTTGCTTAACGATGCCAAGGCGCATGACGATGCGGGGGGGGCGGTCGTGTTGATGGAGTGTGTTCCTGCGGAACTGGCAAAAAAGGTAACTGAATCCGTTTCTTGTCCGACCATCGGTATCGGTGCGGGTGTGGATTGCGACGGGCAGGTTTTGGTGATGCACGATATGCTCGGTATTTTTCCGGGCAAGACGGCGAAATTCGTCAAAAACTTTATGCACGGGCAAAGCAGCATTCAGGCGGCGGTTCGGGCGTATGTTGCCGAAGTCAAAGCCAAAACCTTCCCTGCTGCGGAACATATTTTTGCAGACTGAACAAGGTCTGCTGCCGATGCCGTCTGAATGCCGTTTCAGACGGCATTTTGTTTTGCCGTGCGCGGCGCGTATAATCGGCGCGTTTTGTCGGGCAGGAAGCCCGAAGGATAAGGATTACCGTTATGCAAATCATACATACCATTCGAGAACTGCGCGCGTGGCGTAAAAATGCGGGAAAGGTGGCATTTGTGCCGACCATGGGCAATCTGCATGAAGGGCATCTTGCCCTCGTTCGCGAAGCCAAAAAACGCGCCGACAACGTTGTTGTCAGCATATTCGTCAACCGCCTGCAATTCGGTCAGGGCGAGGATTTCGACAAATATCCGCGTACTTTGCAGCAGGATGCGGACAAACTTGCCGCCGAAGGCGTTGCCGTTGTTTTCGCGCCCGATGAGAAAGAACTCTATCCGAACGTGGAACAGCGTTACAACGTCGAACCGCCCCATCTGCAAAACGAATTGTGCGGCAAATTCCGCCCGGGGCATTTTCGCGGTGTGGCGACGGTGGTGTCCAAACTGTTCCATATCGTTTCCCCGGACATCGCCTGTTTTGGTAAGAAGGATTACCAGCAGCTCGCTGTGATTAAAGGTTTTGTCGAGGATTTGAATTTTGATGTTGAAATAGTGCCTGTCGATACAGGGCGCGCGGAAGACGGGTTAGCACTCTCCAGCCGCAACCAGTATTTGAGTGCGGCGGAACGTGCCGAAGCACCGCGCCTGTACCGCGAATTAAAGGCTGTTGCCGAATCCTTGGCGCAGGGCGGTTTGGATTATGCGGGTTTGGAAACACGCGCCGTCCAATCCCTGACGGAACACGGCTGGACGGTCGATTATGTCGAAATCCGCCGCGCCAATACGCTCGAAGTGGCTCGGGCGGGAGATAAGAAACTGGTGGTCTTGGCCGCCGCCCGTCTGGGGACGACGCGCCTGATTGACAATGTGGAAGTCGTCCTGCCTTAGCCCGTCGGAGTCGGGAATGCCGTCTGAAGCGGATTTGCGTTTCAGACGGCATTTTGCCGTCGGCTGTGCTTCGGAATCATGTCGAAAAATAGACGGAATGAAATAAATTTCTTTTTGTTCAATAAATTAAACTGTCAAACCAAATGATAAGGCAAGGATTGTCCTGCATCGTATGCAGGCAAACCGACGCAATCCCAAAATGCAGCCCTGCCTTCTGGCGGGTTTTGCAAATCTACAAACCGTTTGGCTTGTGATAAAGTGATGCCTTGTCTATAGGCTCAATATGCCGTCTGAAGGTTCGGACGGATGTCGGATAAAGGATGATTATGTTACCCGCCCGTTTCACCATTTTATCTGTGCTCTCGGCAGCCCTGCTTGCCGGACAGGTGTCCGCCGCCGGCAGGGATGCGGTTGATGTGAAGCCGCCGAAGGAAGTCGGAAAGGTTTTCAGAAAGCAGCAGCGTTACAGCGAGGAAGAAATCAAAAACGAACGCGCACGGCTTGCGGCAGTGGGCGAACGGGTCAACAGGGTGTTTACGCTGCTGGGCGGCGAAACCGCCTTGCAAAAGGGGCAGGCGGGAACGGCACTTGCCGCCTATATGCTGATGTTGGAGCGTACAAAATCCCCCGAAGTTGCCGAACGTGCCTTGGAAATGGCCGTGTCGCTGAATGCGTTTGAACAGGCTGAGATGATTTATCAGAAATGGCGGCAGATTGAGCCTATACCGGGTGAGGCGCAGAAACGGATGGCCTGGTTGCGGAGTGTGATGAAAGGAGAAGAAAATCAACGTTTGGACGGGCTGGAAGAGATATTGGCGCAGGCGGATGACGGGCAAAACCGCAGGATATTTTTGCTGCTGGCGCAAGCCGCCGTGCAGCAGGACGGATTGGCGAAAAAAGCATCGGAGGCCGTCCACCGCGCGGCGTTGAAATATGAACATCTGCCCGAAGCGGCGGTTGCCGATGTGGTGTTCAGCGTACAGGGACGCGAAAAGGAAAAGGCAATCGGCGCTTTGCAGCGTTTGGCGAAGCTCGATACGGAAATACTGCCCCTCACTTTAATGACGTTGCGTCTGACTGCACGCAAATATCCCGAAATACTCGACGGCTTTTTCGAGCAGACAGACACCCGAAACCTTTCGGCCGTCTGGCAGGAAATGGAAATTATGAATCTGGTTTCCCTGCACAGGCCGGATGATGCCTATGCGCGTCTGAACGTGCTGTTGGAACACAACCCGAATGCAGATCTGTATATTCAGGCGGCAATATTGGCGGCAAACCGGAAAGAAGATATTTCCGTTATCGACGGCTATGTCGAAAAGGCATACGGCAGGGGGACGGAGGAACAGCGGAGCAGGGCGGCAATGACGGCGGCGATGATGTATGCCGACCGCAGGGATTACGCCAAAGTCAGGCAGTGGCTGAAAAAAGTGTCCGCGCCGGAATATCTGTTCGACAAAGGCGTGCTGGCGGCTGCGGCGGCTGCCGAATTGGACGGTGCCAAACCCGCCTTGCGGCAGATCGGGAAGGTCAGGAAGCTGCCCGAACAGCAGGGGCGGTATTTTACGGCAGACAATTTGTCCAAAATACAGATGCTCGCCCTGTCGAAGCTGCCCGACAAACGGGAAGCCCTGATCGGGCTGAACAAGATCGTCGCCAAACTTTCGGCGGCGGGAAGTGCGGAACCTTTGGCGGAAGCATTGGCACAGCGTTCCATTTTTTACGAGCAGTCAGGCAAACGGGAAAAAATGATTGCCGACCTTGAAACCGCGCTCAAACTTACGCCCGATAATGCACAAATTATGAATAATCTGGGCTACAGCCTGCTGACCGATCCCAAGCGTTTGGACGAAGGTTTCGCCCTGCTTCAGACGGCATACCAAATCAACCCGGACGATACCGCCGTCAACGACAGCATAGGCTGGGCGTATTACCTGAAAGGCGACGCGGAAAGCGCGCTGCCGTATCTGCGGTATTCGTTTGAAAACGAGCCCGGGCCCGAAGTTGCCGCCCATCTGGGCGAGGTGTTGTGGGCATTGGGTGAACGCGATCAGGCGGTTGACGTGTGGACTCAGGCGGCACACCTTACGGGAGACAAGAAAATATGGCGCGAAACGCTCAAACGCTACGGAATCGCATTGCCCCAATCTTCCCGCAAACCCCGGAAATAATGCAGGCCTATCCTTTCAGACGGCATAAGGTTTGCCGGGAAGCTGCGGCATTCGGGCAAACGGCATGTAGTTCGCACGCGTTTTGCACGGCACGCCGAACCCGCCGGCCGACAGGATGGCACCCGTTAAGGAAATTCTGATGAAACACACCGTATCCGCATCGGTCATCCTGCTTTTGACCGCTTGCGCGCAATTACCTCAAAATAACGAAAACCTGTGGCAGCCGTCCGAACACACCCGCAGTTTCACGGCGGAAGGGCGGTTGGCAGTCAAAGCGGAAGGGAAAGGTTCGTATGCAAATTTCGATTGGACATACCAACCGCCCGTGGAAACCATCAATATCAACACCCCTTTGGGCAGTACGCTCGGGCAGTTGTGTCAAGACAAAGACGGTGCGTTGGCAGTGGATGCTAAAGGAAATGTTTATCAGGCGGAAAGTGCGGAGGAGTTGAGCCAGCAGCTTATTGGTTTCAACCTGCCAATCCAATATCTGCATATCTGGGCAGACGGCAGACGGGTTGCACGCGCACCTTACCGCATCCTTTCAGACGGCATATTGGAACAATACGGTTGGATAATCAGCAGAACCGCAGGCAGCGAAGGAAAAGCCCGCATCCTGCAATTGGATAACGGGAAATTGAACATCAGGCTGGTTTTCAGCGAAATCGGTATGCCGTCTGAAACCGAAACCCAGGAACGCTGTGCGGCGCGCATGAGATAAGGCGGACAGATGAATATTGCGGACGGACGGCAGGCGTTTCCCGCCCCTGCCAAACTGAATCTCGATTTGAGGATTACCGGCAGGCGGGAAGACGGTTATCATAATATCGAAAGCATATTCTGCCTGATAGATTTGCAGGATACCGTATATTTGAAACCGAGGGACGACGGCAAAATCATCCTGCACAATCCAGTTGACGGAATGCCGCAGGAAGCGGATTTAAGCTACCGTGCCGCATCATTACTGCAAAAATATGCGCGCAACCCCGACGGCGTGGAAATATGGCTGGACAAAAAAATCCCGACAGGGGCGGGTTTGGGCGGAGGAAGCTCGGATGCGGCAACCGTTTTGCTGGTGTTGAACCGTTGGTGGCAGTGCGGGCTCACAACGCCGCAGCTGATTGAACTGGGTACAACACTGGGTGCGGACGTGCCGTTTTTTATTTTCGGCAAGAATGCGTTTGCGCGGGGTATAGGCGACAGGCTGGACGAAATGGATATTCCGAAACAGTGGTATGTTATCGTCAAACCGCCCACCCACGTTTCCACCGCAAAAATTTTCACACACGAAGGCTTGACACGAAATTCCGCCTCAAGCATAATGCCGACTTTCCAAAACCTGCAACCGTTCAGAAATGATATGCAGGCAGTTGTATTTAAAGAATACCCTGAAGTTTGGAAAGCCTATTCCGAGTTGTCGAAATACGGTTCCGCAATGATGACAGGCTCAGGAGCCTGTATATTTGCAGCATTTCAAGATAGGGATAGCGCATACAATATATACCGACAAGTTTCAGGTTTGTACGAGGCATATTTGGCAGAGGGTCTTTCAAAACATCCTTTGTTGTCCGTATAAACATTGTTGGGGAGTCGTCAAGCGGTTAAGACACTGGATTTTGATTCCAGCATGCGAAGGTTCGAATCCTTCCTCCCCAGCCAGCCCTTTTTGGGGAGTCGTCAAGCGGTTAAGACACTGGATTTTGATTCCAGCATGCGAAGGTTCGAATCCTTCCTCCCCAGCCAAGTCAAACGAGTTGGGGAGTCGTCAAGCGGTTAAGACACTGGATTTTGATTCCAGCATGCGAAGGTTCGAATCCTTCCTCCCCAGCCAGACAAAAGCGTGTAAGCCTGCTTACACGCTTTTTATTTCATAGAAATAAAAATATTGAAATGCCTTTGTTTGTGTCGGATGTTGCAGGTATAATGTCGGGCTTGGTACAAGCGGAGGGAAGCATTGTGTTTTCTGAGCGGAAGTTAAACATAAAATCAGGTGAGAATATGGCTGCGTACGACAGTTTGATGGTATTTACAGGCAATGCCAATCCCGAATTGGCACAACGTGTTGTCAAGCATTTGGACATTTCTTTGGGCAATGCTTCCGTTTCCAAGTTTTCAGACGGTGAAGTTGCCGTCGAACTGTTGGAAAACGTACGCGGCCGTGATGTTTTCATCCTTCAGCCTACTTGCGCGCCGACCAATGACAACCTGATGGAAATCCTGACAATGGCGGATGCGCTCAAACGCGCTTCGGCAGGCCGTATTACCGCAGCTATTCCGTATTTCGGCTATGCGCGCCAAGACCGCCGTCCGCGTTCCGTCCGCGTTCCGATTTCTGCCAAACTGGTGGCAAATATGCTGTATTCGGCAGGTATCGACCGTGTTTTGACTGTCGATTTGCATGCCGACCAGATTCAAGGTTTCTTCGATATTCCGGTGGACAATATTTATGCCACCCCGATTCTGTTGAACGACATCAAGCAGCAGCGGATTGAAAACCTGACCGTCGTCAGCCCGGACATCGGCGGTGTCGTCCGCGCCCGCGCCGTCGCAAAATCCCTGAATGCCGACCTGGCAATCATCGACAAACGCCGCCCGAAAGCCAATGTGGCGGAAGTCATGAACATCATCGGCGACATTCAAGGCAGAACCTGTCTGATTGTGGATGATATGATCGACACTGCAAATACGCTGTGCAAAGCCGCCGTCGCCCTGAAAGAGCGCGGTGCAGAACGTGTCTTGGCATACGCCAGCCATGCAGTATTTTCCGGAGAAGCGGTCAGCCGTATCTCCTCATCCGAAATCGACCAGGTGGTCGTAACCGATACCATTCCTTTGTCTGAAGCAGCTAAAAACTGCGACCGTATCCGTCAGGTAACGATTGCCGGTCTGTTGGCCGAAACCGTCCGCCGCATCAGTAATGAAGAATCCGTCTCATATCTTTTCAATGAAGAAGTGATGACAGGCAGCATGTTGCTGCCGTAACCCCGATGCCGTCTTAAGCTGGTCGCGGCCGATGACGGTAGTTTTATTTAAATTGGAGTATTTAACATGACTTATGAAATTCAAGCTTCTGTTCGTGAAGCACAAGGCACTGGTGCGAGCCGCCGCCTGCGTCGCGAAGGCCAAATCCCCGGCATTCTGTACGGTGAAGGTCAAGAGCCCGTTGCGATTGCCGTAGATCACAAAACCGTATTCTACGCACTGGAAAAGGAATCTTTCCATACCGCGTTGATTAAATTGTCTCTGAACGGTGAAACTAAAGACGTTATCGTCCGCGATTTCCAAATGCATCCGTTCCGCCGCGAAGTTCAACACATCGACTTCCAAGCTGTGAAAGCCGATCAACTTGTACGTATCCGTGTTCCCCTTCACATCGTTAACGCTGAAAATTCCCAAGCGGTCAAACTGCAAGGCGGTCGCGTATCTCTGCTGAACACGACTGTTGAAGTGGTTGCGTTGCCTGCCAATATCCCTGCTTTCTTGGATTTGGATTGTGCCGAAGTGGTTGCCGGCGACATTCTGCATCTGTCCGACATCAAACTGCCTGAAGGTGTAGAAAGCGTTTCCCTGAAACGTAACGAAAATCTGGCTGTTGCCACCGTTACCGGTAAAAAACGCTAATTGATTGAAAAGCAGGCGGTACGTATATGATGCGTACCGCCTTATTGTTTTTGGTTGTGTTTCAATATTTGGTTGATTTCATCCGTTTATAAGGGAAAACCGCTTATTTTCGTTTGGGTAGAAATCTATCTAGGTGTATTGCGCGACAACGGATGGTTAGCTTAAAAACGGCATTTCGTACCGGATGAAAATGAAGAAGATATGTCGTTCACATTCCAGTAGCTGTCCGGCTCGAACCGGCTATCAGAGATAGTCGGTCAACTTTTACCCTGAAAATCACTTTTCTTTCAACTTTTGAAACATCCCGATAAAAGGATATTTTGTAACCCGCTCTTGATGGACATAGTTATGGCAACCGAACCGAACCGAACCGAACCGAACCGAACCGAACCGAACCGAAATTATACACGATTTAGAAAATAATTTCAAACAAAACAACATATTAAAACTCAAACAAATCTTTCCTGAAGTCTTTTGCGAAGACCAAATCGACTTTGAAAAGCTCAAACTCGTCCTTGGCGCAGAAAACCTTGCCGGCGCGGGCGAACGTTATCAGCTCGATTGGGCGGGCAAAACCGCCGCATATCTCAACCTGCAAAGCCCCACTTCCCGCACCCTCGTTCCCTGCAAAGAAGAATCCGCAGATTTCGACGGTACGCAAAACGTGTTTATCGAAGCCGAAAACCTCGAAGCACTGAAAATCCTGCAAAAATCCTACGCCGGCAGCGTAAAGATGATTTACATCGACCCGCCCTACAATACCGGCAACGATTCCTTCGTCTATCCTGACAAATTCTCCGAAAGCCGCGAAGAATACGCCCGCCGCGTGGGCGATACCGACGACGCGGGCTACCTGAAGCGCGACGGCGTATTCCAGGGCGCGTGGCGCAAAAACGGCAAAGACAGCGGCCATTACCACAGCAACTGGCTCTCCATGATGCTGCCGCGCCTGCATCTGGCGAAAACTCTGCTGCGCGAAGACGGCGTGATTTTTATCAGCATTGACGACAACGAACAGGCGCAGTTGAAATTGTTGTGTGATGAAGTGTTTGGGGTGGAGAATTTTGTTGGTCAGTTTCCTTGGCGCAAACGCACGGCAAAATCGGACGTGCCGTTCGGCGTTTCCGCCGATTATGAATATCTGCTTGCCTATGCCCGCAGTAATGCCTTTATTGCCAGTATCGATGCGGAAGAACGCAGATATTTTGAAACCGATGATTTCCCGAATCGCCCGTGGCGGACGCATGATTTGACAAAACAGACGAGTGCCGCAGAACGCCCAAACAGTTTTTTCACTATGATCAATCCAAGAAACGGGAAAGAATATCCGGCAAATCCATTAAGGACATGGGCGATTACGGAAGAAACATTTCAAGAGTATTACGATGCGGGGAAAATCGTTTTTCCCGATGATTATGACTTTCTTAAAATCAAAAATCCTGTTATGCGTTATTTCAAAGATGACGATATGGGGAAAGCCGGGGAACGTTTCGGGCGCAAGGCAGTCAGCACAAGGCTGCCTGAAAATGTCGGTATGTCGCTGAACGGTACAAAAGAAATTACCGAATTGTTTGAAGGCAAGTTATTTGATTTTCCCAAACCGTCATCCCTAATCAAATACTTATTGCAAATCCTACATGTTTCAGACGGCATTATCCTAGACTTCTTCTCCGGTAGCGGCACCACCGCCCATGCCGTGATGCAGCTTAACGCCGAAGACGGCGGCTGCCGCCGTTTTATCTGTGTCCAACTCCCCGAAGAAACCGACGAAAAGTCCGAAGCGCGCAAGGCGGGTTTCGACACGATTGCCGAAATCGCCAAAGAACGCATCCGCCGTGCGGGCAGGCAGGTTTCAGACGGCCTTCAAAGCGGTCAAAACGTGGATACGGGCTTTAAAGTCTTCAAACTTGCCGAAAGCGGTTTCAAACAATGGCGGCGGCCCGGACAAGCCGATACGGAAGCCCTGCAAGGCGAATTGTCCTTGAATATCGATTCCGTGTTGTCTGAAATGCCGTCTGAAAACCTGCTCTGCGAATTGATGCTGCGTTTAGGTTTGAAGCTGACTTGCAAGGTTTCGCTTTCAGACGGCGTGTATTTCGTGGAAGACGAGGATACGGGCGGACTGTACGCCTTCCTGCTGGAACGCGTGAATCAGGATTTGATTGATGCCGTGCTGGCGAAGCATCCCGTCAAGGTGGTGGTTTTGGACAGGCTGTTTGAGGGAGACGACGCGCTCAAAGGCAATACCGTATTGCAGATGAAGGATGCGGGCGTGATGTTCGAGTGCGTGTAGGGAGAAAACGATGGAATTGAAATTTGAAGAACTGCCCTATCAGCTTGATGCGGTAAATGCCGTTGCGAATCTTTTTGCAGGGCAGCCGAACCACGCCCGGACATTTGATTTGACCAGTCAGGGGACGGGGCGGTTTGTCGGCAACGGCTTGGATTTGGATTGGGAAACGCTGGGTCGGAATCTGAATGCAGTGCAAAAGCAAAACGGACAGCCTGAAACGGAAATCGGCGCGCACGGGCTGAATTTTTCTCTGGAAATGGAAACGGGTACGGGCAAAACCTATGTCTATCTGCGCACGGTTTACGAATTGAACAAGCTCTACGGCTGGAAGAAATTTGTCATTGTCGTACCGAGCGTACCGATACGCGAAGGCGTGTTGAAAAGCCTGGAAATTACGAAGGCACATTTTGACGGAGTGTTCGGCAGGCCCGTGATGCGTTATGCGGAATATTCAAGCGGCCGGTTGTCGGACTTACGCGCTTTTGCGGTAAACGACCACATCGAAATTTTAGTGATCAACATCCAGTCGTTTGAAAAAGATGGAAACGTGATCAACAAGGTAAACGAAAGCGGAGAAGCACCGATAAAGTTTGTTCAAGAAACGTGTCCTATCGTCATCATCGACGAGCCGCAGAATATGGAAACGGAAGGCCGTCTGAACGCTTTGGAATCGCTCCATCCGCTTTTTACCCTGCGCTATTCGGCAACGCATAAAAAACCGTACCACAAGGTGTACAGCCTGAATCCCGTACAGGCATACAATTTGAAGCTGGTCAAGCAAATCGAAGTTTTGCCGGTATTGGCGGAAAACGATGTGAACGGCGCATTTGCGGAGCTGTTGGAAGTGAAACAGGCGGCCAAAGGCAGTCTGAAAGCCGATTTGAACATTCATTATCAGGATAAAAAGGAAACCAAGAAGAAAAAGGTATCCGTCAAATCGGGAGACGATTTGTTTGAAAAATCGGGCGGCAACGAAGCCTACCGCCACGGTTTCATCATCGACGGCCTGGATTTTGAGAATCAGGAATTGGCGTTCTCAAGCGGTAAAACCATTATGCGCGGCGGAGACGGCGATGCGGTGCGCGATGAGATCATGAAAAACCAAATCCGCGAAACGGTAAGGGAGCATTTGGCGAAGGAGAAACGGCTGAATCCGCTGGGGATTAAGGTGCTGTCGCTGTTCTTTATCGACCGCGTGGAGAATTACCGCACAGAAGACGGAACGGCAGGCAAGTTTGCCCTTTGGTTTGAAGAAATCTATCGGGAGCTTGCAGGCAATACCGATACGGCGGGCGTACACGACGGCTATTTCTCGCAAGACAGGAAAGGCCGTCTGAAAAACACCGACGGCACGACGCAGGCGGACAACGATACCTACCGCCTGATTATGCGCGACAAGGAAACCCTGCTTTCCTTTGACAGCCCGCTGCGCTTTATCTTTTCCCATTCCGCGCTGAAAGAAGGCTGGGACAACCCCAATGTATTCCAAATCTGCACGCTCAACGAAACCCGCTCGCCGCTGAAAAAGCGGCAGGAAATCGGGCGCGGGCTGCGTATCGCCGTCAATCAGGAAGGACGGCGCGTGCGCGATGAAAACGTGAACATACTGACCGTTGTGCCGAACGAAAGCTACGAATTGTTTGCCGCAAATCTGCAAAAGGAATACGAAGACGAATGCGGTATCAAATTTGCCGCCGAAAACATCAAAAACGGCAATAAGAAGAAAAAACAGCTGTTCCGCAAAGATTTTCCGCTCGATCCCGAATTTCAGGCAATTTGGGACAAGTTGAAATACAAAACGCGCTACCGCGTGCGCTTCGATACGGAAGAATTGATCAAACAGGCTTCGGCGGCGGTGGCAAACCTGCCGGAAATCCAAAAGCCGAAAATCCGCGTCCGCAAGGCGCAATTAAAACAATCACAAACCTATGGTATCGAAACAGTCGAAATTGCCAGCCGCAGCCGTGAAATGGACGTTCAATGGGAGATTCCGGACATACTCGGCGAAATCCAAAGAAAAACGGGGCTGACGCGGCGCACGGTGTACGAGATCATCATACAGTCAGGCCGTCTGAAAGATGTTCCGGGCAACCCGCAACGCTTCATCGACCTTGCCGCCGAAGCGGTAAACCGCAGCCTGCACGCATTGATGGCGGCAGGAATCGAGTATGAGCGAACCGGCGAAGTGTACGACCAAAAGCTGTTGGAAGATATGGCGCACGAAGGCATCGAGTTTTATGAAAACAATTTTACGTTTGCAGTCGGTAATCCGCAAAAAACCATTTGCGAAAACTATATCCCTCTGGATTCCGGCACGGAACAAGCCTTTGCCCGAAATTGCGAGGATTATGATGCCGAAAATGAAGGCGGCGTGGTGTTTTACTTCAAACTGCCCGGCTGGTTCAAAATCCCGACCCCGCTGGGCAATTACAATCCCGATTGGGCGGTGGTAAAACAGGTTCGGGACAAAGTGTATTTCGTTGCAGAAACCAAAAATACCGGCAAAGGCATTCAGGCGGGGGTAGATGCGGGCAAGCTGCGCGAAAACGAACGGCTGAAAATCGAATGCGGTGAACGGCATTTTGAAGCACTGGGCGGTTTGGCATACCGTGTTGTGGAAAAAGTGGGGGACTTAAAGTTAGAAAAAGAGGAGCAGGCTTGAAATATGCTGTCCGCTTTGTTTTCCGTTGACGTTTCCGCCGCGCCTTTTGTGGAGGTTTCTTCTGAAAACCTGTGTTTGGGTTTCTGCTGTCGGGAGGAAAAGGAATTTTGCAAAGGTCTCAAGCTTATTGTCCCGTCAGGCGTGCCCAGAGTTTTTTCCACCAGTTTTTCTTTTCTACGTCCTCCAACGCGGCGATTTCTTTTTCGGCAACAGTATGTCCGTTTTGTCTGATTTTGATTTTTCCTAGGACCTGCCCTTTTCTTACTGGTGCACGGAGCGGCTGTATGGTTTCCAGAATTTGTTCGGCCGTTTTTGCTTGGGTATGCGGTAGGGTGATATAGACTCCTTTCGGAAAACCCGCATGGACGTTTTTTTTGCTTCCGCCCAAGACTTGTATTTTGGTAACAATTTCGCCTGCCGAATGGATTTTCGGAGTGTCAAAGGATTGCAATGCCCAGTTCAGCAGCTTGCTGTTGTCCGATGCGCGTGTTTCCGCCGATTCCGAACCCAATGTGATGACAAGGATGTGCCTGCCGTTGCCGGAGTATGACACGGCAAGGTTGTAGCCGCCGCTTTCTGTGTGTCCGGCTTTCAGACCGTTTACATTGTTGTCCCTATATAAAAGGATATTGCGGTTGTTTTGTTCTATGTTTTTGAATTTGAAAGATTTGATGGAAAACAGCGGGTAATATTCCGGAAAGTCGCGCATCAATGCTTCAGACAGCAGGGCGAGGTCTTTGGCGGTGGAAACCTGTCCTTCTCTACTCAAGCCTGTCGGGTTTTTGAATACGGTGTTTTTCATGCCCAGGCGTCGGGCTTCTTTGTTCATTTGTTGCACAAAATTTTCAATCGAGCCGTTGCCCAGCCGGCCGGCAAGGGTTAGGGCGGCATCGTTTGCGGATAGGGCAATCATGCCTTTTAAGAGTTTGTCGGTGCTGACCGTATCGCCGGGACGTACAAACATTCTGCTTCCTTCTGAAGCCCATGCGGATTCGGGTATTTTTAAGTTTTCTTCAGATTGGATATTTCCTGATTTCATGTTTTTGAAAACCAAATATGCAGTCATCAGTTGGGTTAGTGCCGCCGGTTCTACGGGGGTATTGATGTTTTTGGCGGATAAAGTCTGTTTGCTTTGAAGGTCGATAACGATGTGTGCCGCTGTGAGGGTTTCGGGTGTTTGGAGCGAGGGGGCGGCGTGTACCGTCGGTCTGTTGGGCGCGGGCGATGCAGCCGTTGCGTGAGAAACGCCTAAGATAATGGAAAGCAGGACGGGCAGGATTTTATGTGCTGTCATGAAATATTCTAATTGTGTGAGTGTTTCAGCCTGCCGATTATACGCTTAGGGTGTCTGATCGGGCGGATTTTTCTTGCTTTCGGGCTGTCTTGGGCGTATGGTTTGGGGTTTTGCGATTTTAACAAACCGATTATCCCATATTGAATTATGAACACGCCCCTTCCTTATTCCGATTACCTTATCCGCATCCTGACGGCATCTGTCTATGATGTGGCGGTCGAAACGCCTTTGGAACCGGCACGCAGCCTTTCTGTACGTTTGAAAAACAACATCCTTTTGAAACGCGAAGATTTGCAGCCGGTTTTTTCGTTCAAAATACGCGGTGCGTACAACAAAATGTCCAAGTTGCCGAAAGATGCGCTCGCTTGCGGCGTGATTGCGGCAAGCGCGGGCAATCATGCTCAAGGCGTGGCATTGTCCGCACAGCGTTTGGGCTGCCGTGCCGTTATCGTTATGCCGGAGACTACGCCGAAAATCAAAGTGGATGCGGTCAAAAGCCGTGGCGGCGAGGTGGTTTTGCGCGGTGTTTCATACAACGATGCCTACGATTATGCGATGGAGCTGGCGGAACAGGAAGGGCTGACCTATATCGCACCGTTTGACGATCCTGATGTGATTGCGGGACAGGGGACGGTGGGGATGGAAATTGTCAGCCAACATCCCGATTCAATCCGCGCCGTATTCGTACCGATAGGCGGCGGCGGTTTGGCAGCGGGCGTGGCGGCATTTATCAAACAGGTTCGTCCCGAAATCAAAGTTATCGGCGTACAGACCAACGATTCCTGCTGTATGAAGCAGTCGATCGAAGCGGGAGAAATCGTCCATTTGAAAGATGTCGGGCTGTTTTCAGACGGCACTGCGGTCAAAGTCGTCGGCGACGAAACCTTCCGCCTCTGCAAAGAACTTTTGGATGAAATCATTACGGTCGATACCGATGCGGTTTGCGGTGCGGTCAAGGATATTTTCGATGATACGCGCAGCATTACCGAGCCGGCCGGCGCGTTGGCATTGGCAGGACTGAAGGCTTATATCGCACGCGGCGGCATCAAGGGGCAGACCTTGATTGCCGTTACCAGCGGTGCGAATATGAATTTTCACCGTTTGCGCCACGTTTCGGAACGGAGCGAATTGGGCGAGGGCAACGAAGGTATTTTTGCCGTTACCATCCCTGAAGAACGCGGCAGCTTCCTTAAGTTTGTCAATATATTGGGAAATAGGAATATTACCGAGTTCAACTACCGCTACGGGGACGATGAAAAAGCGCATATCTTTGTCGGACTTCAAGCGGCAGGCCCGCAGGATTTGGCGGTTATCGGCAGCCGGTTGGATGAGGCGGGATTGCCCAATGTCGACCTGACCGATGATGAGATTGCCAAAATCCATATCCGTTATATGGTCGGAGGACGGACGGACAAAGTAGAAAACGAGCGTTTGGTCAGTTTTGAGTTTCCGGAGCGTCCGGGGGCGTTGGCGCGTTTTTTGAACCATATGCAGGGCGGTTGGAACATTACGCTCTTCCATTACCGCAACCATGGTGCGGATTACGGGCGGATTTTGGTCGGTATCGACGTGCCGCCGCATGATGCCGCCGCATTTGACGGTTTCTTGGAAAGTCTGGGATACAGCTATCACGAGGAAACGCAAAATGCCGCGTACAAGCTGTTTCTTGCCTGATGCTTGAAAGCACAATGCCGTCTGAAAGCCTTTCAGACGGCATTGTGCTTTCAGAGTTAAATCGAATATTCAATCAGTTCGTTTTGAGAGAAGACATAAACCTGTTTCGGAATCAGATTCAATTCTTTACCTTCGGCGATTGGGTAACGCGCGGCATCGCTGCCAGCCAGCGTGATATGCACGTCCTGTTTGCCGTGTTTCACCAAAACGTGCGTCAATGCGCCGACGGCGTGGATTTTTTCGATTTTGGCACGAATCATCGGGGTTTCGTTTTCAGCGGCAAGTTGCCATTCGTGTGGGCGGATATAGCCGATAGCGGTTTGTTCCTGCCATTTGTAGTGCGCGTCCAATTTCCACGCGAAGCCGTTGTAGTGCCAGATGCCTTTTTCGATGCGACCTTCAAAAGCGTCGGTTTCGCCTAAGAACTCGGTAACGAAGGCGTTTTCGGGTTTGCGGTAAATGGCTTCGGCGCTGCCGGTTTGTTCGATTTTGCCGTGGTTCATGACGACGATTTCGTCGGAAACTTCGAGGGCCTCTTCTTGGTCGTGTGTCACCAAAATGCTGGTTACGCCTAGGTTGTGATGGATGTCGCGCAACCAGGTGCGTAATTCTTTGCGCACTTTGGCATCCAGTGCGCCGAAGGGTTCGTCCAGAAGCAGGAGTTTCGGTTCGACCGCAAGCGCACGGGCAAGGGTGATGCGTTGGCGTTGGCCGCCGGAGAGTTGGTGCGGATAGGATTTGGCGAGGTGGGAGAGCTGCACGAGTTTGAGCAATTCTTCGACTTTGGTGCGGATTTGTTCTTTGGACGGGCGTTCGGACTTGGGCAATACGGTCAAACCGAAAGCGACGTTGTCAAACACGTTCATATGGCGGAAAAGGGCGTAGTGTTGGAACACGAAGCCGACTTTGCGCTCGCGCACATGTTTGGCGGTTACATCTTGCCCGTCAAACAGAATCTTGCCGCCGTCGGCGTTTTCCAGTCCGGCGATAATGCGTAAAAGCGTGGTTTTGCCGCAGCCGGACGGGCCGAGCAGGGAAACGAGTTTGCCGGTGGGGACGTTGAGGTTGATGTTTTTCAGCGCGTGGAAACTACCGAAGTGTTTGTTTAAGTTTTGAATGGTGATGCTCATACTGCTTTCCTTTCGGCGGCGGCGAGTTTTTTATCTTGTAATTTGGTGATGATGTTCTGCACCGCCAGCGTCGCCAGTGCTAAAAGTGCCAATACGCCGGAGAGGGCGAATGCGCCGGTGAAGTTGTATTCGTTGTAGAAGATTTCGACCAAAAGCGGGACGGTGTTGGTTTCGCCGCGTATGTGTCCCGATACCACGCTGACCGCGCCGAACTCGCCCATCGCGCGGGCGTTGGTGAGGATGATGCCGTAGAGTAACGCCCATTTGATGTTGGGCAGGGTAACGCGCCAAAACATCTGCCAGCCGCTTGCGCCGAGAATCAGCGCGGCTTGTTCTTCGCTGTCGCCCTGCGCCTGCATCAGCGGGATGATTTCGCGTGCAACAAAGGGGAAGGTAACGAACAGCGTCGCCAAAACAATGCCGGGGATAGCGAAGATAATCTGTATGCCTTGCGCTTCCAGCCGGCCGCCCAATGCCGTGTGCGCGCCGAACAATAAGACGAACATCAAACCGGCCACCACGGGTGATACGGAAAACGGCAAATCGAGCAGGGTGGTCAGCAACTGCTTGCCGCGAAAATCAAAACGGGTCAGCAGCCACGCCATCGCCACGCCCAAGACGGCATTGACGGGGACGACAATCAGCGCGGTAATCAGCGTCAATTTGATGGCAGACCACGCTTCGGAATCGCTTAAGGATTTCAGGTACAAATCCCAACCGCCTTTTAAGGCCTCGTAGAATACGGCAACCAAAGGCACAACCAACATCAGCAACAGAAAGCCCAAGGCGGTAGCAGTCAGCAATACGCGCAGCCAACGCGGTTCGGTCAGGTTGGGATTGGCGGAATAGGGTTTCATGTCGGTGGTGTTCTCTGGTTGGTTTTAAAATGTTTGGAGGTCGTCTGAAAAACTGTTTTTTGTGGGGCGGATTCGTTTTCAGACGGCCTTTTATCTTTTATAGATTAAAAGGGGAGCAAAAAACGTTCGGCTGCCGTCATTCCCGCGCAGGCGGGAATCCACCACAGGGCAACAGGAAAACAGAAAATAAATAAGGCAGCCGAAATTCACCAATGGATTCCCGCCTGCGCGGGAATGACGGTAACAGGTATTTCAGACGACCTCAACCCTTCGCGCCCGAACGCCTGCCCAACGCCCACTGCATCACGTTCAGCGCAAACAGGATGACAAACGAAACCAGCAGCATAAACAACGCTACCGCCGACGCGCCCTGCACGTCGAACTGTTCCAGTTTGCCCGTAATAATCAGCGGCAGGATTTCGGAAACCATCGGAATGTTGCCCGCGATAAAAATCACCGAGCCGTATTCCCCCGTTGCCCGCGCGAACATCATGCCCGCGCCTGTCAGGAGTGCCGGCGTGATTTCCGGCAGCAGCACGCGGCGGAACGTCGTAAAGCGGTTTGCGCCCAAAGTCGCCGCCGCTTCCTCATATTCGCCCGACAATTCCTCCAATACCGGCTGCACGGCGCGGACGATAAAGGGCAGGCTGACGACGACCAGCGCAATCCAAATGCCGACGGGCGTAAACGCGATTTTGATGCCTAAAGGCTCGAAAAAACGGCCTAACCAACCGTTGGGCGCATACAGGGTCGCCAACGCAATACCTGTTACCGCTGTCGGCAGAGCAAACGGCAAATCGACCAGCGCGTTCGCCAAGCCCTTGCCCGGAAATTCATAGCGCACCAACACCCACGCCACCAGCGTGCCGAACACGACATTGGTCAGCATCGCATAAAACGACATCCGCAAACTCAGCCACACCGCCGCCAACACGTTCGGCTCGGCAATCGTGTTCCAAAAGCCGCCCCAGCCGATTTCCGCCGCCTTCGCCGCCATCATCGCAAACGGCAAAACCACCAGAAGCGACAGGCACAATACGGTCAGGCCGAGGCTGATTTTGAAGCCGGGAAGGATGCCGGGTGTTTTGAGCAGTAACATGGTCGGTAAGGGTGGAAAATAAAGGCATTACTTTAACGATGCCGTCTGAAAAACGGAAAGAATGGAAAGTTTGGTGCAAAGACGAATTTGTTATAAAGCGGTTGGCAGTTTCTCAAGCGGGCGTGATGTTTTAAAATATAGTGGATTAACAAAAATCAGGACAAGGCGACGAAGCCGCAGACAGTACAAATAGTACGGAACCGATTCACTTGGTGCTTCAGCACCTTAGAGAATCGTTCTCTTTGAGCTAAGGCGAGGCAACGCCGTACTGGTTTTTGTTAATCCACTATAACGCCTTGTTTTGACGGAAAACCATCATATAAAGGAACACTTATGCAGATTTTATCTTTTCAGGCGGACATTGCGGAACGTATGCTGGAAGGCACGGAAGGCGAGTCGGTCAACGAAAACGCACAATTCGTCCGCACGGACAACGGCTATTGGATTGCGTGGCATGAAGGCGTGGCGGCACTGCTTGCGCCCGATACGCCGCCGGGCATTCCCTGTTTTTGGGTAGAGGGCGCGGAAAGCCTTGAAGAGTTGTGCGCCATGGTGGAACGCGGCGAGTTTGACGAAGTGGAAGAGTTTGAAGGCGATGATGACGCGTGGCTCGAAGCGGCTAAAGGTTGCGGACACCGCGGCGATGCTTGCGCCTGCGGACATTGATTCGGACTTCCCGTAAAAAATGCCGTCTGAAATGTGTTCAGACGGCATTTTGCCGGTTTGCGGCTTATGCGGCAAAACGTTTGGCAACCTCGTCCCAGTTGACGATTTCCCAAAAACCTTTCAGGTAGTTGGGACGGCTGTTGCGGTAGTCGATGTAATAGGCGTGTTCCCACACGTCGCAAGTCAAGAGCGGCGTGTTTTCAGTGGTCAGCGGCGTAGCGGCGTTGGAAGTGGAAACCAAATCCAATCCGCCGGCAGGGGTTTTCACCAGCCACGCCCAACCGGAGCCGAAAGTACCGGCCGCGCAGGCATTGAACGCTTCTTGGAATTTTTCGAAGCTGCCCCATTTCGCGTCGATGGCGGCTGCCAGTTCGCCGGCAGGCTTGCCTTGACCTTTGGGCGTGAAACCCAGCCAGTAGAAGGTGTGGTTCCAAGTTTGCGCCGCGTTGTTGAACACGCCGCCCGAAGATTTTTTCACAATCTCTTCCAAAGGCAGGTTTTCAAATTCGGTGCCTTTGATTTGATTGTTCAGGTTGGTGATGTAGGTTTGATGGTGTTTGCCGTAGTGGAATTCCAAAGTCTCTTTGCTCAGATGCGGGGACAATGCGTCCAGTTCATAAGGCAGTTGCGGCAGCTTATGTTCCATTTTGTACTCCTAATATTGTTTTAAATGTTGTATTTTGGCAGTGTTGCTGCAAACGAATCGGCAGCTCACGCATTCTACCTGTTTTGAGGGATGGAAACTAATTGAACCTGCTTTACGCTATAATAAAAAAATGCAATTTCGGCACAATAGATAGGATGCACCATGAACGATTACGCAGCTATGCCGTCTGAAGACCGCGAGGTCGGCGCATTGTCGCTGCCCCCCCATTCGATGGAGGCGGAGCAGTCTGTTTTGGGCGGTTTGATGCTGGAAAATCCGGCATGGGACAGGATTGCCGATGTGGTTTCGGGAGAGGATTTCTACCGCCACGAACACCGCCTGATTTTCCGATCCATTGCCAAGCTGATCAACGAAAGCCGTCCCGCCGATGTGATTACGGTTCAGGAAGATTTGCAGCGGAACGAAGAATTGGAAGCGGCAGGCGGATTTGAATACCTGATTACGCTGGCGCAAAACACCCCGTCCGCCGCCAACATCCGCCGTTATGCCGAAATCGTGCGCGAGCGTTCCATTATGCGCCAACTCGCCGAAGTGGGGACGGAAATCGCCCGCAGCGCATACAATCCGCAAGGCAGGGACGCGGGGCAGCTTTTGGACGAGGCGGAAAACAAAGTATTCCAAATCGCCGAAAGCACCGCCAAATCCAAACAGGGCTTTTTGGAGATGCCCGATTTGCTGAAAGAAGTCGTACAGCGCATCGATATGCTCTACTCGCGCGACAATCCCGATGAAGTAACCGGAGTGCCGACGGGGTTCATCGACCTCGACAAAAAAACCTCGGGCCTTCAGCCCGGAGACCTGATTATCGTCGCCGGCCGCCCGTCTATGGGTAAAACCGCCTTTTCTATCAATATCGCCGAACACGTTGCCGTAGAGGGCAAGCTGCCCGTTGCCGTCTTCTCGATGGAGATGGGCGGTGCGCAACTGGTCATGCGTATGCTCGGCTCGGTCGGACGGTTGGATCAAAGCGTCTTGAAAACAGGCAGGTTGGAAGACGAACACTGGGGTCGTCTGAACGAAGCAGTCGTCAAACTTTCCGACGCACCTATGTTTATTGACGAAACCCCGAATCTGACCGCCCTCGAGCTGCGCGCCCGTGCCCGCCGTCTCGCCCGTCAATTTAACAATAAGCTTGGATTGATCGTCATTGACTACCTGCAATTGATGGCGGGATCCGGCCGTTCCGACAACCGCGCTTCGGAGCTTGGCGAAATTTCCCGTTCCCTCAAAGCCTTGGCGAAAGAATTGCAGGTTCCTATCATCGCTTTGTCTCAGTTGAGCAGGACGGTCGAATCGCGTACCGACAAACGCCCGATGATGTCCGACCTTCGCGAGTCTGGCGCAATCGAGCAAGATGCCGACCTGATTATGTTCATGTACCGCGACGAATACTACAACCAAGACTCACCCATGAAAGGCCTTGCCGAATGTATTATCGGCAAACACCGCAACGGTCCGGTCGGAAAAGTTGTCCTGACATGGATGGGGCAGTTTACCAAATTCGACAATGCTGCCTATGTTCCCGAGGAGGCAAAGATAGAAGATTAAATGGTTATATAAAAATTTATTAGGCGAAATCAGGCAAAATCGTTTAAAATCATGCTTAGAGATTGCCCTAAAAAATAAAATGCGGTCTTGAGGCATTTTTGCATTCAGACGGCATATAATTGAAAATACATTACCAGTTAACGTCCTATTGCTTATATGTGTACACGAAAACAACAAGGTTTCACGCTAATAGAGCTGCTTATCGTGATGGTCATCGCAGCCATTATGGCGATGATAGCCCTCCCCAGTATGAGCCGGTGGATTGCATCCCGCCGCATTGCCAGTCATGCGGAGCAGGTTGCCAACCTTTTGCGTTTCTCCAGGGGCGAAGCCGTCCGGCTCAATCTCCCTGTCTATATCTGTCCTGTTCAAGTTAAAAAAGACGGTACGGTCAACAACCAGTGCGACTTCGGCAAGAAGGGGCAGGGAGTGTTGGCTTTCGGCGACAAAAACGGCAATAAGGCATATGACGGCGATGCGGCGGATGTTTTCCTCCGCAGCGTGGTGTTGAATGATGCCGACGACAGCCGGATTAATTATACCTTCAACCATATCGCTTTCGGTTCGTCTCAGCCGACCGCCGAGCGTGTTGTTTGGACTTTCAACCAAAACGGGGCATTCGGCTATTCTCCCGATCAGAATCTCGCGCGTACTTCCAGATTTGTTTACTCCGACGGTTATATCCAAATCGTGCTGACAGATGCGAAGGCGGTTTCCGCCGATGAAAAGAAATTCCGTTCGGCGGTGGTTTTGATTGACAGCAGCGGCAGGGTTGAGGTTTGCCCTAGAAACGATACGCGTGCCGTATGCCAACATCAATGACTGTTTTAGTCGGTTTGGGAAATAAAAAATGAAGAATAATGATTGCTTCCGCCTGAAAAATCCCCAGTCCGGTATGGCGCTGATAGAAGTCTTGGTCGCTATGCTCGTTCTGACCATCGGTATTTTGGCACTATTGTCCGTGCAGTTGCGGACAGTCGCTTCCGTCAGGGAGGCAGAGACGCAAACCATCGTCAGCCAAATCACGCAAAACCTGATGGAGGGAATGTTGATGAATCCGACCATTGATTCGGACAGCAACAAGAAAAACTATAATCTTTACACAGGGTCGTACACCCCTTCTTCCTCTGACGGCGATTTCACGCTTAATAATTTGAAAACCAAGAAGGATTTGGCAAAAGCCCAGTTGGACAGGTTCGGTTATGAATTGAAAAATGCCTTGCCGGATGCAGCCGGTATCCATTACGCCGTCTGCAAGGATTCGTCGGGTAACGCGCCGACATTGTCCGACAGCGGTACTTTTTCTTCAAATTGCGACAATAAGGCAAATGGGGATACTTTGATTAAAGTATTGTGGGTAAATGATTCGGCAGGGGATTCGGATATTGCCCGTACGAATCTTGAGGCGAACGGCGACAATATCGTATATACCTATCAGGCAAGGGTCGGAGGTCGGGAATGAGACGTAAAATGCTAAACGTACCAAAAGGCAGTTATGATGGTATGAAGGGTTTTACCATTGTTGAATTCTTGGTTGCGGGCCTGCTCAGTATGATTGTCCTGATGGCGGTCGGTTCGAGTTACTTTACATCTCGGAAATTAAATGATGCGGCAAACGAGCGTCTTTCCGCGCAACAGGATTTGCGGAATGCGGCAACATTGATTGTCCGCGACGCAAGAATGGCGGGGGGCTTCGGTTGTTTCAATATGTCCGAGCATCCTGCAACTGATGTTGTTTCCGATACGGCGCAACAAAACCCCCTTTTTTCCTTAAAAAGGAACGGTATAGATAAACTTATCCCTGTGGCGGAATCTGCAAATATCGGCTATCCGGGTTTTACCCAGTCCGGTAAGGCATTGATTTTCCAATACGGTATCGACGATGCTAATGCAAACGCCGCGACTACCGTCGTCAGCAGTTGTGCCGCAATATCAAAACCGGGCAAGCAAATCTCTACATTAGAAAATGTAAAAAAAGAATTGAAGATTTCGGATACGGATAACAGGCAAAATGGCAATATTGCGCGCCAAAGGCATGAGGTCAATGCCTATGCGGTCGGCAAGATTTCTGATGAGGAGGGGCTGTTCCGCTTCCAATTGAATGATAGCGGCGGGTGGGGTAATCCCCAGTTGCTCGTGAAAAAGATTACCCATATGAATGTGCGGTATGTCTATGTTTCCGACTGCCCTGAAGATGGAGATGCCGGCAAAGAGGAAAAATTCAAATATACGGATAAATTCGACAGCTCCAAAGGTGCTGTTACGCCCGCCGGGGTGGAGGTTTTATTGAATAGCGGTACCGATGCCAAGATTGCCGCTTCTTCAGACAATAATATTTATGCTTACCGTATCGATGCGACAATACGCGGGGGAAATGTATGCGCAAACAGAACGCTTTGACGGGAATCCCGACTTCTGACGGACAGAGGGGGTTCGCACTGTTTATCGTGCTGATGGTTATGATAGTAGTGGCCTTTTTGGTTGTGACTGCCGCGCAGTCTTACAATACCGAGCAGCGGATCAGTGCCAACGAATCAGACAGGAAATTGGCTTTGTCTTTAGCCGAGGCGGCTTTGCGGGACGGCGAATTTCAGGTTTTGGATTTGGAATATACTACGGACAGTAAGGTTACATTTAGCGAAAACTGTGAAAACGGCCTGTGTACCGCAGTTAATGTGCGGACAAATAATGATAATGAAGAGGCTTTTGACAATATCGTGGTGCAAGGCGAGCCTACCGTTGAAGCGGTGAAGCGTTTTTGTCCTGCAAATTCTACCAACCTGTGCATTGACAATAAAGGGATGGTATATGGGAAAGGCACAGGAAGCGTCAGCAAAATGCCGCGCTATATTATCGAATATTTGGGTGTGAAGAACGGTCAGAATATTTACAGGGTTACTGCCAAGGCTTGGGGTAAGAATGCCAATACCGTGGTCGTCCTTCAATCTTATGTAAGCAATAATGATGAGCAATAAAATGGAACAAAAAGGGTTTACATTGGTTGAGGTGATGATAGTTGTCGCGATACTCGGCATCATCAGCGTCATTGCCATACCTTCTTATCAAAGTTATATTGAAAAAGGCTATCAGTCCCAGCTTTATACGGAGATGGTCAGTATCAACAATGCTTTCAAGCAGATTATTTTGAAAAATCCCGGGGAAAGTAATCAGAAACTTGATGCGGAACTGAAAAAGTTTGCACCGGCCTATAAGATGAATCCGAAAATTGCCGAAAAATATAGTGTTTCGGGGGAGTTTGTCGATGCGGCAAAATCAAGGGCATACAGGTTGGTCGGCGTTCCGAAGGCAGGTACGGGTTATACCTTGTCGGTATGGGTAAACAGCGTGGGCGACGGATACAAATGCCGCGATGCCGCTTCTGCCCGGGCTCATTTGGAAACCTTGTCCGCAGATGCCGGTTGTGAGGCTTTCTCTAACCGTAAAAAATAGGGCTGTTTTGCCGATGCCGTCTGAAAATCAATTTTCAGACGGCATTTTTATGGGTATTTTGAAATGAGTTATGCCATCAACCATCCCAAGATGCCTGACGAGCCGACCCCTATCAATACGGTAAGCAGCATAGAAAAACGGCAGGCTGCAAAGGCGGTTAATGCGATGGCAATAAGTTCGTGCGGTTTGTCTGATACAAAATAGGGGGCAATAACGGAAATGAGGACGCAGCCCGGCGCGGCTTCCATAACAGTTTGGGCGCGACGGCTTAGGGCTCGGTTACGCAGTGCGAAAAATCCTATCAGACGTGTAGAGTAGGTTACGGCAAGCATAGAGGCAAACAACAGGAATGATTGGAGCGACAGCAAATCTTTCATTTTTGTTCTCCCCAGAGATAAGCCGATAACAGACCGGACAGTGCGCCGGCGGGAACATACCACGCGCCTTCAACGGTCAGATAAACTGCTGATGCGACAATCAGGCTAACAAACCAAGGTCTTGATGCGGAAAAACTTTTCCACATACCTCTCAATAAAACCAGAAATACGGCAGGAAACGCCATGCCGAATCCCCAAGCGGCCACATTGCCGAACATAGGTCCTACTGCCGCGCCGAAAGTGGCAAATCCTATCCAAGTAATGTAGAGGATAAAGCATACGCCCATATAAAAAGGCATATTGAATGCGGGCAAGCCGGCTGCTTTCCGTTTTTGGATTTCGGAGAATGCCATCGCCCAGCTTTCATCACACATAAAAAACAGTGCGGGCACGGCTTTTTTCAGCGGTATTTCTTTCATGTGCGGGGCAAGTGCCGCCCCCATCAGGATATGCCGCGAATTAATCATAAAGGTTACGGTGGCGATGAGCAGTATCGGCAGAGGTTCCGCCCACAGGTTTACCGTTGCAAATTCGGAGCCGCCGGCAAAGTTCATCCCCGTCATCAACAACATCTCCAGCCAACTCATGCCTTTTTGCCCACCCTGCATACCGAGTATTAATGCCCAAGGCAGAAGTCCGATAAGTATGGGTGAGCTTTTTTTTATGCCGCGTATAAATTCGTTACGGGGCGAGCTTATGTGTGTCATGTTAATATTGATATGTAAGAAGGTCGGGCATTATACACAGACGGAGTATTTCAAAACAAAACCTATTTGCTGTGTTTCAGTGTAAACACGGCTTGTGTATAATCCACCATCTTTAGACAGACCGACCGTATGCGGGAGTAAGGCAATGAATATTGAAGTAGAAATGAAAGTATTGGACGAACGGATGGCGGATTTTGTCCCTACCTATGCAACGGAGGGTTCTGCAGGTTTGGATTTGCGCGCCTGTTTGGATAAGGAAGTCGTTTTGCAGCCGGGCGAAACGTTGCTTGTACCGACAGGTTTGGCGGTTTATTTGGCGAATCCCGCATACGCCGCCGTTTTGCTTCCCCGTTCCGGATTGGGGCATAAACACGGTATTGTCTTGGGCAATTTGGTCGGCTTGATCGACTCCGATTATCAGGGGGAGTTGAAGGTGTCGTTATGGAACAGAAGCAGCGAACCGTTTGCCGTTAAGCCGTTTGAGCGTATCGCGCAGATGGTTGTCGTGCCAATCGTGCAGGCGCGTTTCAAACGTGTCGAAGAATTTGTCGGAAGCAGCCGGGGTGAGGGCGGCTTCGGCAGTACGGGTTTGCATTGAATATAAAATGCCGTCTGAAGAGCACGTCAGGTTCAGACGGCATATCTTCCGATATACCGACAACCGGAGAAAATCATGAATACCTTACTCAAGCAGCTCAAACCCTATCCCTTTGCCCGACTGCGCGAGGCGATGCAGGGCATTTCCGCTCCCGAAGGTCTGGAAGCCGTCCCCCTCCATATCGGCGAGCCCAAACATCCGACACCGAAAGTCATTACGGATGCGCTGACCGCCTCATTGCACGAGTTGGAAAAATATCCGCTGACTGCGGGTCTGCCTGAACTGCGTCAGGCGTGTGCGAACTGGTTAAAACGCCGTTATGACGGCTTGACAGTGGATGCGGATAATGAAATTCTGCCGGTTTTGGGCAGTAGGGAGGCGTTGTTTTCTTTTGTCCAAACCGTGTTGAACCCTGCTTCAGACGGCATCAAACCCGTAATCGTCAGCCCGAATCCCTTTTATCAGATTTATGAAGGTGCGACACTTTTGGGCGGCGGTGAAATCCATTTTGCCAATTGCCCCGCACCGTCTTTCAACCCCGATTGGCGCAGTATTTCCGAAGAGGTTTGGAAACGTACCAAACTGGTATTCGTCTGCTCGCCCAACAACCCCAGCGGCAGCGTGCTGGATTTGGACGGATGGAAAGAAGTTTTTGATTTGCAGGACAAATATGGTTTCATTATTGCCTCGGACGAATGCTATTCCGAAATCTATTTCGACGGCAACAAGCCTTTGGGCTGCCTGCAGGCCGCTGCACAGTCGGGGCGAGGCAGGCAAAAACTGCTTATGTTTACCAGTTTGTCCAAGCGGTCCAATGTTCCTGGCCTGCGTTCCGGATTTGTTGCGGGAGATGCGGGATTACTTAAAAATTTCTTGCTTTACCGAACTTATCACGGCAGTGCAATGAGCATTCCCGTGCAGCGTGCCAGTATTGCCGCCTGGAATGACGAACAACACGTTATTGACAACCGCCGCCTGTATCAGGAAAAATTTGAGCGCGTTATTCCTATTTTGCAACAGGTATTTGACGTTAAATTACCGGATGCCTCGTTTTACATCTGGTTGAAAGTCCCCGATGGCGACGATTTGGCATTTGCACGCAATTTATGGCAAAAAGCCGCTATCCAAGTATTGCCCGGACGTTTTTTGGCGCGGGATACCGAACAGGGCAATCCCGGGGAAGGTTATGTGCGTATCGCTTTGGTTGCCGATGTCGCAACTTGTGTCAAAGCTGCGGAAACTATTGTTTCCCTATATCGGTAAAGAATAAAAAATGCCGTCTGAACTTTTGTTCAGACGGCATTTTCAATATTTTACGGTTGAATTTGCTGTAACGGTATTTACTTCACTTTTAATCGGCTTGCCCGCAAACACGTTTAAACTTAAAATCCCCATGTTTGACACAATACCGAGCAGATTATGTTTTTTGTCCTTTCCCCTGCGAAAAACCTTAACGAAAAAGACCCTGCCCCTGTCAGCGAGTTTACCCAACCCGACCTGCTGGCAGAGTCCGAAATTCTAATGCAGCAGCTGCGCGAGCTTGCGCCGCAACAGATCGCCGAACTGATGCACGTTTCCGACAAAATCGCACTCTTAAACACCGAACGAAATGCGGCGTGGCACACGCCGTTTACGCCGGAAAACGCCAAACAGGCGGTCTTTATGTTCAACGGCGATGTTTACGAAGGTATGGATGCAAACACATTGGATACCAATCAAATACAATATCTGCAAAACCATGTCCGCCTGCTGTCCGGCCTGTACGGTCTTTTGCGCCCGTTAGACCTGATACAGCCTTACCGTTTGGAAATGGGGACGGCATTTGCCAATTTGCGCGGCAAGAATTTGTATGAGTTTTGGGGCGACATCATTATCAACCTTTTAAATGACACGCTTGCCCAAGCAGGCAGCAATACGCTTGTCAATCTTGCCTCACAGGAATATTTCAAGTCCGTCAACACGAGAAAACTTCGGGCGAGGCTGATTACCCCGATATTTAAAGACGAAAAAAACGGCAAATATAAAATCATCAGTTTTTACGCCAAGCGCGCGCGCGGATTAATGGTGCGCTATGCGGCAGAACACAATATTACCGATCCTGAAATGCTGAAAAATTTTAATTACGAAGGCTACGCATTCGATGACGCGGCTTCAAATGAAAGCGAATGGGTGTTTATGCGTTCGGAACAAATAAAGTGAAAACAATAAATTAAGTATTTTCCGAAAAAAGTGCTTGGCAAAATGTATAAACTTCATTATTATTCCTAATCTTCAAGAAGACGGAAGCGTGGCAGAGCGGTTTAATGCAACGGTCTTGAAAACCGTCGAGGGTTGATAGCCCTCCGTGAGTTCGAATCTCACCGCTTCCGCCAATCCTTGAGGTCAAAAACCAAATAAAAATGAAGTAGCATAAAGCATCGGCATTTTTATTTGGTTTTACTTCATCTTTCGGAAACGTGGCAGAGAGGCTGAATGCAGCGGACTCGAAATCCGCTGAGGGTGTAAATCCTCCGTGGGTTCGAATCCCACCGTTTCCGCCACAAAGCAAAACCGTCCTGATTCAGGGCGGTTCTTTTTGGCGCGAATCTGCACAATTACCATAAAAGAATCATTGGTTTACTATGATTTTCCGTAACGCCCTGCAACGAACCGCAATCGGCAGATGCTTTGATTACGGTTTTTATGGTAATTTTTGAGAATGGAAACTTGCCATAATAGTTAAAGCCCTTACTCCGTTTAATCCTGTTCGGGTCAGGGATGCGGGGAAGGTGGGTTTTATCAAGCTAGTGCGTTTTGATGTGAGAATGCCGTCTGAACCTTGGTTTCAGACGGCATTGCTATTACTGATACGGCTTTATTCGCAATTCAGGTCTCGGGTTTTTTCTGCAAATGAATCCATGGCGATTTGGCACAGTTGCTTGCGCTGATTCAAGTCGGCAGCAGGTAGGGCTTGGAATAGGAATTTAGTGTTGTTGCGTGCGAAATCTGCTTTGTTTCCGGCTTTGTTGTAACAGGTTTCGGCGCGTTTGAAATATTGTTGGCAAATCGGCGGCAGCTCGTCCATAGTCAGGGGCTTGCTCTTATGCATACCGTGTGCGGATGCGGGAAGGGCGGTTGCCAAAAGGATGCTAATCAGGATGGTTGGAACAGTTTTCATATTATTGTCTTTTCCTAGGGTCAAAACTAAAGATTATATGATTTATATCCAATGGGTGCGGCGTTTAATCATAATCAGGCAGATAGGGATAACTAATGCCGTCTGAACGATAAATGTTCAGACGGCATTTTTGCCTTTGTGCTTATAAGGCGTTTAGTGCCTGATTAAAGGTTACGCTCGGACGCATCGCTTGTGCGGCTTTTTCAGGATTGGCGGCGTAGTAGCCGCCGATGTCGGCCGCTTTGCCTTGTACGGCAGAGAGTTCTTCAACGATTTTGGCTTCGTCGGCAGTCAAAGCGGCTGCCAATGGTGCAAATGCGGCTTTCAGTTCGGCGTCTTTGTCTTGCGCCGCCAATTCTTGCGCCCAGTAGAGGGTAAGGTAGAAATGGCTGCCCCGGTTGTCGAGTTCGCCAGCTTTGCGTTTAGGCGATTTGTCGTTCAACAGCAGTTTTTCGGTGGCTGCATCCAAAGTGTCGGCGAGGACTTGGGCTTTGGTGTTGCCGGTTTTTTGCGCCAGATGTTCAAACGATACGGCGAGTGCGAGAAATTCGCCCAAAGAGTCCCAACGCAGGTGGTTTTCTTCGAGGAACTGTTGGACGTGTTTCGGTGCAGAACCGCCCGCACCGGTTTCAAACATACCGCCGCCATTCATCAATGGAACGATAGACAGCATTTTCGCGCTGGTGCCGAGTTCCAAAATCGGGAACAGGTCGGTCAGATAATCGCGCAGGACGTTGCCGGTTACAGAAATGGTGTCTTCGCCGTTTTTCAGACGGCCTAAGCTGAACTTGGCGGCTTCTTCAGGAGCGAGGATGCGGATGTCGAGGCCGTCGGTATCCAGTTCGGCAAGGTAGGCTTTAACCTTGGCGAGCAGGCTCTTGTCGTGCGGACGGTTTTCGTCGAGCCAGAATACGGCTGGCGTGTTGCTCAGGCGGGCGCGGTTGACGGCGAGTTGTACCCAGTCTTTGACGGGCGCGTCTTTGGTTTGGCACATACGCCAGATGTCGCCGGCTTCAACGTTGTGCTGCATCAGGACTTTGCCCGCTGCATCAATGACTTGAACTTGACCGTCGGCTTCGATTTCAAAGGTTTTGTTGTGCGAACCGTATTCTTCCGCCGCTTGCGCCATCAGTCCGACGTTGGGCACGGTACCCATGGTTGTCGGATCGAATGCGCCGTGTTCGCGGCAGAAGTCGATGGTTGCCTGGTAAACACCGGCATAGCTGCTGTCGGGAATGACGGCTTTTGTGTCTTGCGCTTTGCCGTCTTTATCCCACATACGGCCGGAGTTGCGAATCATTGCAGGCATAGAAGCATCAACGATGACATCGCTGGGGACGTGCAGGTTGGTGATGCCTTTGTCGGAATCGACCATCGCCAAATCGGGGTTGGCGGCGTAAACGGCGGCGATTTCGGCTTCGACGGCGGCGCGGGTGTCCGCATCCAGTTTGTCCAGATTGGCAAGCAGGTTGCCGAAGCCGTTATTGACGTTGACACCTGCGGCAGCCAGTTTGTCGCCGAATTTTTCAAAGACGGGCGCGAAGAACACTTTGACGGCGTGTCCGAAGATAATCGGGTCGGACACTTTCATCATGGTGGCTTTCATGTGCAGCGAGAACAATACGCCTTTAGCTTTCGCGTCTTGCACTTGTTCGGCAAGGAAGGCGAGCAGGGCTTTTTTGCTCATCACGGTCGCGTCGATGATTTCGCCGGCTTTCAGGGCAACGGGCTCGCGCAGCTCTTTTTTGTTGCCTTGTTTGTCGGTGAACACGATGGATACGGAAGTCGCATCGGGTACGGTAACAGATTGTTCGTTATGGAAAAAATCGCCGCTTTGCATGGTGGCAACGTGGGTTTTGGAGTCTTTGGTCCATGCGCCCATGCTGTGCGGATTTTTTTTCGCAAAGTTTTTCACCGCTTTAGGCGCGCGGCGGTCGGAGTTGCCTTCGCGCAAAACGGGGTTGACCGCGCTGCCTTTGATGCGGTCGTAACGTTCGCGCACGGCTTTTTCTTCATCGGTTTGAGGGTCGGCAGGATAGTCGGGAACGGCAAAGCCTTTTGCCTGCAATTCTTTAATCGCGGCAGTCAGTTGCGGTACGGATGCGCTGATATTCGGCAGTTTGATCACGTTTGCATCGGGCTGTTTCACCAGTTCGCCCAACTCGGCAAGCGCATCGTTTACGCGCTGCGCTTCGGTCAGATATTCGGGGAATGCCGCCAAAATGCGGCCGGACAGGGAAATGTCGGCAGTTTTGACCTCGATGCCGGCGTGGCGGGCAAACGCCTGCACAATCGGCAGCAGAGATTGGGTCGCCAGCGCGGGGGCTTCGTCGGTATGGGTATAAACAATGGTGGATTTTTGAGTCATAGGATTATTCTCTTGTAGGTTGGTTTTTTCTTTTGAAACACATTGCGCGGGGAATGTGCGCGGCTATTATGGCATATTTTGGCGGCTTTGTTCGCGCTTTGTTCGATCTTGGCGCGTTTGAACGCGGCGGAGGGAAAAGAAGGGGAAAATGGTTTTCCCGCGTTTGGCGGCGGTGTCGGAGGTGCTGTGCCTGATGTGCGGCGGCACATTTTCGGTGAAATTGATTTTAATATTCGGTAACTGTCGGAATATCTGCTAAAATTCCGCATTTTTCCGCACCGGGACACTCGGGGCGTATGTTCAATTTGTCGGAATGGAGTTTTAGGGATATGGGGTTGAAAAAGGTCTGTCTGACAGTGTTGTGCCTGATTGTTTTTTGTTTCGGGATATTTTATACGTTTGACCGGGTAAATCAGGGGGAAAGGAATGCGGTTTCCCTGCTGAAGGACAAACTCTTCAATGAAGAGGGGGAACCGGTCAATCTGATTTTCTGCTATACCATATTGCAGATGAAGGTGGCAGAAAGGATTATGGCGCAGCATCCGGGGGAGCGGTTTTATGTGGTGCTGATGTCTGAAAACAGGAACGAAAAATACGATTATTATTTCAATCAGATAAAGGATAAGGCGGAGCGGGCGTATTTTTTCTACCTGCCCTACGGTTTGAACAAATCGTTTGATTTCATTCCGACGATGGCGGAGCTGAAGGTAAAGTCGATGCTGCTGCCGAAGGTCAAGCGGATTTATTTGGCAAGTTTGGAAAAAGTCAGCATTGCCGCCTTTTTGAGCACTTACCCGGATGCGGAAATCAAAACCTTTGACGACGGGACAGGCAATTTAATTCAAAGCAGCAGCTATTTGGGCGATGAGTTTTCTGTAAACGGGACGATCAAGCGGAATTTTGCCCGAATGATGGTCGGGGATTGGAGCATCGCCAAAACCCGCAATGCTTCCGACGAGCATTACACGATATTCAAGGGCTTGAAAAACATTATGGACGACGGCCGCCGCAAGATGACTTACCTGCCGCTGTTCGATGCGTCCGAACTGAAGGCGGGGGATGAAACGGGCGGCACGGTGCGGATACTTTTGGGTTCGCCCGACAAGGAGATGAAGGAAATTTCGGAAAAGGCGGCAAAAGATTTCAACATACAATATGTCGCGCCGCATCCCCGCCAAACCTACGGGCTTTCCGGCGTAACCGCGTTAAATTCGCCCTATGTCATCGAAGACTATATTTTGCGCGAAATTAAGAAAAACCCGCATACGAGGTATGAAATTTATACCTTTTTCAGCGGCGCGGCGTTGACGATGAAGGATTTTCCCAATGTACACGTTTACGCATTGAAACCGGCTTCCCTTCCGGAAGATTATTGGCTCAAGCCCGTTTATGCCCTGTTTACCCAATCCGGCATCCCAATTTTGACATTTGACGATAAAGATTAATCGCATAGCAAATCAAAATAGAAGATGGCGGAGTAAGTAAGGCAAAAATCAGGATATGGCGTATTTTTTGAATTGACGATAATTTCCGATTGCTTTGCGTGTGCTGAAATGACAAAGAAAATGCCGTCTGAAGGCTTCAGACGGCATTGTTCTGTTTCGGATGTTATTCCGGCGCACGGAAACTGTCGTGGCAGGATTTGCAGCTTGCACCGGTTTCGCCGTAGGCGGCTTTGATTTCATCCAGTTTGCCGGTTTGGGCGGCGGCGTTGAGTTTTTCGACGGCGGCGGCGAATTTTGTTTTTTCGGCTTCAAATTTTGCACCATCCGACCAAACGGCGGGCAGGGCGCGGCCGTTGCCTTGCGGGTCGGACTCAAAAAGCGTGAACGGTTTTTTGCTGCTTTCGGCAAACGCCGCAGCCGCCTGTTTGAATTTTTCGACATCGTAAGGCTCTTCGCCTTTGACCATTTTGCCCATACGCGAGAAGTCGGGCATCATAGATTTGAACGCGGCGGTGCGGTTTTCGGAAATTTCACCTTTGGGCTGTGCGGGCGCGCCGCCGTTTCCGCAGGCGGAAAGGAATAGGGCGAGGGCGGTTGCGGCAAGGCGGGTTTGAATGTTCATCGTGTTTCCTTTTCGGTTGAAACCCCGCCCTTTAGGGCGGTAGAATCAGATTTTATTTGGGAAGGGTGTAACCCCTTCCGAATCAGGACGGCACATAGGGCGACGCTTTATGTGTCGTCCTGTGTGTTGAAACATATTGAATGTGTCCTGTCGTGGTGGTATGGTTGTTGTCATTTTCAGCCGGCGCGATGCCGTCTGAAGGGCGTTATGATACCTGAAACAGGTTTGGGAAACGAGAAAGAAAGGAAAAACAATGGCTGTTTTAATTACCGGTGCTTCGGCAGGATTCGGCGAAGCGATGTGTCGCGCGTTTGTCGGGGCGGGATACCGCGTTATCGGTGCGGCGCGCCGCGCGGACAGGCTTCAGGCCTTGGCGGATGAATTGGGTGCTTTGTTTTACCCTTTGGAAATGGACGTGTCGCGCCGCGAGTCGGTGGAAAATGCCTTAAACGGCATCCCCGATGAATTTTCCGACATCGACTGCCTCATCAACAATGCCGGGCTGGCTTTGGGTCTGGACACGGCGGACAAGGCGGATTTTGAAGATTGGGAAACGATGATTCAAACCAATGTTTTGGGTTTGACGTTTCTGACGCGCAAGATTTTGCCGCAAATGGTGGAACGCGGCGGCGGCTATGTGATGAATTTGGGTTCGATTGCGGGTAATTATGCTTATGCCGGCAGCAACGTTTACGGAGCGACCAAGGCGTTTGTGCGCCAGTTCAGCCTGAATTTGCGCGCGGAGTTGGCGGATAAGAACATCCGCGTTACCAATATCGAGCCAGGTTTGTGCGGCAATACGGAGTTTTCCAACGTGCGCTTCAAAGGCGATGACGAGAGGGCGGCGGGCGTGTATGAGGGTGTGGCATTTATCCGCCCCGAAGATATTGCGGAAACCGCATTGTGGCTGTACCGCCGGCCGGCGCATATGAATGTGAACACGATTGAAATTATGCCCGTGGCGCAGACTTTTGCAGGAATGAAGGTCATAAAAAAAGCCGTGCCCGAAGTGCGGGAAGACTTTGAAAAACAGAGTATGTCGCTGTTTTCCCGCATCAGGTCTTGGTTCAAATGATGCGGAATGCCGTCTGAAGACAGTTTCAGACGGCATTTTTACGGGTATTTTTACGGAGTAGGCAATAAGCCCGACAATTTGGGGTTGCCTTCTTTCGGAATCGGGCGCGGATTGCCTTCCGCATCGATGGCGACATAAGTGAACACCGCCTCGGTTACGAGGTGGCGGTCTTCGGTAACGCAATCGTTCATCAAAGTTTTGACCCAGACTTCCACTTTAAGCTGGAGGGAAGTATTGCCCACACGGACGCAATGCCCGTAGCAGCAGACGACGTTGCCGACCTTGACCGGGCGGATGAAGTTCATTTCCTGAACGGCGACGGTAACGATGCGCCCCCGCGCGATTTCCGCCGCCAATATGCCGCCGCCCAAATCCATCTGCGACATAATCCAGCCGCCGAAAATGTCTTGGTTGGGATTGGTATCGCGCGGCATAGCGACGGTACGCAGGAGCAGTTCGCCTTGAGGGCGTTGGCGGTTGCCTTCTTCGTGCTGCATAAAGTTTCCTTGTTTTATTGAAAGATAAATCGGACCTGCACCCCTGCCCGAAATGGGAAGTCGGGAAGTGCGTAGTTTAACCCATTTGAGACATACAAGGGCGGGCGCGGGACAGATTCGCAAGGCGCATTGTAGGGTGGGGCTGTAGGGTGGTGGGCTTCAGCCCACCAATCCCGCCAAATCCTGCAAATTCCACCAAATCCTACTCTAAGCAGCTGAACCGTCATTCCCACGAAAGTGGGAATCTAGAATCTCGGGGTTTGGGCAACTGTTTTTATCCGATAAGTTTCCGTGCGGACAGGTCTGGATTCCCGCCTGCGCGGGAATGACGGGTTTCGAGATTACGGTGTTGTCGGGAATGACAGGAAATGGCGGGAATTGTGTAAAAAATGCCGTCTGAAACCGTTGGAAGCATCGGAAGCGTTGGAGTCGATGAATCGGTGGGCTGAACCCACCCTATAGCCACGCCACAGTTTACCTTGCAGCCAACCCTGCGGCGTACTCAAACCAACACAGAAACTTATATGCCGTCATTCCCGCGCAGGCGGGAATCCGAACACGTCCGCACGGAAACCCGCATCCCGTCATTCCCACGAAAGTGGGAATCTAGAATCTCGGGGTTTCAGTCATTTCCGATAGATTCCCGCCGCGTCGGGGGTCTGGATTCCCGCCTGCGCGGGAATGACGGGTTTCAAGATTGCGGTGTTGTCGGGGATGACGGTTCGGGTATTTCACTGCGCCCGTCCCGCGCCTGTAAACGGCAAGCGATTAAAAATGCCGTCTGAAGGTTCAGACGGCATCGGTGTCGGGAATCAGCGGGCTGTAGGGTGGGCTTCAGCCCACCAATCCCACCAAATCCTGCAAATTCCACCAAATCCTACCCTAAGCAACTGAACCGTCATTCCCACGGAAGTGGGAATCTAGAATCTCGGGGTTTCAGTCATTTCCGATAGATTCCCGCCGCGTCGGGGGTCTGGATTCCCGCCTGCGCGGGAATGACGGATTTCAAGATTACGGTGTTGTCGGGAATGACGGTTCGGGTATTTCACTGCGCCCGCCCCGCGCCTGTCAACGGCGAGTGCATCAAAAATGCCGTCTGAAGGTTCAGACGGCATCGGCATCGGGGAATCAGAAGCGGTAGCGCACGCCCAATGAGGCTTCGTGGGTTTTGAAGCGGGTGTTTTCCAAGTGTCCCCAGTAGTGGTAGCGGTATCCGGTGTCCAAGGTTAGGTTGGGTGTGATGTCGATGCCTACGCCTGCCACTGCGCCGAAGCCCACGCGGCGGATGCTGCGGTTATCGTGGATATTATTAATAACTTTTGGATATCCAGGTAGAGACGCATTGACACTAGGAACCTTAACATCAGCTTTATCTTCCACAGTAATACTGTGTCTGATTTTGCCTAAACCAACCCGTACGCCGGCATAGGGTTTGAAGCGGGTGCCGGTGTCGAAATCGTAGATGGCGGAGATGCCGTAGTTGGATTCGGCTTTGAATGTGCCTTTGTCGGTGTGGTCGGCAATTATTTTTACCTCAATAGGTCTGCCGGAAGTAGGTGTGACGGTTTTTGTTTCTTCTCCGTGAATATGCTTGCCATGTCTCCAGGTATTGTAACGGGCATAATCGAGAGCGATGCGCCAGTTGCCGAAATCGTAGCCGACGGAAAGGCGGGGGTGGATGGAATGGGTTTTGACGTTGCGGTAGTCGTCGAAGAGTTTGGCGTTGTCGCCGGGATAATCGTGGGTAATGTGTTCGTAGGCGTAGGCTAAATCTGCCTGCACATACGGGCCGCGGCCGCCGTCTTCATTTGCCGCCTGCGCTGCGGAAGAGAAGAGAAGAGAAGAGAAGAGAAGAGAAGAGAAGGGTTTTTTTGGGGGCTGGATTCATTTTCGGCTCCGTATTCGGTTTAACTGATTAAAAAAGAACGATTTTCACTGATGGTTCAAGGGCGGATTGTATCGGGTTTGGGGCGATGTTTCAATAAGAAACAATAAGAAAGCCGCCATTATGGTTTAATCTTGCGCGTTGCATCTGCCGGAAAGGCCTTGCGCCATTTTGAAGCAAGCCCTGCTTCGCCGCCTTGAAGGGCGGGGTTTAACTGTTAGGAAACAATGGCAAAGCGGCTTGTTTCTGTCAGACATTGTATGGGTTTTCTTTTCAATGATATATTTCCGCCTGTTTATGCAATATTTTCCGATTGATGGTTTTTATAGTGGATTAACAAAAACCGGTACGGCGTTGCCTCGCCTTAGCTCACAGAGAACGATTTTCTAAGGTGCTGAAGCACCAAGTGAATCGGTTCTGTACTGTCTGCGGCTTCGTTGCCTTGTCCTGATTTTTGTTAATCCGCTATGTAGTTGGTTAAAATAAAACTAAGCCAAGGAAGCACTGCCGTCATTCCCGCGCAGGCGGGAATCTAGGTCTGTCGGTGCGGAAACTTATCGGATAAAACGGTTTCTTCAGATTTTACGTTCTGGATTCCCACTTTCGTGGGAATGACGGGGATGTAGGTTCGTAGGAATGACGCGGTGCAGGTTTCCGTGCGGATGGATTCGTCATTCCCGCGCAGGCGGGAATCTAGGTCTGTCGGTGCGGAAACTTATCGGATAAAACGGTTTCTTCAGATTTTACGTTCTGGATTCCCACTTTCGTGGGAATGACGGGATGTAGGTTCGTAGGAATGACGCGGTGCAGGTTTCCGTGCGGATGGATTCGTCATTCCCGCGCAGGCGGGAATCTAGACCTTAGAACAACAGCAATATTCAAAGATTATCTGAAAGTCCGAGATTTTAGATTCCCGCTTTCGCGGGAATGACGAAAAGTGGTGGGAATGACGAAAAGTTGCGGGAATAACGAAAAGTTGCGGGAATGATGGTTAGGGCATTCCTTAAATCACCCGTGTATCGCTGTAAATCTTAGAGATGGCGGAATATAGTGGAATTAACAAAAACCAGTACGGCGTTGCCTTGCCTTGGCTCAAAGAGAACGATTCTCTAAGGTGCCCAAGCACCAAGTGAATTGGTTCCGTACTATCTGTACTGTCTGCGGCTTAGTCGCCTTGTCCTGATTTTTGTTAATCCACTATATCGCGATTTTTCGGCATCTGCCTTTCGGGGCGGCTTGTGTTTTGTGCGGGATGTCGTGTGTCGGAATGTTCGGATTGTCAGAAGCAATATAGGAGAAGATGATGTATGAGATAAAACAGCCTTTTCATAGCGGATACTTGCAGGTGTCTGAAATTCATCAAATTTATTGGGAAGAGTCGGGCAATCCCGACGGTGTGCCGGTCATTTTTTTACACGGCGGACCGGGGGCGGGGGCTTCGCCTGAATGTCGGGGTTTTTTCAATCCCGATGTGTTCCGCATCGTCATTATTGACCAGCGCGGTTGCGGACGTTCACGCCCGTATGCTTGTGCGGAAGACAATACGACTTGGGATTTGGTGGCGGATATTGAAAAAGTCCGTGAAATGCTGGGTATTGAAAAATGGCTGGTGTTCGGCGGTTCGTGGGGCAGCACTTTGTCGCTGGCTTATGCCCAAACCCATCCGGAACGGGTAAAGGGATTGGTATTGCGCGGGATATTTTTGTGCAGGCCGTCTGAAACGGCGTGGCTGAACGAGGCGGGCGGTGTGAGCCAGATTTATCCGGAACAATGGCAAAAATTTGTCGCGCCGATTGCTGAAAATCGGCGGAACCGGCTGATTGAGGCGTATCACGGATTGCTGTTTCATCAAGATGAAGAAGTGTGCCTGTCTGCCGCGAAGGCTTGGGCGAATTGGGAAAGCTATCTGATCCGTTTCGAGCCGGAGGAAGTGGATGAAGATGCTTATGCCTCACTGGCAATCGCGCGTTTGGAAAACCATTATTTTGTCAACGGCGGTTGGTTGCAGGGCAATAGGGCGATTTTGAACAATATCGGCAAAATACGGCATATCCCGACCATTATCGTGCAGGGGCGGTATGATTTGTGTACGCCGATGCAGAGTGCGTGGGAGCTGTCGAAAGCCTTTCCCGAAGCGGAGTTGAGGGTAGTTCAGACGGGGCATTGTGCGTTCGATCCGCCTTTGGCGGATGCGTTGGTTCAGGCGGTTGAGGATATTTTGACGCGACTTGTGTAGCGCGTTTTTGCGCTTACTTCCGTACGGGCAGGTTTGCTTCGGCAGCGATTGGAAAATACAGTCAGGCCAAGCGTCCGGATTGACGAAACCTGCCGTCTGATGCAAAAAAAGCAGCTTCTTTACGGGAAGCTGCTTTTGTTTTGAACGGTTTAACGCAGTTCGGAATGGAGTTTGCCCAACAGTGTGGATGCGTCTTTGTCGGCATATGCGCTGCCGTCTTTGTTGAGCAGGACGATGCGCGAGCCGTTGGCGACAGGCTCGGCATAGACAATCAGTTCCGGCTGTTCGGCAGGTTTCTCCGCTTTGCCTTTGCCCAGCAGGCGTTTGAACAGGCCGGGTTTTTGTTCGGTAACTGCATTGCTTTCGTTCGGGGCTTTTTGAACCAGGAAGGCGTGGTGTTCGGTGTTTTGACCGACGACGGTCAGCCCGATGCGGTCGAGGGCGAGCGCGGTGCGCCGCCAGTTTCTGCCGTAGTCGCCAAAGACAATCAGGCTTTTGCCTTCGATACGCGCCATTTCGTTTGCGGCGGGAAGGATCGGTTTTTTTGCCAATGCGTTTTCCGCCTGCTGTCCGTCAACGCCCAAATATTGCATAAAGCGCGTCAGGAAAGCGGCCTCAAGGTTGGGGTCGGAAGCGGAAGGCTGCCACATGGTCGTGTCTTTGTTTTTGTCGCCATACACTTCTTTCATCGCTTTGTGGGCGAAGAAGATGTCGGAAACGCCGTTTTTGCCCTGTTCGATACGGACGATGAATTTGTCGCGCTCGCCGGTGGAGTAGATGCCGCCCAAACCGACTGTGTCGAAGAGGCGGCGCAAGCTGTCTTGGGGGATTTTGGCACGGTTTTCCGCCCATTCGGTTTCCATTTGTCCGATGGCGGGTTCTTCGGATTTGATGTCGAAGCCGTTTTCCTGCCAAAAGGCTTTCAGAAGCGGCCAGATTTCGGCGGGGGATTTGCCGTCAACGACAAGCCAGCGTTGGCTGCCGTCGCGCTCAAGGCGGACGCCTTTGACGCTTTTCAATACCTCGGCATCGGCAGGCTGTTGGACGGCGGGTGTGCGGCGTTTTTCCAAATCGCTGGCGCGGACGGCTCCCGAACCGGCAGGCAGGCGGTAGAGGTTGCCTTGGTCTGGGTTGTTTAAGTCGGGCGGGACTTCGAGTTTCACCGAACGGTTCGACTGGCTTTGATAGTCAAGCTTGGGCTGCTCGGTCGTGCTGCCGGTGCAGGCAGTCAGTCCGATGAGGAGTAGTGCGGAGATTACAGGTTTGATATGGGTCATCGTGTCATCCTGTGTGATGGATATTAAAGTGTTTGTTGCGTTATGCCGTCTGAACGCTTCAGACGGCATGGCTATATTTAAAGTTGTCCTGAGGCTTTCAGGGCGGCGCGGACTTTTGCCTGTCCGCCTTCCGTCAGAGGAACGAGCGGCAGGCGGACGTGCGGTTCGCATCTGCCCAAGGCGGATACCGCCCATTTCGGTGCGGCGGGGCTGGGTTCGCAGAACATGGTGTCGTAAATCGGAATCAACCGGTCGTTGAGTTCGCGTGCGAGGGCAATGTCGCCTTGCAGCGCGGCGCGGCACATATCGGCAAAGAGCTTGGGTGCGGCGTTGGCGGCTACGGTAATAACGCCGTGCCCGCCGCAGAGCATGAACGGCAGGGCGGTGTGGTCGTCGCCGGAAAGGACGGCGAAGCCTTCGGGCGCGCGGTTGATAAGTTCGATGTTGCTGCCGATGTTGCCGCTGGCTTCTTTCACGCCGACGATGTTGGGGATTTCGGCAAGGCGCAGGATGGTTTCGTTGTTCATGCTGACGACGGTTCTGCCGGGCACGTTGTAGAGTATCATCGGAATCGCGGCGGCTTCGGCAACGGCTTTGAAATGGCGGTACATGCCTTCTTGCGAAGGTTTGTTGTAGTAGGGGACGACGGAGAGGGTGTAATCCGCCCCGGCTTTTTCGGCGGCTTGGGAAAGGGCGATGGCTTCGACGGTGTTGTTCGCCCCTGTGCCGGCGATGACGGGGATGCGTTTGGCAACGTGTTTGACGACAGCTTCGATGACGGCGGTGTGTTCTTCGACGGAGAGGGTGGCGGATTCGCCTGTCGTGCCGACGGCGACGATGCCGTCCGTGCCGTTTTCAATGTGCCAGTCGATTAAGTCGCGGAGTTGTTCGTAATGGATGCTGCCGTCTTGATTCATCGGGGTAATCAGGGCAACCAGGCTACCTTGTAACATACAGAACCTTTTATCAGTTGTGGTGTAGGGGGCGGTAATGCTTCCGATTGTAGCCTACTTTACCGCAGGTGTGAAATCCGGCGGGTTGCGGATGTGGGGCGTTTGCGCCGAAAGGTATGGGGGAAATTGATTTTTCCTGTTTGAAATCATTTTATTATGTCCGACGGTTTATGCCGGTGCCGTCGGATTTATAGTGGATTAAATTTAAACCAGTACGGCGTTGCCTCGCCTTGCCGTACTATTTGTACTGTCTGCGGCTTCGTCGCCTTGTCCTGATTTAAATTTAATCCACTATAAAATGTGGTAAGCGTGTGGGGCAGGCGGATGCCGTCTGAAATGCAAATTGAAGCCGTGCGGCAGATTCGCTACAATCCGCGCTTGGATTTTTCAACCTTTAAAATAAGGAAATACAATGAGCGGTCAGTTGGGAAAAGGTGCGGATGCGCCTGATTTGGTGTACGGTTTGGAGGATAGGCCGCCGTTCGGCAATGCGCTGTTGAGCGCGGTTACCCATCTTTTGGCGATTTTTGTGCCGATGATTACGCCCGCGCTGATTGTGGGCGGTGCGCTGGAACTGCCGGTGGAGATGACGGCGTATCTCGTGTCGATGGCGATGGTTGCGTCGGGTGTCGGCACTTATTTGCAGGTCAACCGCTTTGGGCCGATCGGTTCGGGGATGTTGTCCATCCAGTCGGTGAATTTCTCGTTCGTTACAGTCATGATTGCGCTCGGCGCAGGGATGAAAGAGGGCGGTTTGACTAAGGATGCGATGATTTCGACGCTCTTGGGCGTATCGTTTGTCGGCGCGTTTTTGGTGTGTTTCTCGGCGTGGCTTCTGCCGTATTTGAAAAAAGTGATTACGCCGACGGTCAGCGGTGTGGTGGTGATGCTGATCGGCTTGAGTTTGGTACACGTCGGTATTACCGATTTCGGCGGTGGCTTTGGCGCGAAGGCGGACGGCACGTTCGGCTCGATGGAAAACTTGGGGCTGGCGTCGCTGGTGTTGCTGATTGTGTTGATATTCAACTGCATGAAAAACCCGCTGTTGCGGATGAGCGGCATCGCGGTCGGTCTGATTGTCGGCTACATTGTCGCGCTGTTTTTGGGCAAGGTGGATTTTTCCGCGCTGCAAAACCTGCCGTTGGTTACGCTGCCCGTACCGTTTAAATATGGTTTTGCTTTCGACTGGCACGCGTTTGTTGTGGCGGGCGCGATTTTCCTGTTGAGCGTGTTTGAGGCGGTCGGCGATTTGACGGCGACGGCAATGGTGTCCGATCAGCCGATTGAAGGCGAGGAATACACCAAACGCCTGCGTGGCGGCGTATTGGCTGACGGCTTGGTGTCGGTGATTGCGACGGCTTTGGGTTCGCTGCCGCTGACGACGTTTGCGCAAAACAACGGCGTGATTCAGATGACCGGCGTGGCTTCGCGTCATGTGGGCAAATATATTGCCGTGATTTTGGTGCTGTTGGGTCTGTTCCCCGTTGTCGGTCGCGCGTTTACGACGATTCCGAGTCCGGTGTTGGGCGGCGCGATGGTTTTGATGTTCGGCTTGATTGCGATTGCGGGCGTGCGGATTTTGGTCAGCCACGGCATCCGCAGGCGCGAGGCGGTAATTGCGGCAACGTCGGTCGGTTTGGGCTTGGGTGTCGCGTTTGAGCCGGAAGTGTTTAAAAACCTGCCCGTCTTGTTCCAAAATTCTATTTCCGCCGGCGGCATCACGGCAGTCTTGCTGAATTTGGTCTTGCCCGAAGATAAAACCGAGGCGGCGGTCAAGTTTGATACCGACCACTTGGAACACTGATTTTGAAAATGAATGCCGTCTGAAACAGAATCCCTGTTTCAGACGGCATTGTTTTTGAGGCTTACGCTTTTTCGTTTTTCAATACGCGTTGCCGGCGGGTTTCGCTTAATACCATTCCGGCAGACACGGAGACGTTCATGCTTTCGACCGTGCCGAACATGGGTATGGACACCAGCATGTCGCAGTGTTCGCGCGTGAGGCGGCGCATACCGTCGCCTTCGTTGCCCATTACCCACGCCGCGCTGTCGGGCAGATTGCAATGGTAAAGGTCGGCGTCGCCGCCCATGTCGGTGCCGATAATCCAGATGCCGTATTCTTTCAGCTCGCGCAGGGTGCGGGCGAGGTTGGTTACGGTGATGTAGGGGACAGTTTCCGCCGCGCCGCAGGCGACTTTGCTGACGGTGGCGTTCAGCCCCGCGCTTTTGTCTTTCGGTGCGATGACGGCGTGTACGCCCATTGCGTCGGCGGTACGCAGGCACGCGCCGAGGTTGTGCGGATCGGTGATGCCGTCGAGTATCAGCAACAGCGGCGGTTCGCTGAGGTTTTCCAATACGTCTTCGAGGTGGACGTGGTTTTTGGAAGCGTCGATAAACCCGACCACGCCCTGATGGCGCGCGCCTTTGCTGATGGCATCAAGACGGGTGGTGTCAACAAAATATACGCGGATGTTTTCGTTTGCCGCCTTTTCCAACACTTCGCGCGTACGGGCATCGTTTTTGCCTTCTTGGATGTAGAGTTCGGTAATCGATTTCGGGTTTTGCCACAATCGGGCGTTGACGGCGTGGAAGCCGTAAATAAGTCTTTGATTTGCCATAATGGTGCTTTGTGAAAAGGTTTCAGACGGCATTATAGCAATTTGCCGGTATGCCGTCTGAAGGGTTTAAAACAGGTAGGCGATGTATTTCACCAACAGGATAAACAAGATGGATACGGCGCAGCCGATTTTGAACGCCGTACCGATGACAAGTCCCAACAGTGTACCCAAGCCCGCTTTACCTGCCTGAAGCATATTGCGTCTGTCGATGAGTTCGCCTGCCGCCGCGCCGATAAAGGGGCCGAGTATTAGTCCGGGAAGGGAGAAAAATATGCCGATGATGCTGCCGGCCAATGCGCCTCGAACGGCGAGCCTGCCCGCTCCGGTATATTTTGTCCCCAATATGCCTGCCACATAGTCCGCCAGTATGCCGGCAAGGCTGATGAGTCCGACCGTCCACAAAACACCTGCGCCGTAGATTTGGTAGCCGCCGGAGTAGGCGAGCAGCCATGTTCCGGCAAACATCAATGCCAATCCGGGCAGGGCGGGGTAAACGATGCCTGCCGTGCCGACGGCTATCAGGGCGAGGGCAAGGATGACGGTCAGTACGGTCATAGGTTCAACCTTTTCTTTTGTTTTGGAAAAAACGGCTTAATACGGCGCGGCATTCTTCTTGCAGGATTCCGCCCCGTATGGCGGTGTGCGTATTGAGACGTTTGTCGGCAAACAGGTTGACGATGCTGCCTGCCGCGCCGGTTTTGGGTTCTGCCGCACCGTAGATTACGCGCCTGATTCGTGCCTGTATCAGTGCGGACGCGCACATGGGGCAGGGTTCGAGGGTGATATATATGTCGCATCCGTCAAGGCGGTAGTTTTGCATTTCGCTGCCTGCCTGTGCCAAGGCGTTGATTTCGGCGTGTCGGCTGACATTGCAGTCGGCAATGCAGGTGTTATGTGCCGATGCGATGATTTTGCCGTCTGAAACGATGACTGCCCCGACGGGTATTTCGCCGTCGGCGGCGGATTGTTCTGCTTGGCGCAGTGCTTCGCGCATGAAGTGTTCCATTTCTTCCTGCGGCGGAAAGGCGGCGACGGGCGGATGGTTTTTCAATTCGGCAAGAAGGCAGGCTTTATGCGCTTGGGACATTTCTTGCGGCGGCGTGCCGTCCAGCAGCGATTTGAGTTGCCACAGCGTGCTTTTCGTGAGGGTCAAACCTGATGCCTTCAATAACAAGAAGGTTTGAACCGCACCGGTCTGACGCAGGTCGGCAAGCGTGCGTATGCCCAGACGGTGGAGGGCTGCAAGGGTTTTTGGGGCGAGCGGCGGCGTGGTCAGCATAGTTTATGCACCGAAAAACCGTTTTGCCGCCTCAATCAGGCGCGTGCCTGAAGTGCCGTCTGAAAACGGGTCGGCAACGCAGTCTAAAGGTGTTTTGCGCAACCAAGTCAGTTGGCGTTTGGCAAGTTGGCGCGTGGCGGCAATGCCTTTCTCGACAAATGCCGGGAAATCGGTTTTTCCGTCCAGATATTCCCACGCCTGACGGTAGCCGACGCAGCGGATGGCGGGGGAGTCCGGAGACAGCTCGGGATAGAGGCGGCGCAGGTTTTCTACTTCGCCGATAAAGCCCTGTTCAAGCATCAGGTGGAAACGCAGGGCGATGTTTTCATGCAGGCGGGCGCGGTTTTCGGGAATCAGGGCGGCGGTATGCAAATCGAAGGGGAGTGTATGGGAGGTTGGGCTGCCAAGGTGCGTACTCATTGGTTTGCCGGTTAAATAATAAACTTCCAAAGCGCGTTCGATGCGCTGGCTGTCGTTCGGTTTCAGACGGCATGCTGTTTCAGGGTCGACTTTTTGCAGGGTGCGGTAGAGAAAATCCAAGCCGTACATCTGTTTTTGTTCGTTCAAGTCGGCACGCAGGCAGGCATCGGCCTCGGGCAAATCGTTCAAACCTTGGGTCAGGGCGCGGAAATACATCATTGTGCCGCCGACAATCAGCGGATATTTCCCACGTGCAGTGATTTCGCCGACCAGACGCGTGCAGTCTTCGACAAAACGGGCGGCACTGTATGTCTGAACAGGCGTAATGATGTCGATAAGGTGGTGTGGGACAAAGGCGCGTTCGGCGTGAGACGGTTTCGCCGTGCCGATGTCCATATCGCGGTAAACCAGCGCGGAATCGAGGCTGATGATTTCGACCGGCAGGGTTTCGGCGATTTTGAGGGCGAGCGCGGTTTTGCCGCAGGCGGTCGGCCCGAGCAGGGCAAAGGCTTTCGGGGTCGGCATAATGTTTCGGGTTTGGAAAAATACGGATTATAGCGGAAAGCGTGCCGACGTTATATTTTGGTTTGCGGAACCGCCCATTGTCTGTCGGTGAAGTCGTAGATTTTTTGTATGTCTTTCAAAATGCGTTCGAAATCTATACCCAGGTCTTTCAGCCTGCCGGAGCGGATATCGAACACCCAGCCGTGGACGGTAGGATAATGCTCGTTCAGATAGTGTTTTTGGACTTCCGCCATTTTGATGATGTTGATGCATTGTTCCTGAACGTTCAGTTCGACCAAACGGTCGTAGCGTATGTTTTCGTCGTCAATCGCGTCCAGCTCTTCGCGGTGCAGCCGGTACACGTCGCGGATGTTGCGCAGCCACGGGTTCAACGCGCCGTAGTCGCAGGGTTGCATGGCGGCTTTGATGCCGCCGCAGTTGTAGTGTCCGCAGACGACGATGTGTTTGACTTTCAAATGATCGACCGCATAGCCGACCACGCTGGCAGCATTGATGTCTAGAGGGTTGACCATATTGGCGATGTTGCGGTGGACGAATACCTCGCCCGGCTTCATACCCATCATTTCTTCGGCAGTAACGCGGCTGTCGGAACAGCCGATGTAGAGGTAGTCAGGCGTTTGATTTGCGGAGAGCGTCTCGAAAAAATGAGGGTTGTGCTGCAACTGTTCTTCTGCCCAGCGGCGGTTGTATTCAAAAATGTCCTGTTTGGTTTTGTTCATGTATTTCTCCTTTTGATGCGCGTTTCAGACGGCATTGCCGACAGTCTATGCCCGATGCTGCCGTTAGACAAGGTACGTTCTTGAGGCGATAATGGCGTTTTGCTTTTTTGAAAGCCTTGCAATGTCCCGAAACCTGCTTGTCCGCTGGCTTGCCGTCTGCCTGATACCCTTGGCGACGCTTGCCGTTTTCGCTGCCAATCCGCCCGAAGACAAACCCCAGCATCTGATTAACGGCATCATCCTTGCCTGCGAAGCGACGTTTTTGTTCAAATTCATCCTTTTCGACACCATCAAACATCATTTGAAACAAGAGTTTGATTTGAAACGTCAAACTATGTTTCTGTTTGTTCCGATTGTTTTGCTGGTTGTGTATTTGTTCCACTATTTTGGCGCGTTTTAGCCCGTTTCCGTTATTTCTATGAATACTCCTCCTTTTGTCTGTTGGATTTTTTGCAAGGTCATCGACAATTTCGGCGACATCGGCGTTTCGTGGCGGCTCGCCCGTGTTTTGCACCGTGAACTCGGTTGGCAGGTGCATTTGTGGACGGACAACGTGTCCGCCTTGCGTACGCTTTGCCCTGATTTGCCCGATGTTCCCTGCGTTCATCAGGATATTCATGTCCGCACTTGGCATTCCGATGCGGCAGATATTGATACCGCGCCTGTTCCCGATGTCGTCATCGAAACTTTTGCCTGCGACCTGCCCGAAAATGTGCTGCACATCATCCGCCGACACAAACCGCTTTGGCTGAATTGGGAATATTTGAGCGCGGAAGAAAGCAATGAAAGGCTGCACCTGATGCCTTCGCCGCAGGAGGGCGTTCAAAAATATTTTTGGTTTATGGGTTTCAGCGAAAAAAGCGGCGGGTTGATACGTGAACGTGATTACCAAGATGCCGTCCGTTTCAATACCGAAGCCCTGCGTCAGCGGCTGATGCTTCCCGAAAAAAACGCGCCCGAATGGCTGCTTTTCGGCTATCGGAGCGATATTTGGGCAAAGTGGCTGGACATGTGGCAACAGGCAGACAGCCCGCTAACCCTGCTGCTGGCGGGGGCGCAAATTATCGACAGCCTCAAACAAAGCGGCGTTATTCCGCAAAATGCCCTACAAAACGACGGCGATGTTTTTCAGACGGCATCCGTCCGCCTCGTCAAAATCCCTTTCGTGCCACAACAGGATTTCGACCAACTGCTGCACCTCGCCGACTGCGCCGTCATCCGCGGCGAAGACAGTTTCGTCCGCGCCCAGCTTGCGGGCAAACCCTTCTTTTGGCACATCTACCCGCAAGATGAAAACGTCCATCTCGACAAACTCCACGCCTTTTGGGATAAGGCACACGGTTTCTACTCTCCCGAAACCGCATCGGCACACCGCCGCCTTTCAGACGACCTCAACGGCGGAGAGGCTTTATCCGCCACGCAACGCCTCGAATGTTGGCAAACCCTGCAACAACATCAAAACGGCTGGCGGCAAGGCGCGGAGGATTGGAGCCGTTATCTTTTCGGGCAGCCTTCCGCATCCGAAAAACTCGCCGCCTTTGTTTCAAAGCATCAAAAAATACGCTAGAATAGCGCGTTTTACGACAACCGATTTGATTGGAAAATCACAATGAAAACAGCACAAGAACTGCGCGCCGGCAATGTATTTATGGTCGGCAACGATCCTATGGTCGTTCAAAAAACCGAATACATCAAAGGCGGCCGCTCTTCCGCCAAAGTCAGCATGAAACTGAAAAACCTGCTGACCGGCGCGGCTTCCGAAACCATTTACAAAGCCGACGACAAATTCGACGTGGTCATCCTGTCCCGCAAAAACTGTACGTACAGCTATTTTGCCGACCCGATGTACGTCTTCATGGACGAAGAATTCAACCAATACGAAATCGAAGCCGACAACATCGGCGACGCGTTGAAATTCATCGTTGACGGTATGGAAGACCAATGCGAAGTTACCTTCTATGAAGGCAACCCCATTTCTGTCGAACTGCCCACCATCATCGTACGCGAAGTCGAATACACCGAGCCTGCCGTTAAAGGCGACACTTCCGGCAAAGTGATGAAAACCGCGCGTCTGGTCGGCGGCACCGAAATCCAAGTGATGTCTTACATCGAAAACGGCGATAAAGTCGAAATCGATACCCGCACCGGCGAATTCCGCAAACGCGCCTGATTTGCCGCATTGAAAAATGCCGTCTGAAAACGTTTCAGACGGCATTTTTTTATCTTCGTCCCAAGTTTGGATTGAAGTAGATATTTTTTTCGTAAACGACAATACGCGTGATTTTGCCATTTTCGTCAAAATGGATGTCTAAAAACGGTTTGTCGGGATTGCGTTCACGGTTGGACAGCCGGAAGAGTGATTGGTTTTCAAGCATTTCTCCGTGTATTTTCAGATAGCCGGGCAATTGGCCGATGTATTGGAAATTGCCGCCAAGTCCGTTGTTGTGCCGGCTCAAATAGGCAGATGTTGCCGAAACTTCAAAATAACGTGCGCGTTTCGGTTCCTCGCCTTGTCCGCGGGTTTCTTGACTGCCCTGTGTCAGCAGCAGCGTCGCTTCTCGGAGGCGGCGTTCCTGTTCCATTATGGCATCTTGTGCCTGCCGGCTGATGGTGCGCGTTCCGTAATGCAAGTCTTCAATTGCCTGTATGATTTTCTGATGGTAGTCGGGATCTTCAGGGCTGATGTCGGGAAACAGCAGCCGCTGTATGTTGTCATAGCCGCCGCCGGGTAAGCCGAAACGGGTTTCCAGTTCGTGATGGGAAAGGGCAAACAGACAGTCCGAGTCGATGTGTTCGGCGATTTGCTGCATGAGATCGTCAATGCCGGCGGCGGGGTGTAGGTCGGTGCAATTTGAAGGAGGCGAGCTTTCTGCCTGTTTGACGTTATCAGGGGCGGATGCGGCCGGTTTCAAATCGGATTGGGGCGAAGCGGCAGATGCCGGGGACGAAGCGGCGGATGTGCCGATTTCTTTTGTTTTATCTTTTTTGCTCGGGGAACACGCGGTCAGCATCATTGCGGCAAACCATAAGAGAAGTGATGAGGTTTTGTTTCTCATTCTATTGTTTCCAATATTAAAAAGGCCGTCTGAAACCTGCTGTTTCATTTTTCAGACGGCCTGTTGTTAATAGAACCGAAGAACCTGTTATTGCCGACAAGGTTCTCAACTTATCTTACCCGACGCGGTAAAACGCAAGGCTGCCCAAAAGGTTGGGGAAATGTTTAACCTGTCTGTTGCCCGTCATCACGGCGCGCTCAAGCACGCGGATGTTGTTTTTGGCGCACAACAAATCAAAATCTTTGAGCGTACACCAATGGATATTGGGCGTGTCGTACCAATGGTAGGGCATACGTTCGGAAACCGGCATATGTCCGCCGAGTGCGATTTGGACGCGGTTGCGCCAGTAGCCGAAATTCGGGAAGCTGACAATCGCCTGTTTGGCAACGCGCATCAGGCAGCGCAGGATTTTTTCGGTATTCTGCATCGCTTGGATGGTCTGGCTCAACACAATCACATCAAAACTTTGATCGTTGAATGCGGTTAAACCTTCTTCCAAATCGGCTTGGATAACATTTACGCCGCGCGACATCGCGGCAATCACGCTGTCGGTGTCGATTTCGATGCCGTAGCCGCTGCATTTTTTGTGTTCGACCAAGGCGGCAAGCAGTTCGCCGTCGCCGCAGCCCAAGTCCAAGACGCGGCTGCCTTCGGGTATCCGGTTGTAAATCAGTTGCAAATCATCGCGCAGGTTCATTGCTGACATTCCTTATAAACGTTGTCCATATAGGCGGCGACCGCGCGCATATAGGCTTCGTCTTCCATTAAAAAGGCATCGTGCCCGTGTGCGGATTTTACTTCGATATACTGCACCGGCTTTTGTGCGGCAATCAGGGCCTTGACCAGTTCGTGCGAACGTTCGGGCGCGAAACGCCAGTCGGTGCTGAAGCTGGCGACAAAGAATTTTGCCTGCACATCCTGCACGGCGCGGGTCAGGCTGTTGCCGAAATCCGCCGCCGGATCGAAATAGTCCAAAGCCTTGGTCATCAGCAAATAGGTGTTGGCATCAAACCGCCCGACGAATTTGTCGCCCTGATAGCGCAGATAGGATTCCACTTCAAATTCAACGCCAAAGCCGTATTGATAGCCGTTTGAACGCAAATCGCGTCCGAATTTTTTGCCCAAACCGTCTTCGGCAAGATAAGTGATGTGTCCCATCATACGGGCAATCCGCAAGCCCCGTGCGGGAACGGTATTGTGGCTGCGGTAATGTCCTTCGTTAAAATCGGGATCGGTCAAAATCGCCTGACGCGCCACATCGTTGAACGCGATATTTTGCGTGGACAGTTTCGGCGCAGACGCAATCACTAAGGCATGGCGCACGCGCTCGGGATAGGAAATCGTCCACTGCAAAGCCTGCATACCGCCCAAGCTGCCGCCGACAACCGCCGCCCATTGCCCGATGCCAAGATAATCGGCAAGCGCGGCTTGGGATTTTACCCAGTCCTTCACTGTAACCACCGGAAAATCCGCGCCGTATTCCCTGCCCGTTTCAGGATTGATCGACAAAGGTCCGCTGCTGCCGTCGCAGCCGCCCAGATTGTTCAAACCGACCACGAAAAAACGTTCCGTATCAATCGGTTTGCCGGGTCCGACCATATTGTCCCACCAGCCGGCATATTTATCCTCCGCCGAATACCTGCCTGCAACGTGATGGTTGCCCGACAGCGCATGGCAGATTAAAACCGCATTGTTTTTTTCGGCATTCAGCTCGCCGTAGGTTTCAATCATCAGATCGAAACGCGGCAAAGTTTTACCGTTTTCCAAAACCAGTGGCATCTCAAACGGAATTTTTTGGGGCGTTACAATGCCCACCGAGGCATTTTGACTCATATCCTGTTCCAACAAATGCGGCGAAAAGCGTTATTATATAGCAAACGGCATGACTTTTTGACACGGTCGGACAAGCAGCCTGACGCGCTGAAACATTCTTCCCCATGCCGCCGCAACCGATCCATACTTTTTCAGACGACCTCCACCGCTTCCCTATATGATAGGCAGACTTTTCCGTATTTTTTTCTTTTTCGCACTTGCCGCGCTGATTATCAACCGCCTTTTCAGCCGCAGGCAGAAACGCGCCCTGCGCGAAGTCGCCAAAATTAGCGCATGGGTACTGCTTGGCGCAGCTGCCGCGACGCTGTTTTGGTATTTGGTCATGCTGTATTTCAAACACATTCCGGATTCGTATTGACGGAAAAAATGCCGTCTGAAACGCATTTTTCTGTTTCAGACGGCATATTTGATGAAAAGGGCTTGCGGTAGGAGGTGCTTTATAGTGGATTAAATTTAAACCAGTACGGCGTTGCCTCGCCTTAGCTCAAAGAGAACGATTCTCTAAGGTGCTGAAGCACCAAGTGAATCGGTTCCGTACTATTTGTACTGTCTGCGGCTTCGTCGCCTTGTCCTGATTTTTGTTAATCCACTATACAACCGAAGCAGGAAGGGCAGGGGGGGGTCAGCGTTGGCGGGCTTTAAAACGCGGATTGCTTTTGCAGATGACGTAAACTTTGCCTTTACGTCTGACAATCTGACAGTCGCGGTGGCGTTGTTTGGCGGTTTTGAGTGAAGACAGAACCTGCATTATTTGTCCTTTCTAAACGAAGACATGACGGATTGGAAACGTTGGTTGAATTTGCTGGCACGGCCTTCGGTATTGACGTTACGCTGTTTGCCGGTATAGACGGGATGGGATGCGGAAGAAGTATCCAGCGAAAACAGTGGATATTCTTTGCCGTCTGTCCAAACCATCGTTTTTCCGTGTGTTTCGGCGCAAGAACGAATCAGCCAGCCTTCATTGGCACTGCTGTCGAAAAAAAGAACGGTCCGGTAATTGTCAGGATGAATATTCGGTTTCATATATTGCCTTGCTTGGAGTGTTATAACATAACAAACTCTAGCATAATTTAGAAGGGTTGTACAAGGAAAGCGTATGGTTTTTGCTAAATATTAAAAATTTTCATCATAAACCTGAAAATTTTGAAATTGACTCATATTCGGTGCAACCTTATCATACCGCCTAAAACATCATATAAAAGATAATAAAAGGTACGCAGCCATGAATTACGCAAAAGAAATCAATGCGTTAAATAACAGCCTTTCCGATTTGAAAGGCGACATCAACGTTTCGTTTGAATTTTTTCCACCGAAAAACGAGCAAATGGAAACGATGCTGTGGGATTCCATCCACCGTCTGCAAACCCTGCATCCCAAGTTCGTATCCGTAACCTACGGCGCAAACTCCGGCGAACGCGACCGCACGCACGGCATCGTCAAACGCATCAAACAGGAAACCGGCTTGGAAGCCGCGCCGCACCTGACCGGCATCGATGCATCCCCCGACGAATTGCGCCAAATCGCCAAAGACTATTGGGACAGCGGCATCCGCCGCATTGTCGCCCTGCGTGGCGACGAGCCGCCCGGTTACGAGAAAAAACCGTTTTATGCCGAAGACTTGGTCAAACTCCTGCGCTCCGTCGCCGACTTCGACATCTCTGTGGCGGCATACCCCGAAGTGCATCCCGAAGCGAAATCCGCACAAGCCGACCTGATCAATTTGAAGCGCAAAATCGATGCGGGCGCGAACCACGTCATCACCCAATTTTTCTTTGATGTGGAACGCTACCTGCGCTTCCGCGACCGCTGCGTGATGCTGGGTATCGATGTGGAAATCGTCCCCGGTATTTTGCCTGTTACCAACTTCAAGCAGCTCGGCAAAATGGCGCAGGTAACCAACGTCAAAATCCCAAGCTGGCTGTCGCAAATGTATGAAGGTTTGGACGACGACCAAGGCACGCGCAACCTCGTCGCCGCCAGTATCGCCATCGATATGGTCAAAGTCCTGTCCCGCGAAGGCGTGAAAGATTTCCACTTCTATACGCTCAACCGCAGCGAGCTGACTTACGCCATCTGCCATATTTTAGGCGTGCGCCCTTAAAGCTGAAAACGGCTTCAGACGGCATCCGAGGCCGTCTGAAAAGCAAAACGCCGCCCCATCCGAGTCATTCTGATTTACAATACCGGCCGATTCGGATTGAACCGGTCCTTACAAAATCCAACTGGAGAGTTCAACATGACAACATTACATTTCTCAGGCTTCCCGCGTGTCGGCGCCTTCCGCGAATTGAAATTCGCACAAGAAAAATACTGGCGCAAAGAAATCAGCGAGCAAGAATTGCTGGCTGTTGCTAAAGACTTGCGCGAGAAAAACTGGAAACACCAAGCTGCCGCCAACGCCGATTACGTTGCCGCAGGCGATTTCACTTTCTACGACCACATCCTCGACCTGCAAGTTGCTACCGGTGCCATCCCTGCCCGTTTCGGCTTCGACAGCCAAAACCTGTCTTTGGAACAATTCTTCCAACTGGCGCGTGGTAACAAAGACCAATTCGCTATCGAAATGACCAAATGGTTCGACACCAACTACCACTACTTGGTGCCTGAATTCCACGCCGATACCGAATTCAAAGCCAACGCCAAACACTACGTTCAACAGCTGCAAGAAGCCCAAGCTTTGGGCCTGAAAGCCAAACCGACCGTTGTGGGTCCGTTGACTTTCCTGTGGGTCGGTAAAGAAAAAGGCGCAGTCGAATTCGACCGTCTGAGCCTGTTGCCTAAACTGTTGCCTGTTTACGTTGAAATCCTAACTGCTTTGGTTGAAGCCGGTGCCGAGTGGATTCAAATCGACGAGCCTGCTTTGACTGTTGACCTGCCTAAAGAATGGGTAGAAGCATACAAAGACGTTTACGCTACTTTGAGCAAAGTAAGTGCCAAAATCCTGTTGAGCACTTACTTCGGTTCTGTTGCCGAACACGCCGCGTTGTTGAAAGCACTGCCTGTTGACGGCCTGCACATCGACTTGGTACGCGCTCCTGAGCAACTGGACGCATTTGCCGACTACGACAAAGTTCTGTCTGTCGGCGTGATCGACGGCCGCAATATTTGGCGCGCCAACCTGAACAAAGTTTTGGAAACTGTCGAGCCTCTGCAAGCCAAACTGGGCGACCGTTTGTGGATTTCCAGCTCTTGCTCCCTGCTGCACACTCCATTTGACTTGTCAGTTGAAGAAAAACTGAAAGCCAACAAACCCGACCTGTACTCTTGGTTGGCATTCACCCTGCAAAAAACCCAAGAATTGCGCGTTCTGAAAGCCGCATTGAACGAAGGTCGCGATTCCGTTGCCGAAGAACTCGCCGCCAGCCAAGCCGCTGCCGATTCACGCGCCAACAGCAGCGAAATTCACCGTGCAGACGTTGCCAAACGCCTTGCCGACCTGCCTGCCAACGCAGACCAACGCAAATCACCGTTTGCCGACCGCATCAAAGCGCAACAAGCATGGTTGAACCTGCCCCTGCTGCCGACGACCAATATCGGTTCTTTCCCGCAAACTACCGAAATCCGCCAAGCGCGCGCAGCCTTCAAAAAAGGCGAACTGTCTGCCGCCGATTACGAAGCCGCGATGAAAAAAGAAATCGCCCTGGTGGTTGAAGAGCAAGAAAAACTGGACTTGGACGTACTGGTACACGGCGAAGCCGAGCGTAACGACATGGTTGAATACTTCGGCGAATTGTTGAGCGGTTTTGCATTCACCCAATACGGCTGGGTACAAAGCTACGGCTCACGTTGTGTTAAACCACCGATCATCTTCGGTGACGTAAGCCGTCCTGAAGCCATGACCGTGGCTTGGTCTACTTACGCTCAAAGCCTGACCAAACGCCCGATGAAAGGCATGTTGACCGGCCCTGTAACCATTCTGCAATGGTCTTTTGTCCGCAACGACATTCCACGCTCTACCGTGTGCAAACAAATCGCACTGGCTCTGAACGACGAAGTATTGGATCTGGAAAAAGCAGGCATCAAAGTCATCCAAATCGACGAACCTGCCATCCGTGAAGGTCTGCCTTTGAAACGTGCCGATTGGGATGCTTACCTGAACTGGGCGGGCGAATCTTTCCGTCTGTCCTCTACCGGTTGCGAAGACAGCACTCAAATCCACACCCATATGTGCTACTCCGAGTTTAACGACATCCTGCCTGCGATTGCTGCAATGGATGCGGACGTGATTACCATCGAAACTTCTCGTTCCGATATGGAACTCCTGACCGCGTTCGGCGAGTTCAAATACCCGAACGACATCGGTCCGGGCGTTTACGACATCCACAGCCCGCGCGTACCGACAGAAGCTGAAGTGGAACACCTGCTGCGTAAAGCCATCGAGGTTGTTCCGGTTGAGCGTCTGTGGGTGAATCCTGACTGCGGCCTGAAAACACGTGGCTGGAAAGAAACTCTGGAACAACTCCAAGTGATGATGAACGTAACCCACAAACTGCGTGCCGAACTGGCTAAATAAGCAGGGATAACCTGATCGGATGCCGTCTGAATACTTTTCAGACGGCATTTCTGTTTTCAAATGAGCGTAGGGGAGTTTCTAAGAATTTTTCTCAAATAAGACTTGTTTTTTTTAGGCATAGCTTTATATACTGTAAAAGTTGGTCGAGGTTGGTGATTAATAGTTTTGAATAATTAATATTATTTGAACTATAAATTATACAAATCGACTTATTCGGGGTAGAATGCCCAGCGATTCACAATCATTTCTTAAACCTATCTATTAAGGAGCTCAAAATGGCTTTGCAAGATCGTACCGGTCAAAAAGTACCTTCCGTAGTATTCCGCACTCGCGTCGGCGACACTTGGAAAGATGTGTCTACCGATGATTTGTTCAAAGGCAAAAAAGTAGTCGTATTCTCCCTGCCCGGCGCATTTACTCCGACTTGTTCTTCTTCACATCTGCCGCGTTACAATGAATTGTTCGGCGCGTTCAAAGAAAACGGCGTTGATGCAATCTACTGCGTATCTGTAAACGATACTTTCGTGATGAACGCTTGGGCTGCCGAAGAAGAATCCGACAACATCTACATGATTCCTGACGGCAACGGCGAATTCACCGAAGGCATGGGCATGTTGGTCGGCAAAGAAGACTTGGGCTTCGGCAAACGTTCTTGGCGTTACTCCATGCTGGTTAACGACGGCGTGGTTGAAAAAATGTTCATCGAGCCGGAAGAACCAGGAGATCCGTTCAAAGTATCCGATGCAGATACTATGCTGAAATTCGTTGCTCCCAATTGGAAGGCTCAAGAGTCTGTTGCCATCTTTACCAAACCCGGCTGCCAATTCTGTGCTAAAGCCAAACAAGCCCTGCAAGACAAAGGTTTGTCTTACGAAGAAATCGTATTGGGCAAAGATGCAACCGTTACTTCCGTTCGCGCCATTACCGGCAAGATGACTGCTCCTCAAGTCTTCATTGGCGGTAAATACATCGGCGGCAGCGAAGATTTGGAAGCTTACTTGGCTAAAAACTGATAGCTGTTTGCTTAAGGCAGTTTGATTAAACTGTCTGATATACCGGATAGAGTTATTCGGGCGGTTCTACACTACCGCTCCGAATAACTCTATATTTATAAGAGGATTTGGATATTGTTGCACTCAATCGAAATTTTGTTTTTATTTATCTGAATAATGTTTTTGATTGGGAAAATATTTAAATGCCGTCTGAAGCCGATATATTCCGTGTCGGCAGTGTTTCAGACGAAAACGGAAGGACAAAGATTATGAAAAAAATTCAAGCAGATGTCGTCGTAATCGGCGGCGGTACTGCCGGTATGGGCGCGTTTCGCAATGCCCGTTTACATTCGGACAATGTTTACCTGATTGAAAACAATGTGTTCGGCACGACCTGCGCGCGCGTGGGCTGTATGCCTTCCAAACTCTTGATTGCCGCCGCCGAGGCGCGCCATCACGCATTGCATACCGACCCGTTCGGCGTGCATTTGGATAAAGACAGTATCGTCGTCAATGGCGAAGAAGTGATGCAGCGCGTTAAATCCGAGCGCGATCGTTTTGTCGGCTTTGTCGTTGCCGATGTGGAAGAATGGCCTGCTGACAAACGCATCATGGGTTCGGCTAAATTTATCGACGAGCATACCGTCCAAATCGACGACCATACCCAAATCACGGCAAAAAGTTTCGTGATTGCTACCGGTTCGCGTCCCATCATCCTGCCGCAGTGGCAGTCTTTGGGCGACCGTTTGATTATCAACGATGACGTTTTCTCATGGGATACGCTGCCTAAGCGCGTTGCCGTGTTCGGACCGGGCGTTATCGGTTTGGAACTGGGTCAGGCATTGCACCGTTTGGGCGTGAAAGTCGAGATTTTCGGCTTGGGCGGCATCATCGGCGGCATTTCCGACCCCGTCGTTTCAGACGAGGCGAAAGCCGTGTTCGGCGAAGAATTGAAACTGCATCTGGATGCCAAAACCGAGGTCAAACTCGATGTAGACGGCAATGTAGAAGTCTATTGGGAGCAGGATGGCGAAAAAGGCGTATTTGTTGCCGAATATATGCTGGCAGCCGTAGGCCGCCGTCCGAACGTTGACAATATCGGTTTGGAAAATATCAATATTGAAAAAGATGCGCGCGGCGTACCCGTTGCCGATCCGCTGACTATGCAGACCAGTATTCCGCATATCTTTATTGCGGGCGACGCGTCCAACCAACTGCCCCTGCTGCATGAAGCCGCCGACCAAGGCAAGATTGCCGGCGATAACGCAGGCCGCTACCCGAATATCGGCGGCGGTTTGCGCCGCAGCACCATCGGCGTGGTGTTCACCAGTCCGCAAATCGGCTTTGTCGGTTTGAAATACGCGCAGGTTGCCGCGCAATACCAACCCGACGAATTTGTCATTGGCGAAGTATCGTTTAAAAACCAAGGCCGCAGCCGCGTGATGCTGGTAAACAAAGGCCATATGCGCCTGTATGCCGAAAAAGCAACCGGCCGCTTCATCGGTGCGGAAATCGTAGGCCCTGCCGCCGAACATTTGGCGCACCTGTTGGCTTGGGCACATCAAATGAAGATGACCGTTCCGCAAATGCTGGATATGCCGTTCTACCATCCCGTTATCGAGGAAGGTCTGCGTACCGCGTTGCGCGATGCCGATGCGAAATTGAAAGCCTGACCGATATGGCAAAACAATGCCGTCTGAAATTTTTTCAGACGGCATTTTATTTTTGGGGATGAGGTTGGGGGTCGGATGCTGATACCGTGTCGGGAAGGGGGTAAAACTAAAAATCTTTCTTTTAATCTGCTGTTTCCACGCGTGTTTGTCAAAATCTATCAGTTTGTTTTTAAAATACACTGTTCAAAATGGGATAAAACAGGTAAATTAACGTTTATGTAACCCAGTGTAGCAATGGGTTTACGGTTTTTGAGTCGATATATAACTACAGAGGAATTGACTATGTCTGTCAAACCGCGTCCTGTTTATCTGGATTTGCCGAACATCCGTCTGCCGATACCCGGGATAGTTTCCATCCTTCACCGCATCAGCGGGGTCGGGCTGTTTATTATGCTGCCTTTCCTGCTGTATTTCCTGTCCGGTACCCTGAGTCAAGAGTCTGCATTTGAAACTTACCGTGCCATTGTTTCCCATCCTTTGGTCAAGCTGGTTTTAATCGGTGTATTGTGGGCTTATCTGCACCATTCTCTCGCCGGTATCCGCTTTTTATTTTTGGATGCACACAAAGGCCTTGAGCTGAATACTGCGCGCAATACCGCTAAAGCCGTATTTGCTTCTGCATTGGTTTTGACTGTCGTTTTGGGAGCGTTGTTATGGTAGAACGTAAATTGACCGGTGCCCATTACGGTTTGCGCGATTGGGCGATGCAACGTGCGACCGCGGTTATTATGTTGATTTATACCGTTGCACTTTTAGTGGTTCTATTTTCCCTGCCTAAAGAATATTCGGCATGGCAGGCATTTTTTAGTCAAACTTGGGTAAAAGTATTTACCCAAGTGAGCTTCATCGCCGTATTCTTGCACGCTTGGGTGGGTATCCGCGATTTGTGGATGGACTATATCAAACCCTTCGGCGTGCGTTTGTTTTTGCAGGTTGCCACCATCGTCTGGCTGGTCGGCTGCTTGGTGTATTCAATTAAAGTAATTTGGGGGTAAGTATGGGTTTTCCTGTTCGCAAGTTTGATGCCGTGATTGTCGGCGGTGGTGGTGCAGGTTTACGCGCAGCCCTCCAATTATCCAAATCCGGTCTGAATTGTGCCGTTTTGTCTAAAGTGTTCCCGACCCGTTCGCATACCGTAGCGGCGCAGGGCGGTATTTCCGCCTCTCTGGGTAATGTGCAGGAGGACCGTTGGGACTGGCACATGTACGATACCGTGAAAGGTTCCGACTGGCTGGGCGACCAAGATGCGATTGAGTTTATGTGTCGCGCTGCGCCTGAAGCGGTGATTGAGTTGGAACACATGGGCATGCCTTTTGACCGTGTGGAAAGCGGCAAAATTTATCAGCGTCCTTTCGGCGGTCATACTGCCGAACACGGTAAACGCGCGGTAGAACGTGCTTGCGCGGTTGCCGACCGTACCGGTCATGCGATGTTGCATACGTTGTACCAACAAAACGTCCGTGCCAATACGCAATTCTTTGTGGAATGGACAGCGCAAGATTTGATTCGTGATGAGAATGGTGATGTCGTCGGTGTTACCGCCATGGAAATGGAAACCGGCGAGGTTTATATTTTCCACGCTAAAGCTGTGATGTTTGCTACCGGCGGCGGCGGCCGTATTTATGCGTCCTCTACCAATGCCTATATGAACACCGGCGACGGTTTGGGTATTTGTGCGCGTGCGGGTATTCCGTTGGAAGATATGGAATTCTGGCAATTCCACCCGACCGGTGTAGCCGGTGCAGGCGTGTTGATTACTGAAGGTGTGCGCGGTGAGGGCGGTATTCTGTTGAATGCCGACGGCGAGCGTTTTATGGAACGCTATGCACCGACGGTGAAAGACTTGGCTTCACGCGACGTGGTTTCCCGTGCGATGGCGATGGAGATCTACGAAGGTCGCGGTTGCGGCAAAAACAAAGACCATGTATTGCTGAAAATCGACCATATCGGTGCCGAAAAAATTATGGAAAAACTGCCGGGCATCCGCGAGATTTCCATTCAGTTTGCCGGTATCGACCCGATTAAAGACCCGATTCCCGTCGTGCCGACTACCCACTACATGATGGGCGGTATTCCGACCAACTACCACGGCGAAGTCGTTGTGCCGCAAGGCGACGAATATGAAGTGCCAGTGAAAGGTTTGTATGCTGCTGGCGAGTGCGCTTGTGCTTCCGTACACGGTGCGAACCGTTTGGGTACCAACTCCCTGCTTGACTTGGTGGTATTCGGTAAAGCTGCCGGCGACAGCATGATTAAATTCATCAAAGAGCAAAGCGGTTGGAAACCTCTACCTGCCGATGCGGGTGAGCTGACCCGCCAACGTATCGAACGTTTGGACAATCAAACCGATGGCGAAAACGTTGATGCGCTGCGTCGCGAGCTGCAACGCTCCGTCCAACTGCACGCCGGCGTGTTCCGTACTGATGAGATTCTGAGTAAAGGCGTTCAAGAAATCATGGCGATTGCCGAGCGCGTGAAACGTACTGAAATCAAAGACAAGAGCAAAGTGTGGAATACTGCGCGTATCGAAGCTTTGGAATTGGATAATCTGATTGAAGTAGCGAAAGCGACTTTGGTGTCCGCCGAAGCGCGTAAAGAATCGCGTGGCGCACACGCTTCAGACGACCATCCTGAGCGCGATGACGAAAACTGGATGAAACATACCCTGTATCATTCAGATACTAATACTTTGTCTTACAAACCGGTACATACCAAGCCTTTGAGCGTGGAATACATCAAACCGGCCAAGCGCGTTTATTGATGCATTTTCAGACGGCATCTGTCTTAGAGGCCGTCTGAAATCTAACCATACCCACATTGAACTGCTTGAATTTATAATACAAAATCATTGGGCAGTTGATGAGAAAAGGAACACTTCTCATGGAAAAAATGAGTTTTGAAATTTACCGTTACAACCCAGATGTTGATGCCAAGCCTTATATGCAGCGTTACGAGTTGGAATTGGAGCCGACCGACGTGAAACTTTTGGACGCTTTGGTACGCCTGAAAGCACAAGACGATACCTTGTCTTTCCGCCGCTCCTGCCGCGAAGGGATTTGCGGTTCTGACGGTATGAACATTAACGGCAAAAACGGCTTGGCGTGTCTGACCGATCTGCGTGGCTTGAAACAGCCGGTTAAAATCCGTCCCCTGCCAGGTCTGCCTGTTATCCGCGACCTGATTGTGGATATGACCCAATTCTTCAAACAGTATCACTCCATCAAACCTTATGTTGTCAACGATAACCCGATTGATGCGGACAAAGAGCGTCTGCAAACTCAGGAAGAGCGTAAAGAGTTAGACGGTTTGTACGAGTGTATTTTGTGCGCCTGCTGTTCTACTGCCTGCCCGTCATTTTGGTGGAACCCTGATAAATTCGTCGGCCCGTCCGGTTTGCTGAATGCTTACCGTTTCATTGCGGATAGCCGCGATACCATCACTAATGAGCGTTTGGATAATTTGAACGACCCATACCGTTTGTTCCGTTGCCACACCATTATGAACTGCGTAGACGTATGTCCTAAACACTTGAATCCGACCCGAGCCATCGGTAAGATTAAAGAGATTATGTTGAAACGAGCCGTTTAAGAAATGATGGTTTTTGACGATATTGCCAAACGGAAAATCCGTTTTCAAACCCGCCGGGGATTGTTGGAATTAGATTTAATCTTCGGCAGGTTTATGGAAAAAGAATTCGAGCATTTGAGCGATAAAGAGCTGTCCGAGTTTTCCGAAATCCTTGAATTTCAGGATCAAGAATTGCTTGCCTTGATTAACGGGCATTCGGAAACGGACAAAGGGCACCTTATCCCGATGCTTGAAAAAATCAGACGGGCATGAGGCATCCGAAATCTGCCTGCGGGCAGATTTCAAAATGCAAAGGCCGTCTGAAGGCAAAGAACGTGCTGCGGATGCAGCAACGTGGGTTACAACTTGCAAAGGAGCGATAATATGTCCAAATCAATCAAACTCAACGTACCGGGTCAGGCAGGCTTGGATCTGCCGGTATTGGAAGCCAGCATCGGGCATGATGTGGTTGACATTCGGGGGCTGACAAAAAATACAGGTTTGTTTTCATTTGATCCCGGATTTGTTTCAACCGCAAGCTGTGAGTCTAAAATTACTTACATCGACGGCGATCAAGGCTTGCTTTATTATCGCGGATACCCCATCGAGCAGCTGGCCGAAAAGTCCGATTATTTGGAAGTCTGCTACCTGTTGATTTACGGCGAACTGCCGACTCCCGAGCAAAAGGCAGAATTTGACAATACCGTCAGCCGCCACACGATGGTGCATGAACAGCTGACTTGGTTCTTCCGGGGTTTCCGCCGCGATGCGCATCCGATGGCGATGATGGTCGGCGTGGTCGGCGCGCTGTCTGCGTTCTACCAAGACAGCTTGGACATTACCAATCCCGAACACCGCAAAATCGCGATTTACCGCCTGATTTCCAAAATCCCGACCATTGCGGCAATGTGCTACCGCTATTCAAACGGTCTGCCGTTCAATTATCCGAAGAATAATCTTTCTTATTCTGAAAACTTCCTTCATATGATGTTCGCCACGCCGTGTGAAGACTACAAACCCAATCCCGTTTTGGCACGCGCGCTCGACCGCATCTTTATTTTGCATGCCGACCATGAGCAAAACGCCTCAACTTCAACCGTCCGTCTGGCAGGGTCTTCGGGTGCGAACCCGTTTGCCTGTATTGCTGCCGGTATCGCCTGCCTGTGGGGTGCTTCGCACGGCGGTGCGAACGAAGCCGTGTTGAAAATGCTGGACGAAATCGGCGATGTGTCCAATGTTGCCGAATATATGGAAGGCGTGAAACAGCGAAAATACCGCCTGATGGGCTTCGGACACCGCGTATACCGCAATATGGATCCGCGTGCCAGCATTATGCGCGAAACCTGCTATGAAGTTTTGAAAGAATTGGGTCTGGAAGACAGTCCGAAATTCAAACTGGCGATGGAATTGGAACAGATTGCGCTGAAAGACCCGTTCTTTATCGAACGCAAACTGTATCCCAATGTCGATTTCTATTCCGGCATCGTCCTGTCTGCGCTGGGCATCCCGACCGAAATGTTTACCGTCATCTTCGCCCTGTCGCGCAGCGTGGGCTGGATTTCACACTGGCACGAGATGATTAGCGATCCTTCGCTGAAAATCGGCCGTCCCCGCCAGCTTTATACCGGTTCGGAACGTCGCGATTATGTGCCGGCAGGCGAGAGGTAACATACATTAATATATTGTCAAACAGGCAATATCAGAGAACCGGATTGTTTCCCGAATCCGTCTGATTGTAGTCGGATGAAATCAATGCAAGCAATCCGGTTTAAAATAGGGTAGAATAAAATGTCTTTTCAGACGGCATCAGTTCAGCCGTCAGGACGCGGATTTCTACCCTTTGTTTATATTTTAAAGAAAAGAGCGCACGCCATGATGGACGAAAAACTCAATTTCTCTTACCTGTTCGGTTCGAACGCACCCTACATTGAGGAATTGTACGAGGCTTTTTTGGAAAACCCCGATGCGGTTGATGAAAAATGGAAGCAGTATTTCACCGATTTGAGCAAACAGCCGGGAACGGTTGCTGTCGATGTCGCACACACACCGATTCGCGAATCATTTGTTACTTTGGCGAAAAAGAAAATTGCCGCAGCCGTTGCGGGCGGTGCGGATGAGGCAATGCTGAAAAAGCAAGTCAGCGTTTTACGGCTGATTTCCGCCTATCGTATCCAAGGCGTGGGTGCGGCACGGCTCGATCCGCTCAAACGTATCCCCCCGCGCGACATTGAAGCCCTTGATCCGAAATTCCACGGTCTGTCTGATGCCGATATGGCGCTTCAATTCAATATGGGAGAGGGAGATTTTGCCAATCGCGGCAAGCTGCCCTTGTCCCAAATCATCAGCAACCTCAAACAAACCTACTGCGGCCACATCGCATTGGAATATATCTATATTCCCAATACCGAAGAGCGTCGTTGGGTACGCAACTATTTTGAAAGCGTATTGTCCACACCGCATTACAATGCCGATCAAAAACGCCGTATCTTGAAAGAGATGACCGCTGCCGAAACTTTGGAACGTTATCTGCATACCAAATATGTCGGTCAAAAACGCTTTGGTGTCGAAGGCGGCGAAAGCGCGATTGCCGGTTTGAACTACCTGATTCAAAACGCCGGTAAGGACGGCGTGGAAGAAGTCATCATCGGTATGGCGCACCGTGGCCGTCTGAATGTTTTAGTGAACATTTTGGGCAAAAAACCCGGCGATTTGTTTGCCGAATTTGAAGGTCGTGCCGAAATCAAACTGCCCAGCGGCGACGTGAAATACCATATGGGCTTCAGCTCCGATATTGCCACCCCTCACGGTCCGATGCACGTTTCTTTGGCGTTCAACCCGTCACACTTGGAAATCGTCAATCCGGTGGTGGAAGGTTCTGCACGCGCCAAGCAGAAACGTTTGGGCGAAAACGGCCGCGATAAAGTCTTGCCCGTATTGATTCACGGCGACTCCGCATTTATCGGTTTGGGTGTCAACCAAGCGACATTCAACCTGTCTAAAACGCGCGGTTATACCACCGGCGGTACGGTTCACATCGTAATTAACAACCAAATCGGCTTTACCACTTCCGATATCCGAGATACTCGTTCGACCGTACACTGTACCGATATCGCGAAAATGGTTTCCGCCCCGGTTATCCACGTGAACGGCGATGATCCCGAACGCGTTTGCTTTGCTATCCAAGCCGCTTTGGATTACCGCAAAAAATTCCATAAAGACATCGTGATCGACGTTGTCTGCTACCGTAAATGGGGCCACAACGAGGGCGATGATCCGACCTTGACCCAACCGATGATGTACAAAAAAGTATCGCAACACCCGGGTGCGCGTGCTTTGTACACCGAGCAACTGATTGCCGAAGGCGTGGTAACTCAAGCAGAAGCTGATGCTTACATCCAAGCCTACCGTGATGCTTTGGACAAAGGCGAACATGTTGAGCAAACAACGTTGAGCAATTTCCAACGCACACAAATCGACTGGAGCAAATACCAAGGCAAAGATTGGCGCGAAAAAATCGAAACCGGTTTGCCTGCCGCCGACATTGAGCGTCTTACTGAGAAATTCACCGCCGTACCGGAAGGCTTTGCCCTGCATCCGACTGCAAAACGTGTGATCGAAGCGCGTAAAGCCATGGCATCCGGCAAACAAGCCATCGACTGGGGTATGGCCGAAACCCTCGCATACGCAAGCCTGCTGACTAAAGGTCATGGCGTGCGTATCTCCGGTGAGGACTCCGGCCGCGGTACATTCTCACACCGTCATGCCGTTCTGCACGATCAAAAACGCGAAAAATGGGACGACGGTACTTATGTTCCTTTGCGCAACATGGGCGAAGGCTTGGGCGAGTTCCTGGTTATCGACTCCATTTTGAACGAAGAAGCCGTGATGGCGTTCGAGTACGGCTTTGCCTGCTCCGCTCCTGACAAGCTGACCATTTGGGAAGCTCAATTCGGTGATTTCGCCAACGGCGCACAAGTAACTATCGACCAATTCCTCTCTTCAGGCGAAACCAAATGGGGTCGCTTGTGCGGTCTGACCACTATCCTGCCGCACGGCTACGACGGTCAAGGTCCTGAACACTCTTCTGCACGTGTAGAACGTTGGTTGCAACTGTGTTCTGAAAACAATATGCAAGTCATCATGCCGTCTGAAGCGTCGCAAATGTTCCACCTCTTGCAACGCCAAGTCTTGGGTTCATACCGCAAACCGCTGGTGATTTTCATGTCCAAACGCCTGTTGCGCTTCAAAGGTGCAATGAGCCCGCTGGAAAACTTCACCGAAGGTTCGACTTTCCGTCCGGTTATCGGCGATACCGCCGAACGCGCAAGCAAGGACAGCGTGAAACGCGTAGTCTTGTGTGCTGGTCAGGTTTACTATGACTTGGAAGCAGGCCGTACCGAGCGTAAACTGGAAAATGATGTTGCGATTGTCCGCGTTGAGCAGCTGTATCCGTTCCCATACGAAGAGGTTAAAGCTGAACTGGCGAAATATCCGAACGCAAAATCTGTGGTTTGGGCGCAAGAAGAGCCGAAAAACCAAGGCGCGTTCTACCAAATCCGCCACCGCATCGAAGGCGTTATCAGCGAAGGGCAAAAACTGTCTTATGCCGGTCGTCCAAGCAGCGCATCGCCTGCAGTGGGCTACTCAAGCAAACACATTGCTCAATTGAAACAATTGGTTGAAGACGCTTTGGCGTTGTAAGCCTAGCGGCATTCCGTTTGAAATTGTTCAGGTGGAATGCCCATATGCAGAATTAAAAACACACAACAGGCCGTCTGAAAGGGCCATTGGAGACACAAAATGATTATTGATGTAAAAGTACCTATGCTGTCTGAAAGCGTATCTGAAGGCACGCTCTTGGAATGGAAGAAAAAAGTTGGCGAAGCAGTTGCCCGTGACGAAATCTTGATCGATATCGAAACTGACAAAGTGGTTTTGGAAGTACCTTCCCCACAAGCCGGCGTATTGGTTGAAATCGTAGCGCAAGACGGCGAAACCGTTGTTGCCGACCAAGTTTTGGCACGCATCGATACTGCTGCCACTGCCGCTGCTGAAGCCCCAGCTGCCGCTCCTGCCGAAGCAGCCCCAGCTGCCGCTCCAGCTGCCGCACAAAACAACGCCGCTATGCCTGCCGCTGCCAAACTGGCTGCCGAGACCGGTGTTGACGTGAACACATTGCAAGGTTCCGGCCGTGACGGTCGAGTCTTGAAAGAAGACGTACAAAATGCCGCTGCCAAACCTGCCGCAGCCGCTGCTCCTGCTGTTGCACTTCCTGTCGGCGCACGTCCTGAAGAACGCGTACCGATGAGCCGCCTGCGTGCCCGTGTTGCAGAACGCCTCTTAGCTTCTCAACAAGAAAACGCTATTCTGACTACATTCAACGAAGTCAACATGAAACCAATCATGGACTTGCGTGCGAAGTACAAAGAAAAATTCGAGAAAGAACACGGCGTGAAATTGGGCTTTATGTCCTTCTTCGTTAAAGCCGCTGTCGCCGCCCTGAAAAAATACCCGGTTGTGAATGCTTCTGTTGACGGCAAAGACATCGTGTACCACGGCTACTTCGACATCGGTATCGCGATTGGCAGCCCGCGCGGTTTGGTTGTGCCCATCCTGCGCGATGCCGACCAAATGAGCATTGCCGATATCGAACAAGCAATTGTTGATTACGCGAAAAAAGCCAAAGACGGCAAAATCGCTATCGAAGATTTGACCGGCGGTACATTCAGTATTACCAACGGCGGTACTTTCGGTTCTATGATGTCCACCCCGATCATCAACCCGCCTCAATCTGCGATTTTGGGTATGCACGCTACTAAAGAGCGCGCTGTGGTTGAAAACGGTCAAGTTGTTGTCCGTCCAATGATGTATCTGGCTCTGTCTTACGACCACCGTATCATTGACGGCCGCGAAGCTGTATTGACCTTGGTAGCCATTAAAGACGCGTTGGAAGACCCAGCACGCCTGTTGTTGGATCTGTAATCGTTTCAGACGGCCTTTTATTTATTAATGAAAAGGCCGTCTGAATTTTTATTTAGATGTAGCGTAATGTAGTATCGTGCTACAATAGGCTCAACGAACGATTGAGGCCGTCTGAAACATTTGATTCGAATGAATCGACAGATATGGACTTTCAGACGGCCTTTTCTTAAAACCATCAAAACGCAGTCATTCAAAATAAAAAAGAAACAAAAAGTATCGTTTTTATTTTGAGATACTGCCAAAAGCAAAGGATGACACGATGTCTCAATATGATGTAGTAGTGATTGGTGCAGGCCCGGGCGGATACGTTGCCGCGATCCGTGCCGCGCAACTGGGTTTCAAAACCGCTTGCGTCGATGCAGGCGTCAACAAAGCTGGCGATGCCCCTGCCTTGGGCGGTACTTGCTTGAACGTAGGCTGTATCCCTTCCAAAGCCCTGTTGCAATCCAGCGAACATTTCCACGCAGCGCAACACGAGTTTGCCGAACACGGCATCACTGTCGGCGACGTAAAATTCGACGCGGCCAAAATGATTGAGCGCAAAGATGCCATCGTGACCAAACTGACCGGCGGCGTGAAATTCCTGTTCCAAAAAAACAAAGTAACCAGCCTGTTCGGTACAGCTTCCTTTGCCGGCAAAAACGGCGATGCTTACCAAATCGAAGTCGATAACAAAGGCGAGAAAACCGTTATCGAAGCCAAACACGTCATCGTAGCGACCGGTTCCGTACCGCGTCCGCTGCCACAAGTCGCCATCGACAATGTGAACGTATTGGACAACGAAGGCGCATTGAACCTGACCGAAGTACCTGCCAAACTCGGCGTGATCGGTTCCGGCGTGATTGGTTTGGAAATGGGTTCCGTATGGAACCGCGTGGGTGCGGAAGTTACTATTCTTGAAGCCGCGCCGACCTTCCTGGCTGCCGCAGACCAACAAATCGCCAAAGAAGCCTTCAAATACTTCACCAAAGAGCAAGGTTTGAACATCGAATTGGGCGTGAAAATCGGCGACATCAAATCTGAAGGCAAAGGCGTTTCCGTTGCTTACGAAACTGCTGCCGGCGAAGCCAAAACCGAAGTATTCGACAAACTGATCGTTGCCATCGGCCGTATTCCAAACACCAAAGGCCTGAACGCCGAAGCCGTAGGCTTGGAAAAAGACGAACGCGGCTTTATCAAAGTAGATGGCGAATGCCGTACCAACCTGCCTAACGTATGGGCAATCGGCGACGTGGTCCGCGGCCCGATGTTGGCACACAAAGCCAGCGACGAAGGCGTAGCCGTTGCCGAGCGCATTGCCGGTCAAAAACCGCATATCGACTTCAACAACGTACCGTTTGTTATTTACACCGACCCTGAAATTGCTTGGGTGGGTAAAACCGAAGAGCAACTCAAAGCCGAAGGCGTGGAGTACAAAAAAGGTACTTCAGGTTTCGGCGCAAACGGTCGCGCATTGGCCATGGGCAAAGCCAAAGGCACGGTTAAAGTGTTGGCAGATGCCAAAACCGACCGTATCTTGGGCGTACACATGATCGGCCCAGTTGTCAGCGAATTGGTTACCGAAGGCGTGACTGCGCTCGAATTCTTCGCCAGCAGCGAAGACATCGCCCGCATTATCCATGCCCACCCAACCTTGTCCGAAGTGGTTCACGAAGCTGCATTGGCGGCCGACAAACGCGCTTTGCACGGTTGATAGACCTTAAGGCCGTCTGAAACTTTTCAGGCGGCCTTAAGGCCTTCGACAAATTGAATGTTTCGAGCGCTTCGTTTTCTGATTTATAATTCCGTCAGACAAACACACAGCATTTACATTCATTATGAACAAAGAAATAGTCGGTATTTTCTTTATACCGGCGGGCATCATCAGCATGTGTATGGCCGCATTGTGGCAGATGTATGTGATGATAACCGAAACTTATACGCTCAACCGTTTCAAAGATAAAGAATTGGTTTGGCGCGTGGCATTGTTGTTTATCAGTTTCAGCCTTGCCGTTTATCTGCTCTGCCCGAATTCGCGTAAAAAAGGCATTGTCTTTTTTATTCTCGGAGGAGGCGGTGCAACTATGTATCTGCTGGCGCGGATGTGGTTGCCCTTCAGTAAATAGTAGGGCCGTCTGAAAATATGGGATTGGCCGCAGGGCGATTCCTAAAACCCACTCACCTTAAGGAGAAATCCATGAATTTACACGAGTATCAGGCTAAAGAACTGCTGGCTAGCTACGGTTTGCCCGTACAAGGCGGTATTTTGGCACACAACGGCGAAGAAGCCGCTGCAGCTTACGACAAATTGGGCGGCAAATTCGCTGTTGTCAAAGCACAAGTACACGCCGGCGGCCGCGGTAAAGCGGGCGGCGTAAAAGTCGTTAAAAGCCGCGAAGAAGCTAAAGAAGTAGCTGAAAGCCTGATTGGTACCAACTTGGTAACTTACCAAACCGATGCCAACGGCCAACCTGTCAACAGCGTTTTGGTTTGCGAAGACATGTATCCGGTTCAAACCGAGCTGTACTTGGGCGCAGTGGTTGACCGTTCTACCCGCCGCGTTACATTCATGGCTTCTACCGAAGGCGGCGTGGAAATCGAAAAAGTTGCTGCCGAAACTCCAGAAAAAATCTTCAAAGTAACCGTTGATCCGCTGGTCGGCCTGCAACCTTGCCAAGCTCGCGAAGTTGCCTTCCAACTGGGCTTGAAAGACAAACAAATCAACGAGTTCGTCAAACTGATGACCGGTGCGTACAAAGCGTTTGTCGAAAATGACTTCGCCCTGTTTGAAGTAAACCCATTGGCAGTCCGTGAAAACGGCGCGCTGGCTTGCGTGGACGGTAAAATCGGCATCGACAGCAACGCGCTCTACCGCCTGCCAAAAATCGCTGAATTGCGCGACAAATCTCAAGAAAACGAACGTGAGCTGAAAGCTTCCGAATTCGACCTGAACTATGTTGCCCTGGAAGGCAACATCGGCTGTATGGTTAATGGCGCAGGTTTGGCGATGGCCACTATGGACATCATCAAACTGAAAGGCGGCCAACCTGCCAACTTCTTGGACGTTGGCGGCGGCGCAACCAAAGACCGCGTGGTTGAAGCGTTCAAACTGATTCTGGAAGACAAATCCGTTAAAGGCGTATTGATCAACATCTTCGGCGGTATCGTACGTTGCGATATGATTGCGGAAGCCATCGTGGCAGCCGTTAAAGAAATCAACGTCAACGTTCCTGTCGTTGTTCGTTTGGAAGGTAACAACGCCGAACTCGGCGCAAGAATCCTGAACGAATCAGGTCTGAAACTGACTTCTGCAGACGGCCTGAATGACGCAGCCGAAAAAATTGTTGCAGCCGTAAACGCCTAAGGAGAAAAGAATGAGCGTATTGATTAATAAAGACACCAAAGTATTGGTTCAAGGTTTCACCGGTAAAAACGGTACTTTTCACTCCGAACAAGCTCTGGCTTACGGCACTAAAGTTGTCGGCGGCGTTACTCCGGGCAAAGGCGGTCAAACCCACCTGAACCTGCCCGTGTTCAATACCATGAAAGAAGCCGTTAAAGAAACCGGCGCTGACGCATCCGTAATTTACGTTCCCGCTCCGTTTGTGTTGGATTCTATCGTTGAAGCCGTTGATTCAGGCGTAGGCTTGGTCGTTGTGATTACCGAAGGCGTGCCTACTCTGGACATGCTCAAAGCCAAACGTTACTTGGAAACCAACGGCAACGGTACCCGTTTGGTCGGCCCTAACTGCCCGGGCGTGATTACTCCGGGCGAGTGCAAAATCGGTATTATGCCGGGGCACATCCACACTCCGGGCCGCATCGGTATTATTTCCCGTTCCGGTACATTAACTTACGAAGCCGTGGCACAAACCACCAAACTAGGCTTGGGTCAATCAACCTGTATCGGTATCGGCGGCGACCCGATTCCTGGTATGAACCAAATCGACGCACTGAAACTCTTCCAAGAAGACCCGGATACCGACGCGATTATTATGATCGGTGAAATCGGCGGTACTGCGGAAGAAGAAGCAGCCGAATACATCCAATCCAACGTAACCAAACCTGTTGTAGGTTACATTGCCGGTGTTACCGCTCCTAAAGGCAAACGTATGGGCCACGCCGGTGCGATTATTTCCGGCGGTAAAGGTACTGCCGAAGAAAAATTCGCCGCTTTCGAAAAAGCCGGCATCGCTTACACCCGCAGCCCTGCCGAGTTGGGCACGACGATGCTGGAAGTGTTGAAAGCAAAAGGTTTGGCATAATCAGGTTTGACAACTGATTGGACATCAAATGCCGTCTGAAACCGGAAATCGGGTTTCAGACGGCATTTTGTTTGTCATTTCAAAAAGAGGCAGCCTCAACATACCCACATTATTTTTTCTCTTTTGAGGCAGTCAGAATATTTATCGGTCAAACAGGAGCAAACCCATAAGTCAGGTTGCACGCATCTTTCTTAAAGTCAGGGAATGATAAGTATCGCATTTGAAAAGACTGATATTATTTTTTGCGGGATTCTGTTTTAGCACGCGACATTCCTTGTTTGATAGGATTGGAATGGATGTAGTCCGCACGATGCTGCAAATCCGTTTCATCGCGCACGGTGTGTCCGTAAAAACACCGTTGCCAAATACCGCGTTCGTGCCGCCGCTGTTTGCCGGCGGATAAGTTTTTAGTATGAGGGGAATATGCGGAGAATTTGGTTTTAATCAGCCGCCGGAGTAGGGAATAATCCGCATCGTCGGGCGGCAGCGTCCAAATGGCGTGGATATGGTTCGGCAGCACGCATACGGCGACGGTTTCAAAGGGATATTGTTTTGGCACATCCATATAGGCTGTACGCGAAGCCGATATGTTCGACAAGCAGGTGCGATTTTGGGGCGGCGGGTTTGACAGTGAAACAGAATGTGCCGCCGGCAATGAAGTTTCTGCGATAACGCGCCATAGGATTTTTGTTTGTGGTTTGAGAGTTGGAGAAGGAATAGTTTATTGTTTAAGGTTTTGACTTTGTTGAAGCTGATGTTTTCAGACGGCATTGGAGGCCGTCTGAAAGCACTAGCTTCAACGAAGTTAAAAGTTGAAACGGCAAGCCGTCAATCAAGCAAGCGCGTGCGTGCGTACCGCACACACCCTACACGTTGGCTTTGAAGTTCCGTGTAATTCACAGGTAGGGCGTGTGGCACAGCCACGCACGCGGTCGGTCGGGTATGCAGGCTACGACTTGCTTCGTTCGTTTTCAGGTAGCCTTTATTGATGGGATATTTGAATGGTAGCTTGCTCAAAACGAAGCTTCAACGAATTTGAAAAGCAGCCTGCACATTGGTTTGTTTTTTGTTTTAGGTGGATGGTTTAGGGGTTGATGGGTAGGCCGTATGGGTATTTGAGGCCGTTTGAAAAATAGCAGCTTCGAAAGCAAATTTGAAAATGGCAAACCGTCAATCAAATAACCGCGTGCGTGCGTACCGCACACACGCGGTTATTTGGATATGCAGGCTACAGCTTGCTAAATTTATACATCTATTCCAAGAATTAACACAGGAGTATCTATTTCAGATACTCCACGATTTGATAAATCCCACGCGAACTGTTCAAAATAGGATACGCCTGTACTCATTTGATTTGCTAAATTTTTTACAGGCACAATTTCTATTCCTGCATCAATTATGCCTAAATTTCGAAATATAGTCATTTTGGCACAGACGTTATAAACCATAAAAGCATATTTCCCAAATTGGACTTCAATACCTAACTTATTTTTTACAAAATCCATATCACGATACGGTGGAGTTTTGCCATAATCAGAAGGCACATAACCATCAAAATATGTACCATACTTCTTATAGTCGCAATATTCTTTATGATTTTTCCATCCTAAAGGATTTAACTGGTTTTCAAAAGCATCATTTAATTCACTTGGGGAATATAACATTTGCCCAAGCATTGTTTTTTCTTTACTTTCTTTTGTTTTATATAATTCCGCATTTATATTACTTATAGCTCTTTTTATTTCATTAAATTCATTAATAAAATTTTGTTCAATAACATCTTTCCCGTTATTAAAATCAAACTCTGCAACTATTTTCATAATAAACTCTCCTGATTCTGAATCCACTCTTGTGGAATACTAGCTACTTTTTCTTTACCTGTTGGCCTATGAACAGGCTTTCCTAGGGGTCTCAGTTTAAGAGAACCATTTTCTAATTTGTTAATCCTTTCTCTAGCTATATTGCAATACACTTCTTCCTTATCAATTATCATCGCCCTTCGATTATTTTTTAATGCTGCAATAGCAGTGGAACCTACTCCTGAAAATGGATCAAGAACAATATTATTCTCTTCTGTTAATGCGAGCACAAATCGTTCTACTAACTCTACTGGAAATTGGCATGGGTGTATAGTTTTTTCCACATGATTTGCTTTTACATTTGGAATGTCCATTATTCCCAAATAAAATTCATCATTGGTAATGATTTTCCAATAATCTGATGGATTTTTTCCTAAAGGGTTTCCACTTGGTTGCCCTTTTTTTTCGCCTTTATAATGCCTTTTTCCAGGATATTTTGATGGCACACGAATTGCATCTAAATTAAAAGTATAATTGTCTGATTTTGTAAACCAAAGTGCTGTTTCATACCTACCTGATAACCGCTTCGATGCATGTAATCCATGTTCAAAATGCCAGATGATACGATTTCTTAATTTAAAACCTATTTTTTTGAAGATTGGGTAAAAATAAAAATCAAGAGGCATTATTTCGCCATTTTCTATAAAGTTTCCAATCTGCCAAACAATACTTCCTTTGTCTTTAAGGGTTCTGAAACACTCCAATATAACTTCTTCTTGCCAAAGCAAGTAATTGTTAAGATTTTCCTTTTTTTCATATGATTTCCCTATGTTATAAGGTGGCGAAGAAATAATTAAATCAAATGATTCATTTGGTATAGGTTTTAAAATATCCAATGTATCATCGCAACAGATAATAGCACTTGATGAATTATTAAATTTATATGAAATAGAAAAATTATTATTCATGATATACCTCATATTTATATAAAATAGCTCTCATAATATTGGTTTCAAATACTTCCCAGTATAACTCCCCTTAACCTTCGCCACTTCTTCGGGGCTACCTGAAGCAATAATTCTTCCCCCTCCGTCGCCGCCTTCCGGCCCCAAATCCACAATCCAATCCGCAGTTTTAATCACGTCCAGATTATGCTCAATAATCACAATCGAGTTGCCTTTGCCTTTCAGACGGCCTATGACTTCCAGTAGCAGGGCGATATCGGCGAAGTGCAGGCCGGTGGTGGGTTCGTCGAGGATGTAGAGTGTTCTGCCGGTGTCGCGTTTGGACAGTTCTAAGGCGAGTTTGACGCGCTGGGCTTCGCCGCCGGAGAGGGTGGTGGCGGACTGGCCGAGGCGGATGTAGCCGAGGCCTACGTCCATCAGGGTTTGCAGTTTGCGCGATACGGTGGGGACGGCGTCGAAAAATTCGCGGGCTTCTTCGACGGTCATGTCGAGGACTTGGCTGATGTTTTTGCCTTTGTATTGGATTTCGAGCGTTTCGCGGTTGTAGCGTTTGCCGTGGCAGACTTCGCAGGGGACGTACACGTCGGGCAAAAAGTGCATTTCGACTTTAATCACGCCGTCGCCTTGGCAGGCTTCGCAGCGGCCGCCTTTGACGTTGAAGGAGAATCGGCCGACGTTGTAGCCGCGTTCGCGCGAAAGGGGCACGCCGGCGAAGAGTTCGCGGATGGGGGTGAACAGGCCGGTGTAGGTAGCAGGGTTGGAGCGGGGGGTGCGGCCGATGGGGGATTGGTCGACGTTGATGACTTTGTCGAGGTGTTCCAGCCCTGTGATGTCGTCGTATGGGGCAGGTTCTTCTTGGGCGCGGTTGAGCTCGCGGGCGGTGATTTTGGCGAGGGTGTCGTTAATCAGGGTGGATTTGCCGCTGCCGGATACGCCGGTGATGCAGGTAATCAAACCGAGCGGCAATTCGAGGGTAATGTTTTTGAGGTTGTTGCCGCGCGCACCTTTAAGGACGAGCATTCGGTCGGGATTGACGGGCGTGCGTTCAGACGGCACGGCAATGGATTTTTTGCCGCTGAGGTATTGTCCGGTAACGGAGTTTTCGCATTTGGCGACGTTTTCGGGTGTGTCGGCAATCAGTACGTTGCCGCCGTGTTCGCCTGCGCCCGGACCCATATCGACGACGAAATCGGCTTCGCGGATGGCGTCTTCGTCGTGTTCGACCACAATCACGCTGTTGCCCAAATCGCGCAGGCGTTTGAGGGTGGCGAGCAGGCGGTCGTTGTCGCGCTGGTGCAGGCCGATGGAGGGTTCGTCCAAAACGTACATCACGCCGGTCAGGCCGCTGCCGATTTGGCTGGCGAGGCGGATGCGCTGGGCTTCGCCGCCGGAGAGGGTTTCAGCGGAACGGGAGAGATTCAGGTAATCCAGCCCGACGTTAATCAGGAAGCCGAGCCGCTCGGTGATTTCTTTGAGGATTTTTTCGGCGATTTGTTTTTTGTTGCCGTCCAAATCCAGCGTTTCAAAGAATTGGTGGGTTTTGGTCAGCGGCCAGGCGGAAACTTCGTGCAAGGGTTCGCCACTGACGTAAACGTAGCGTGCTTCTTTGCGCAAACGTGCACCGCCGCAGCTCAGGCAGGCGCGGTGGTTTTGGTATTCGCGCAGTTTTTCGCGCACGGTTTCGCTGTCGGTTTCACGGTAGCGGCGTTCGAGATTGGGGATGATGCCTTCGAAGGCGTGGCTGCGGTTGAAGGTGGTGCCGCGTTCGGACAGGTAAGTGAAATCAATGACTTCTTTGCCTGAACCGTGCAACACGACTTTTTTTACTTTTTCAGGTAGCGTTTCCCAAGCAGCCTGCACGTCGAAACCGTAATGCCGCGCCAGCGACTGAATCATTTGGAAATAGAACTGGTTGCGCTTGTCCCAGCCGTCAATCGCGCCTGTTGCCAGCGACAATTCGGGATGGGCGACCACTTTTTCGGGGTCGAAGAAATTGGTGTTGCCCAAGCCGTCGCAAGTCGGGCAGGAGCCCATCGGGTTGTTGAACGAAAACAGGCGCGGCTCTAATTCGGGCAGGCTGTACGAACACACGGGGCAGGCAAAACGCGCGGAAAACCAATGTTCTTCGCCGCTATCCATTTCCATCGCCAGCGCGCGCTCGTTGCCGTGGCGCAGCGCGGTTTCAAAACTTTCCGCTAGACGTTGTTTGATGTCGGCTTTTACTTTCACGCGGTCGATGACCACGTCGATGTTGTGCTTGATGTTTTTTTCCAGCTTCGGCACTTCGTCCAACTGATAGACCTCGCCGTCCACGCGCACCCGCGCAAAACCCTGCGCCTGCAAGTCGGCAAAGAAATCGACAAACTCGCCCTTACGCTCGCGCACTGCCGGCGCCAAAATCATCACGCGCGTGTCTTCCGGCAGCTTCAACACGGCATTGACCATCTGCGACACGGTCTGGCTGGATAGCGGCAGATTGTGTTCGGGGCAATACGGCGTACCGACGCGGGCGTACAAAAGGCGCAGGTAGTCGTGGATTTCCGTTACTGTGCCGACGGTGGAACGCGGATTGTGGCTGGTGGATTTTTGCTCGATAGAAATCGCAGGCGACAGGCCTTCGATCAAATCGACGTCGGGTTTGTCCATCATCTGCAAAAACTGACGGGCATAGGCAGAAAGGCTTTCAACATAACGGCGTTGGCCTTCGGCATATAAAGTATCAAACGCCAGCGACGACTTGCCGCTGCCCGACAGCCCCGTGACCACCACCAGCTTGTGGCGCGGAATGTCCAAATCGACGTTTTTCAAATTATGCGTGCGCGCGCCGCGGATGCGGATGGTGTCGTTGTCGTGTGAATGTTTGGGATGATGGTTGCACATGGTGAATGCCGTCTGAAAAAGAAGGAAACGGCTATTGTAGCACTTTATCAAATAACGTCTTAAGCAGGATTCAGACGGCATTTGCCAGCGGAGTACGTCAGATTCCGCTATAATGTCGGCAATTTTAACCCGCTTGAATAGAAGGATGACAAATGAACCGTCTTTACCCCCACCCGATTATCGCCCGTGAGGGCTGGCCGATTATCGGCGGCGGTTTGGCTTTGAGCCTGCTGGTGTCGATGTGTTGCGGCTGGTGGTCTTTGCCGTTTTGGGTGTTTACCGTATTTGCCCTGCAGTTTTTCCGCGACCCTGCGCGTGAGATTCCGCAAAATCCTGAAGCGGTGTTGAGCCCTGTTGACGGCCGTATCGTGGTGGTCGAGCGCGCACGCGATCCGTATCGTGATGTTGATGCTTTGAAAATCAGTATTTTTATGAACGTGTTCAATGTGCATTCGCAAAAATCGCCTGCCGATTGTACGGTAACAAAAGTGGTCTATAACAAAGGCAAATTCGTGAATGCGGATTTGGACAAAGCCAGCACGGAAAACGAACGCAACGCGGTTTTGGCAATTACGGCTTCAGGTCGTGAAATTACTTTTGTTCAAGTGGCCGGTTTGGTGGCGCGTCGTATTTTGTGCTACACCCAAGCAGGTGCGAAACTGTCTCGCGGCGAACGCTATGGCTTTATCCGCTTCGGTTCGCGCGTGGATATGTATCTGCCTGTCGATGCGCAGGCGCAAGTGGCGATTGGCGATAAAGTAACCGGCGTCAGCACGGTATTGGCGCGTCTGCCGCTGACTGCGCCGCAAACCGAATCCGAGCCTGCTTCACAAGCTGCTCCGGTTGAAACAGCGGCAAACCAATCTGCCGAACAGCATTAAATCGAAGCGGCGGCAGCTAAAATTCAAGCGGCTGTGCAAGATGTGTTGAAAGATTAATTGCTGGTTTTAAAATTGGTTTAAAGTAAGAAAAAGGTTTTCAGGCTGCCGTCTGAAAACCTTTTTTGTTTGCCTAAAAACGGCAAAACAGGTTGAAGTCGATGCGGGTGATGAGGCTGTGTTCGAGTTTGGGATCGGAGAGGCTGTGCCATTGTCCGAGCAGGACGGCTTTGAACATGGACAACAGGGGATAGGCGGGACGACCGCGGTGGTCTCGGAGGTAACGGGTTCTTTGACGATTCAGGTACTGTTCGATCGGCTGCCAATCAATCACCTGATCCAACTTCAATAGTGGGAAGCGGTCGATGTGTTTGACAATCATGGCTTGTGCGGTTTGCCGGAAGAAGGTGCTCATGGAAAATCCCCTAAATGTCTTGGTGGGACTTTAGGGGATTTTGGGGAATTTTACAAAGGTCTCAGGCAGCCTGAAATGGGTTTTCAGGTTGCCTATTTGGTTTGTTTCGTTTTAACTTGCGGTACGTTGGTGGGACTTAATTCAATCGTGATGTTGTTTTGAATGGGCTGCTGTTGCATTGGCGTGTATTGCACTGGTGTGTGTTGCACTTTATCGCTGACATGGTTGGTACATTGATAGCGTTTTTCAAATCGCCAAATCAGACACGGCACTTTGGCATTGGCGCGTGCGGGAGTTGCCACGCAGCTTCGTGTCGAACCGCCAAACGCCTCGGCACTGTTGTAACCCCAAACTCGGCAACGAGTTTTCGCCACCTCGTTATCTTGTCCTATGCGGGGTATTAAGCGGGAGCGGAAATTTTGCTCATAAGCCAAAGTAACCGTACCATCAGTGCGGCTGCCATCAATTGCCTGCCATTCGGGCAGTCGCACGGAACGCACACCGCATCCAGTTAAAAAACATACTATAATCAACAAATAAGGTTTCAATTTTATTCCTTCTGAATTTATAAACGAAAAAATAACAAAGCAGCTTATTTATTAATTATAGTAAAAAAAAAAAAAAATACGTCAAGATTAATTCATATCGGACGGCTTAAAACATGGCTTTTTGTTTGGGGCCGACGTAGATTAGCAGCAGTAGGTCGGATTCTCGAATCCGACATTTTGATTTCAAGGGAACTTTTGGTGTCGGATACAAGTATCCGACCTACGGGTGTTTTTCAGGCTGCCTGCGTTTCCGATTTTAAAACTTCACGTTCACGCCGCCGGTAAAGCTTCGGCCCATTTGCGGCGTATCAGAGAGGAAGCTGCTGTGGGCGTAAACGGATTGGTTGAGCAGGTTGTCGGCTTTGACGTACCAATTCCACTCGCCATAGCGCGTATTGCGGCGGTAGTTTGCGCCGAGGTTGAGCATATGGTGTCCGGGCGTGCGCGTTTCGTAGCGGGCGAGTTTGTTTTGGGCGAACACGCGGTAGTAGTCCAAATTGGCATCGATGCGGTCGGTCAGCGAGGCTTTCAGGTGAACGCCGAGGCGCGCAGCCGGAACGCGCGGCGCGTTTTGGTCGGCTTGTGCGATGAAGGGACGCTTGCCGTAAGCATCTTCCCTGCCGGGTAGGGACGGCAGGTTTTTCAGACGGCCTCGTACATAGTCGCCGGAAACGCCGATGCGGTAGCGCGGTGTCGGTTTGAAGTAGATTTCGCCTTCTGCGCCGTAGAAGTCGGCGCCGGATTGGTTGTAGCGCACGAGCTTCATTTCGCTGTCGTCTTCGATGGATTTGGGGCCGCGTCCGTCGTTTAAGGTTTGGGCGTAAATGTAGTTGCCGAAGCGGTTGCGGTAGAGTGCCAGATTGTATTGCCAGCGGTCGCCTTCGTAGCCCAGCGCGAGTTCGATGTTGTTGGAACGCTCTTTGTTGAGGTGTTTGTTGCCGACTTCAAAGGTATTGGTGGCGACGTGTTTGCCGTGCGCGTACAGCTCTTGCGTTGACAGCAGGCGTTCCTGATGGGAGGCGGTCAGGCTGAGTTTGTGTTGTGGCGTGAAATACCAGTTGCCCGAAAGTGCGAACGAGCGGGCGGTTTGGCGGTGCGCGCCGAGGTCGGGTAGGGGTTGGTTGTAGTAGTTTTCCCGATCAATCAATGCTTTGTCGTACCGGATGGAGGCTTTTTGTTTTTCCACGCGTACGCCGCCTTCAAGCGTGAAGTTGTCCCAGTTTGCCTGTTCTACACCGAAAAAGCTGTAATGTTGCACTTTGTTGTCAAGCAGCATCGGTTGTTTGACCGCTTCGGATGTGGCAGATAAAGCACTGGATTTTTGTTGTAAATATTGAACGCCCCAGCTGCCTTTCAGACGGCCTATGGGTTGGTGGCGTAACTCTATACGGGCGTTGTGTGTTTTGTTGTTGAAGAAGTTTTCTACTGCATCGCCTGCTTTTTCGTCGTGGTGGTAGTCGTTGCGGTTCAGATGCACGCGCAGGGCTTCAAAACCGGGGAGAGGCTGCTTCCATTCGGCGCGGAGTTCGTAGCGTTTGTTGCGCAGGTCTATCCACGGTCTGCCGCTGTGGGTATGCGCGTGTGCATTGTCGTCGTCGTGGAAGCCACAACTTAAGCCCGGATTGTCGTAATCGATGTCTTCTTCGGTCAACAGGTGCGGATAAAGCTGCAAATAGCGTTTGTTGATCAGACTCTTCTGCCAGATGATGTCGGCGTGGCAATCATCGTATTCGTGGCTGTGGGCAGGCAGGCCGTACTGGTCTCGGCGGTCGCTGTACGCCACGCCGATAAAGCCTTTTTCGCCTACCCAAGACAGCCCGATGCTGCCTGTTTTGGAATCGGCATGGCTGTCGGGCAGTCGTTTCAGATTGCGGTAACGCGGTACGGCGTAATCGCCCGATTTGCGGTACAAGCCTTCGGTATGCAATACAAAGTTTTTGCCCAAACCGATATTGATGCCGCCGGACGTGAGTTTTTCCAGATTGCCGCTGCTCAAACGCAATCCGAGTTCGCCCGATACGCCGTTTTCAGGCATTTTTTCGGGGATTTTGCCATCGGCAACATCGACCAAACCGGCCACATTACCCGAACTATATAAAAGCGTAACCGGCCCGCGCAAAATTTCGACTTGTTGCGACAAGGCGGTATCTACCATAATGGCGTGATCGGGAGAAAAATCCGCCATATCGCCTGTTTCGCCGTGATGGTTCAACACTTTAATCCGTCTGCCTGTTTGACCGCGAATAACGGGAGCAGACGCGCCGCCGCCGTATTGCGAAGCGTGGACGCCCGGCACGCCGTCCAAAGCGTCGCCCAAGTTGACGGCTTTTTGGCGCAAGGTGTCGCCGGAGATGATTTTATCGGAGGCGGTTGAAGTGTGCAGCAGCCCCGAAGTGGCACGCGGACGGCTTTTGCCGACGACGGTAACCGTTTTTAAGTCCATAGACTGTTCGGTCCCATGTGCTTGCGAGAGGATAGGAGTGCTGATTAAAAGAATTGATAAAACAATGGGTTTGAGTGTGGTTTGTGCCATTTTGGCTTCTCTTCGCATTTCAAAAGTTTGTTATTATATAACATTACATTCTTTATATCATAAGATTTTGAGAACACTCAGAGGGCATAGGCAAAAGTTTTTCAAATGATACGGTTGTGATATTTAATGGCGTTAATTTGTATTAACCCTAATTTTAGGGAAGTTAATGATGTGAACACGAACGCCGCTATATTTGGCTATCGGATAACCAAAATTTATGAGTGCATAAAAACGGTACGTTCCCGAACGATCGAAAAGGTGGCAAAATGGCGTACTCGTCAGAACGCGAGGCTCTGCGCCAGATTCACGAGGGCGCATCGGGCACGCTAAGATATAAGGGGTATGGATGTGGGTATCGGAAATGCAGTTAATAATAAACAAATTATAAATCAATAGGTTAATCACAAAATGCTTTTGTTTATCGACAATTACGACAGTTTTACTTACAACATCGTCCAGTATTTCGCAGAATTGGGGCAGGAAGTCGCCGTGCACCGCAACGATGATATTACGTTGGAGGAAATCGAGGCATTGAATCCGCAATATCTCGTTATCGGTCCCGGCCCGTGTTCGCCCAAAGAAGCGGGGATTTCCGTGGCGGCGATGCGCCATTTTGCCGGACGGCTGCCGATTATGGGCGTGTGCCTCGGGCATCAGACGATAGGCGAGGCGTTCGGCGGCAGGATAGTCCGTGCCAAAACGCTGATGCACGGTAAGGTGTCGCCCGTGTACCATTCGGGCAAGGGTATGTTTAAGGGTTTGCCCAATCCGGTTACCTGTACGCGTTATCACAGCCTCGTTATCGAACGCGACACACTGCCCGAATGTTTGGAAATCACGGCATGGACGGAAGACGGCGAGATTATGGGCGTGCGCCATAAGGAATATGCCGTCGAGGGCGTGCAGTTCCACCCCGAAGCCCTCTTGACCGAACACGGACATGATATGTTGAACAATTTTTTAATCGAATTTCAAAACTTCAAACCGCAAAAAATCTGACGTGATGCCGTCTGAAGCCCTTCAGACGGCATTTTCGTCCGAATATTGAACGGAGGACAAAAAATGATTACACCGCAACAGGCCATCGAACGATTAATCAGCAATAACGAGTTGTTTTACGATGAAATGACCGACTTGATGCGTCAGATTATGAGTGGACAGGTTCCGCCGGAGCAGATAGCGGCCATTTTGACAGGATTGCGTATCAAGGTTGAAACCGTTTCCGAGATCACCGCCGCCGCCGCCGTGATGCGCGAGTTTGCGACAAAAGTGCCGCTGGAGGATGCGGAGGGGCTGGTCGATATCGTCGGTACGGGCGGGGATGGCGCGAAAACCTTCAATATTTCGACGACTTCGATGTTTGTTGCCGCAGCAGCAGGCGCGAAGGTTGCCAAACACGGCGGGCGTTCCGTTTCATCTTCCAGCGGCGCGGCGGATGTGGTGGAGCAGATGGGCGCAAACCTCAACCTGACTCCCGAACAGGTTGCCCAAAGTATCAGGCAGACCGGTATCGGGTTTATGTTCGCCCCCAATCACCACAGCGCTATGCGCTATGTCGCCCCGGTACGACGTTCGCTCGGTTTCCGAAGTATTTTCAACATTTTGGGCCCATTGACCAATCCTGCGGGTGCGCCGAACCAACTTTTGGGCGTGTTCCATACCGATTTGTGCGGCATTCTTTCCAGAGTATTGCAACAACTTGGTTCCAAACACGTTTTGGTTGTTTGTGGGGAGGGCGGCTTGGATGAAATTACACTGACGGGCAAAACGCGCGTTGCCGAACTCAAAGACGGAAAAATCAGCGAATACGACATCCGCCCAGAAGATTTCGGTATCGAAACCCGCCGCAATTTGGATGAAATCAAAGTTGCCAATACTCAGGAATCTTTGTTGAAAATGAACGAGGTGCTGGATGGGAAAGAAGGGGCTGCGCGCGATATCGTATTGCTCAACACCGCCGCCGCCCTGTATGCCGGAAATATCGCTGCTTCGTTTTCAGACGGCATATCTGCCGCACGGGAAGCGATTGATTCAGGTAGGGCGAAGGCGAAAAAAGAGGAATTTGTCGGGTTTACGCGGCAATTTGCCTAAGCGGACAGAATGAATATAAAGCAACAAATGCCGTCTGAAAGGCTTCAGACGGCATTTGTGTTTCAGGGTTAAAAGAATGGAGAGGGCAATTTATTTATATAAAAACTTTTGGGGCTGTAAAGGAGCAAAGATTGCAGTTGCAACGTGTGGTAGAGTATGCCAAAAATTGAAACATTACAGTCAAAATTACGGAGATCGAATAAATGACTTTCAATCAAGAACAAGATTATTGGGCTGGCTATCAGGCAAATGAAAGAGCCTTGATTATTCAAACATGGTCAGGATTTGGGCGATATGCTCCAGACCACCTATATCCCCCCATATCCTGCCATTGGATACCGACAATGAAACTTTAGGCACGACGGTCTTGCAAGCGTTGGCGAACAGCAGGACTTTCGTTTATGACAGTCCAGAAGACCAAGATTTTTTTGATACCGAAAAATTTCGGCAACGCTATGAGGATTGGGTTGCCAAGCTATGCGGGAACTTGGGCTATAAAACCAGACGCGCCCTATTTAAAAACATGATGAGCGGGGATATTTGGCTGCACAACGGCTGCCTGAAAATCAGCCCGAGCCGCCATGTCAAGCTGGAAGCGTGGGATGCCATTGATGCAGACGATGTGATTTTATCATTGGATAACAGCCCTGAAGAAATCGGAGCAGGTTTAAAGTTGGCATTGGGCCGCTGCCGATAATATTTGACAAAAGGTCGTCTGAAAGCCGGAAAAATGTTTCAGGTGACCTTTTTTATTAGATTCAAGCTCGCGTGCGTGCATACCGCACACACCTTACCTGCACAGGTTTAATGCGGGCTACGGCTTGCTTGGAAGGATACATGAATTAAAATTTAAAAAAGTTGACTTTCCCGTTCCTAATACTAATTGGAAAAATCCTATTGATGTCTTGAATGAATCAGGTAATGTTAATAGACCTCGTTATAGGAGTAAATAAAAATGGCAATTTGGAATTATCGGTACTACCTTATCCCATCAGCTGCTATCAGAAATAAATTTAATGCAAATAGAGATATTATACTTGATGAGTATCGATCTAATGGTTTTCAGAATTTTAATGAGAATAAAAGTTTTGAAAATTACTTTATCGATAATGATGTTATATTATCATCAATAATAAATGAAGCAAAAAAACAGCTTAAATTGAAAGAGTCTTGGGATAAAGACGCAATCATGTTTTGTGATAATTTTGGTAATAGTCTTACCGTTTGGCCAGATGATATAGAGTGTGAACTTGATTTAAGATTTGATTATACTGAATTTATTCAGAAAACCATTGATTGGGCAATAAAATATAATTGTCTACTTGTAATAGGAAAAACAGGAAATGTAGTTTCCCCTAATATAAATAATCTAATGTATGAAATAAAAGCATATTTGGAAAGCAAGCCGTGGCCCATATGAAACCTAAACTCAATACGTAGGATGTGCATGGAATGCACGCATGCGGTTCTCAAGGTTTAAGCCAAAAGGCCGTCTGAAACAACAAAAATACGTTTTCAGACGGCCTTTATTTAACGTTACCGAGCCAGCGGGTTACAAAGTGCAGTCAATGCTGCTGCGCCCTATGCCCCCGAAGCCATAGGCAAGACATTTGGACACGGTGAAAACAAAAACGAAATCGTCCAAACTGTCGGACACTTCCTTTTAATAGCTTGGATTTTAAGTAAATGCCGTCTGAAAAGGTTTCAGACGGCATTGGTTTTTAAAAAAGGCTTACGCACCGTAAACGGGATACTTGCTGCAAAGCTCGGTAATTTGTTCGCGGACTTTGGCGAGGTTGGCTTCGTCTTCGGGATTAGCCAATACATCGGCAACCAAGTTCGCCAATACGCGCGCGTCGGCTTCGTTGAATCCGCGCGTGGTCATCGCGGCGGAGCCGATGCGGATGCCGGAGGTAACGAACGGTTTTTCCGGATCGTTCGGGATGGCGTTTTTGTTGACAGTGATGTGCGCTTTGCCCAAAGCGGCTTCGGCGGCTTTACCGGTGATTTTCATCGGTTGCAGGTCAACGAGGAAAACGTGGCTTTCGGTACGGCCGGAAACGATGCGCAAACCGCGTTTGACCAGTTCTTCTGCCATCGCGGCTGCGTTGGTTTTCACTTGTTTCGCGTATTGTTTGAACTCGGGTTGCAACGCTTCTTTAAACGCCACGGCTTTGGCGGCGATGACGTGCATCAGCGGGCCGCCTTGCAGGCTCGGGAAGATGGCGGAGTTTAACGCTTTTTCGTGCGTGTTGTCGCGGCACAGAATCACGCCGCCGCGCGGACCGCGCAGGGTTTTGTGGGTGGTGGTAGTTACGAAGTCGCAGAACGGCACAGGGTTGGGATATTCGCCACCGGCAACCAGTCCGGCGTAGTGCGCCATATCGACAAAGAGGTATGCGCCGACTTTGTCGGCGATTTCGCGGAATTTTGCCCAGTCGATTTGCAACGCGTAGGCAGATGCACCGGCCACAATCATTTTAGGTTTGTGTTCAAGAGCCAAGCGTTCTACTTCAGCATAATCGAGCACTTCGTTTTCATCCAAGCCGTAAGTAACGGCATTGTAGAGTTTGCCGGAAATATTGACGCTCGCGCCGTGGGTCAGGTGTCCGCCGTGCGCCAGAGACATACCCAAAATGGTGTCGCCCGGTTTCAAAACAGAAGCGTACACAGCTTGGTTGGCTTGGGAACCGGAGTGCGGTTGGACGTTGGCATAGGCGGCACCAAACAGTTCTTTTACGCGGTCGATTGCCAATTGTTCGACAATATCGACGTATTCACAGCCACCGTAGTAGCGTTTGCCGGGGTAGCCTTCGGCGTATTTGTTGGTCAGCTGGGAACCTTGCGCTTCCATAACGGCGCAGCTGACGTAGTTTTCAGAGGCAATCAGCTCGACGTGGTCTTGCTGGCGTTGGTCTTCTTGGGCAATGGCGGCTGCCAGTTCGGGATCATATTGGGTGATGGTTACGCTTTTTGAAAACATCTCTTGATTCCTTTGTGTGGTCAGGGTTAATTATTGAAAATTTATGCGTAAAGCGGAGGATTGTCAACGATTTTGTCGGACGGTGGGGCGGTTTTCTGCGGGCGGTGTTGCCGTGTGTAACAAAACACTGGATAAAAATATTATCTTTGTTATAATTAATGTAAAGATTCAGTTTGACTTTTTAACCGTAAACCAAGAGAGGAAAGCGATATGTTCCCAGAATACCGTGATTTGATTTCCAAATTGAAACAGGAAGATTCCCACTTCGCCCGTCTGTTCGACGAACACAACGAGCTGGACGATAAAATTACCGGTCTGGTCAACAATCCGGTTACCAGCGGTGCGGAAACCATCGATGAGCTGAAAAAAGCCAAATTGAAACTGAAAGACGAGTTGTACGCTATTCTGCAAAAAGCAGCGGGCAAATAATTCGGGTTTGAGTTTTTGAAATGCCGTCTGAAAAGTTTTCAGACGGCATTTTTTCCGTTCGGAAAGGCGGTTTTCTATCTTTTTAAGGCTGTGTACGAAATATCGGCGGCAGCGTCGGATGCGCGCTGCCGCCCTTCTTTATCGGTCAGGCAGCCTGTTTATTTTGAATGCAGGCGGTCGAGGTAATCCACTTCTTCGCGGCTGCCCATAATGACGGCGACGCGCTGGTGCAGGCTTTCGGGCTGTATGTCGAGCATGGTCTGATATGCGTTGCTTGCCGATGCGCCCGCCTGTTCGAGTATCAGGGCCATAGGGTTGGCTTCGTACATCAGGCGCAGTTTGCCGGGTTTGGCGGGGTCGCGTTTGTCTTGCGGATACATGAACACGCCGCCGCGCATCAGGATGCGGTGGATTTCGGCAACCATACTGGCTACCCAGCGCATATTGTAGTTTTTGCCGCGTGTACCGGTTTCGCCCGCCAAGAGTTCGTCGATGTATTGTTGGACGGGGGGCAGCCAGTGGCGGCGGTTGGACATATTGATGGCAAATTCTTTGGTGCTTTCCGGTACTTTCGGGTTTTCTTTGGTCAGCACAAATTCGTTTTCGGCATTGAGCGTGAACATATACACGCCGTGCCCAAGTGTGAATACGAGCTGGGTTTGAGGCCCGTAAAGAACGTAACCAGCGGCAAGCTGCTGTCTGCCCGTTTGAAGGAATGATTCGGTTGCCAATGCGCCTTCGGGTTTTTCAAGGATGGAGAAAATCGTACCGACGGAAATGTTGACATCAATATTGGACGATCCGTCTAAAGGGTCGAATAGGACGAGATAGCGTCCGTTTTCACCGGCACTTACGAAAGTGTCTTCTTCCTCGCTTGCCAAACCGGCAACGGCAGGGTTGGCTTTGAGGGTGTCAATCATAATGTTGTTGGCGATAACATCCAGTTTTTTCTGGTCTTCGCCCTGAATATTGCCCGTGCCCGCCATGCCCAATACGCCGGCCAGTGCGCCGAGGCGGACTTTGGCGTTGATTTCGGTGCAGGCGGAAACGACGGACAGTAAAACGCCGCCGAGCGCTTCGGGCAGCCGGTTTTGTTGCAGGTGTTCGGGGAGGAATCGGGTCAGTGTGTCCATAGTTTGCTCGTTTCGGAAAGGTTTATGCCGTCTGAAAGGCGGCAGATTGCTGCGGGGCGTTCCTTTGGCGCGTTCAGCCAAATATTGTGTGGGATTGTAGTGGAAAAAAACGGCGCGGGGCAAGTCGGAACGCGGCAGGCGGATGAGGGGATATTTATTCTTATAGTGGATTAAATTTAAACCAGTACGGCGTTGCCTCGCCTTGCCGTACTATTTGTACTGTCTGCGGCTTCGTCGCCTTGTCCTGATTTAAATTCAATCCACTATAAAAGTGCCGACTGCCGGTATATCGTCCGGTTTTGTTTGTTTGACGGGAGATGCCGTCTGAAGGGTTTCAGACGGCATCGGGGTCAGCGGATTTTGCTGTCCAACAGGTAGCGCGCGCCTTCGTCTTGCGCCAGCAGCCGCGTCAGGGCGGGGAGGTTTGCCGCCAATTGTTCCGCTAACAGATAGGGCGGATTGATGACGAACATTCCGCTGCCGTGCATACCGAAGCCGTCGGCTTTCGGCGCGTGGACGTGAAGTTCGGCATGGAGGAAGTTGTCGGGAACGAGTTTTTTCAGTTCTTCGGGCAGCTTGCGGCTTTCTTCGCGGCTGAGGCTGGGATACCAGATGAGATAACAGCCGGACTCAAAACGTTTTAAAGCGGCTTTCAGCGTTTCCGTTACACGCCGGTAGTCTTGTTTTTCCTCGTAAGGCGGGTCGATGAGGACGGCGGCGCGGCGCGGCGGGGGCGGCAGCAGGGAAATCAGCCCTTTGTAACCGTCTTCGCGCAATACTTGTCCGCGTTTGCCCAATCCTGCTTCGTCCATATTGTTTTGCAGGCGGATGAAATCGGCAGGATGCAATTCGAACAGTCGGAGTTTGTCGGTCGCACGGGTCATGGACTGTGCCAGCCACGGAGAGCCGCAGTAAAGTTCGGGCGAGGGCAGGATTTTTTGTATGTGCGCGGCAAAGTCAGACAGTTCGGCAGGCAGGTTTTGCGCCTGTCGGAGCAGGGCGATGCCTTGCCGGTATTCGCCGACTTTTTGCGCCTCGCTGCCTTCGAGATTGTACACACCCGCGCCGCCGTGCGTGTCGATGTACCAGTAGGGCTTGTCTTTGCGGTTGAAATATTGCAGTACTAAAAACAAGGTAAAGTGTTTGAGCATATCGGCGTGGTTGCCGGCGTGGAATGCGTGTCTGTAACTGAGCATGGTATGAAAGCCGTTTGTGCGGAAATGCCGTCTGAACGCGGGAATATGGTTTCAGACGGCATGACGTAATGGAAAACAAATGCCGAATCAGCGTTTTTCGCCGATTTTGCCTTCTTTGCCTTTAAGCAGGTTGCTGATATTGCTTTTGTGGCGGAACAACACCAGCAGGGCAATGGCGACGGTCGCCCAAATCCAAGAAGGGTGGGGCATAAAAAACAGTGCGGCAAGGGGGGCGGCGATTGTGGCGGTTAATGCGGCAAGGGAGGACACCTTGAAGCCGAATGCCATCACAAGCCAAATCAACGCGCAGACCAAGGCAGTTGCGGGAGAGAGTGCCAGAAGCACGCCCAATGCCGTTGCCACGCCTTTGCCGCCCTTAAATCCGAAAAACACCGGCCACATATGCCCGACCAGCGCGGCGAGTGCGACGGCAGCAATTGCGCTGTCGGATAAACCGAGCGGTTCTTGAAGCACGCGTGCAAGCAAAACGGCAACCAAACCTTTGGCGGCATCGCCCAAAAGCGTCAGCGCGGCCGCCTTTTTTTTGCCGCTGCGTAAAACATTGGTCGCGCCGGGATTGCCCGATCCGTAGGTGCGCGGGTCGTCCATCCCGTAATATTTGGAAACAATGACGGCGAAAGACAGTGAACCGATTAAATAGGAAACGGCAACAGCCGGTATGTTGAACATTTGCGGTACTTTACTTAGAATGGTGCGGTTATTTTAGCAAAAAACGGGGCGGATTATGGATAAAATCTTTTTGCACGGCATGAAGGCGGATACGCTTATCGGCGTGTACGGCTGGGAGCGCGAACGGTTGCAGACCCTGATTGTCGATTTGGACATCGGCGTTCCCGAGAAAGCGGGTTCGGACGATGATATTGCTAATACGGTGCATTATGCCGAGGTATGCGAAACGTTGCGCCGACATCTGAAAGAACAGGATTTCCTGCTTTTGGAAGCGTTGGCGGAATATATTGCCGATTTGGTTTTGGGATATTTCGGCGCGGTGTGGGTGCGCGTGAAAATCGTCAAGCCGGGTATTTTGGAAGGCGTGCGCGAGGTTGGCGTGGAAATCGAGCGCGGCAAGCGTGAAGATTGAACGGCATAATAGGAAACGGAAAGGAGATATGAAGTGGATTTGAGGGAAGTAAAATTAGGCGGCGAAACCATTTACGAGGGCGGTTTCGTCAGCATCAGCAGGGATAAGGTCAGGCTGCCCAACGGCAATGAAGGGCAGCGCATCGTCATCCGGCATCCGGGCGCGGCATGCGTGTTGGCGGTAACGGATGATGAAAAGGTCGTTTTGGTGCGGCAGTGGCGTTATGCGGCAAATCAGGCGACATTGGAACTTCCTGCGGGCAAGCTGGATGTGGCGGGCGAGGATATGGCAGCGTGTGCGCTGAGAGAATTGGCGGAGGAAACACCTTATGTTGCCGACAGCGTGCGCCTGCTGTACAGCTTTTATACGGCGGTCGGTTTTTGCAACGAAAAAATGTATCTGTTCGAAGCGGAAGACGTGCGTTTGGGCAGTACGCTTGCCAATGACGAAGACGAGATTACGGAAACCGTATTGATGTCGAAAGATGAAGTCCGTCAGGCATTAGCAAACGATGAAATTAAAGACGGCAAGACATTAATCGGTTTGCAATACTGGCTGATGAAGGATTGACAGGGTGTTGAACTGCCTGCCGGAGTAAGTCGGCGGGCATTTTGTTTGGCGGATGAGATATGCCTTTTCGGCTTGTCTCTGGGCGCGTCCTTTAAAGTCATTCGTGCTTTAGTAATAAGAGAGAAAAGGGGATGATAATTACCCAAACGAACATGATAATTTTTAAGAATGGTTAATAATGAATATCTTTGTTACTGATTTTTCTTACAGGTTTATTAGTTTATTGGTTCTGTCTTATATACCGTCAATTCATTCATCGGATGATGATATTGATTTTGGCAAAAGGGTTATGATGGTTACTTTTTTTGCATTTTTAGACGCAGCAATAGAGCGTTTTTTTTAAGAAAAAGCCTTGGTAGGTTTATCCTCTCAAGGCTTTTTCTTTGTTACAGACCTAAAAGCCCAATTTGAATTTGAGAACGGTAATTGGCACGGGCGGTATTTAAACAACCGAAGCCGATTTATTGTTCTTCCTTTTTTTTATATAATGGTCTATTCATTGATGGATTACTTTTTAAGAATACAACATTAATAGTATCAGACACTCGTAAACATGAAATTTCTGATACAAAACCTATATAGGCTTGACCCTGATAAAAAAATCTATAACGAAGAACCGGATATGAACTCTTACCTGTTAATCTCTCTTCAACAACTGCTTTTGTATGTATTGTTCCACCATACTTTAATAAAAAATCTGTAATTAATGAACAGTAAAGAACATAAGATATACCTCCTACGATTATAAAGACAATTAAAATATTCTTTATTTTCATTTTGAACGCTGATTATTATTTGATTTCTAATATATGTAAATTCTTGAGAATTATAACTTTAAAGAAGATTTTTCACTGTTAACAATAATCAAATATTAAGAACTTGATGAAGAGTACCGTGAGAACCATTAATAATAAATATAAAACATGTTTTATAAAAAACCTTTTAGTGACGACACCTTTATATGCTTCCTCCTTAGATAATAACATAAAAATCAAGTTTATAGAAGAAAAAACAAGAATTTCAACAATTAATATAGGGGCAGAAGTAAATACAAACCTCTGCATGAAAATTGACCATGGATGCTCTTTATATGTTATCAAACTATGATGACCATCCAGTGTAAAGAATGCTAAAAAGCTAACAATAGGTAACTCTATTAAAAACAAAGCTATATTCTTCCATTTATCATTTTTTTGTACCATTGGAATTGCTCTATGTGATTCCGTTTACACTATAGTAATTTGTCCTCTTTATGCTTTCTTGATTATACATAAATTATGTCAAAACAAAGGGAGGCAATTTTTTGCAATTATTTGACTGCCGCCCCTATCTTCAGCCCGAGCCAGGTCAGCAGCAGCGAACCTGCCGTGTGCAGGAAAATATTGGCAAGTGCTGAAGCGGGACGATTCGATTGGAGTAGGGTTACGGTTTCCAGTGAAAATCCGGAAAGCGTGGTCAGGCTGCCGAGAAAACCGGTAATCAGCAGCAGCTTCCATTGTGGGTGGTTGACGGTTTCGGCAAAGATTCCGATAAGAAAAGCACCTATCCAGTTGGCAAACAGGTTGCCTGTGACCGGAGGTATTGATGCGGGAACGGCGAGGTTGAGCAGCCAGCGCGCCGTTGTGCCGAATATTGCACCGATGGAAAGAGGGATGATGTTGGAAAGCATGGTTTTGCCTGTCTATGCCGTCTGAAGGCTACCGCCATATGCCGCGGTCGGACTTCAGATAGCGGTTGTCGTCGAAAGTGTTGATCCAATGGGGCTTCAGTGCAACAAATATGGCAGTTGAAATGCCGCTGAGGAAAGCCTCCGCCCACGCCAGCAGAATAAAGACGGGCAGGGCGGTCGTCCATAATATTTCGGACGGAAAAGCGTTTGCGGCATCCAAAATACCGGTCAGCACCAGCCCGGTCAGCAGAATGCCAGCGGCGGAAGCGAGAAAGCCGTTGACGAAAATAAAGATGAAAATATTGGGCGGCAGGCGGTCGACCAGCATACGCGACAGGCGGTTGACGGCCAGCGCGGGCAGTATCAGTACCAAAGCGTTCGGCGGATATGCGCCGGCAGAACCGGCAAACAGCAGGCAGTAGGGCAGCATCAGCAGCGCGGCAAGCCAAAGGGCGGCGGAAGTATCCACCATCAGTGCAACCAGATTGACGGCGAGCAGGTGGTAGTTCATCTGTGCAAGCTGTCCGCCGCCGGCAGAGGCGTTTAGACACCATGCTGCGGAAAAAATGACGGTACACAGGGGAAGGGCTGAACGGTAGCGGGCAAGCGAGCGGAATGCCGACGGTCCGGAAGCTGCCAATAGGAGGATGAGTGCAATCCATGAAGCCCCCAGCAGCATATCTGAAAACCAGACTGTTTGGAAAATCATGCCAATACCGTAAAGATGAATAAGAGAGCATCTATTATAGTGCTGCCTGCGGCAAACAGAAAGCTGTAATGATTTTGACCGAATTGTCGGTCAGGTTGTTTTGTTTATAATGGAAACACGTTAAAATATACCTATTTAATCGTTTGCTTTGCGGGAAACTGCATATGTTTTGGATAGTTCTGATCATTATTTTGTTGCTTGCTATTGCGGGTTTGTTTTTTATCCGAGCACAATCCGAACGGGAATGGGTGCGTGAAGTTTCTGAATGGCAGGAAAATAAAGGGGGACAACAGGCGGAATTACCTGAAATCCAAGACAGGATGCCTAATTTTCTCGAGCTTGGTCTGATGATTTTTCATGCGGTCAAAGCGGCGGTATGCTGGCTTTCCGTTAATATTGTCCGTTTTTGCCGGAATTATCTGGCGCACGAATCCGAACCGGACAGGTCCGTTCCGCCTGCTTCTGCAAACCGTGAGGATGTTCCGACCGCATCCGACGGGTATTCAGACAGCGGAAACGGGACGGAAGAAGCGGAAACGGAAGCAGCAGAAACTGCGGAGGAAGAGGCTGCCGATACGGAAGACATTGCAACTGCCGTAATCGACAACCGCCGCATCCCATTCGACAGGAGTATTGCTGAAGGGTTGATGCCGTCTGAAAGCGAAACTTCGCCCGTCCGTCCGGTTTTTAAAGAAATCACTTTGGAAGAAGCAACGCGTGCTTTAAACAGCGCGGCTTTAAGGGAAACGAAAAAACGCTATATCGATGCATTTGAGAAAAACGAAACAGCGGCCCCCAAAGTCCGCGTGTCCGATACCCCGATGGAAGGGCTGCAGATTATCGGTTTGGACGACCCTGTGCTTCAACGCACGTATTCCCGTATGTTCGATGCGGACAAAGAAGCGTTTTCCGAGTCTGCGGATTACGGATTTGAGCCGTATTTTGAGAAGCAGCATCCGTCTGCCTTTTCTGTAGTCAAAGCCGAAAATGCACGGAATGCGCCGTTCCGCCGTCATGCAGGGCAGGGGAAAGGGCAGGCGGAGGCAAAATCCCCGGATGTTTCCCAAGGGCAGTCCGTTTCAGACGGCACAGCCGTCCACGATGCCTGCCGCCGCGTTTCCGTCAATTTGAAAGAACCGAACAAGGCAACGGTTTCTGCGGAGGCGCGGATTTCGCGCCTGATTCCGGAAAGTCGGACGGTTGTCGGGAAACGGGATATCGAAATGCCGTCTGAAACCGAAAATGTTTTCACGGAAACTGTTTCGTCTGTGGGATACGGGGGGTCGGTTTATGATGAAACTGCCGATATCCATATTGAAGAGCCGGCCGCGCCGGATGCGTGGGTGGTCGAGCCGCCCGAAATGCCGAAAGTTTTCACGCCCGAAATCGATATTCTGCCGCCGCCGCCCGTATCGGAAATCTACAACCGTACCTATGAACCGCCGGCAGGATTCGAGCAGGCACAACGCAGCCGCATTGCTGAAACCGACCATCTTGCCGATGATGTTTTGAATGGAGGTTGGCAAGAGGAAACCGACGCTATTGCGGATGACGGCAGTGAGGGTGTGGCAGAGCGGTCAAGCGGGCAATATTTGTCCGATGACGGAGCGTTCGGGCATGACAGTCGGGCGGTTTGTCCGTTTGAAGATGTGCCGTCTGAACGCCCGTCCCGCCGGGCATCGGATACGGAAGCGGATGAAGAGGCGTTCAAATCGGAAGAAACCGGTGCGGAATCCGAACACCTGCCGACAACCGACCTGCTTCTGCCTCCGCTGTTCAATCCCGAGGCGACGCAAACCGAAGAAGAGCTGTTGGAAAACAGCATCACCATCGAAGAAAAATTGGCGGAATTCAAAGTCAAGGTCAAGGTTGTCGATTCCTATTCCGGCCCCGTGATTACGCGTTATGAAATCGAACCGGATGTCGGCGTTCGCGGCAATTCGGTTCTGAATCTGGAAAAAGATTTGGCGCGTTCGCTCGGCGTGGCTTCTATCCGCGTTGTCGAAACCATCCCCGGCAAAACCTGCATGGGTTTGGAACTTCCGAACCCGAAACGCCAAATGATACGCCTGAGCGAAATCTTCAATTCGCCCGAGTTTGCCGAATCCAAATCCAAGCTGACGCTCGCGCTCGGTCAGGACATCACCGGACAGCCCGTCGTAACCGACTTGGGCAAAGCACCGCATTTGCTGGTTGCCGGCACGACCGGTTCGGGCAAATCGGTGGGTGTCAACGCGATGATTCTGTCTATGCTTTTCAAAGCCGCGCCGGAAGACGTGCGTATGATTATGATCGATCCGAAAATGCTGGAATTGAGCATTTACGAAGGCATCCCTCACTTGCTTGCCCCTGTCGTTACCGATATGAAGCTGGCGGCAAACGCGCTGAACTGGTGTGTTAACGAAATGGAAAAACGCTACCGCCTGATGAGCTTTATGGGCGTGCGCAATCTTGCGGGCTTCAACCAAAAAATCGCCGAAGCCGCAGCAAGGGGAGAAAAAATCGGCAACCCGTTCAGCCTCACGCCCGACGATCCCGAACCTTTGGAAAAACTGCCGTTTATCGTGGTCGTGGTCGATGAGTTTGCCGATTTGATGATGACGGCGGGCAAGAAAATCGAAGAACTGATTGCCCGCCTCGCCCAGAAAGCCCGCGCGGCAGGCATCCATCTGATTCTTGCCACACAACGCCCCAGCGTCGATGTGATTACAGGGTTGATTAAGGCGAACATCCCGACGCGCATCGCGTTCCAAGTGTCCAGCAAAATCGACAGCCGCACGATTCTCGACCAAATGGGCGCGGAAAACCTGCTCGGTCAGGGCGATATGCTGTTCCTGCCGCCGGGTACGGCCTATCCGCAACGCGTTCACGGCGCGTTTGCCTCGGATGAAGAGGTGCACCGCGTGGTCGAATATTTGAAGCAGTTTGGCGAGCCGGACTATGTTGACGATATTTTGAGCGGCGGCGGCAGCGAAGAGCTGCCCGGCATCGGGCGCAGCGGCGACGGCGAAGCCGATCCGATGTACGACGAGGCCGTATCCGTTGTCCTGAAAACGCGCAAAGCCAGCATTTCGGGCGTACAGCGCGCCTTGCGTATCGGCTACAACCGCGCCGCGCGTCTGATTGACCAGATGGAGGCGGAAGGCATTGTGTCCGCACCGGAACACAACGGCAACCGTACGATTCTCGTCCCCTTGGACAATGCTTGATTTTTTGCAAATGGAAATGCCGTCTGAAGACTGTTTCAGACGGCATTTTTATCGGACGTTTGAATGCGGATTATTCCCTGACCTGCCCAACGCCCCGAATGATGTATTTATAGCTTGTCAGCTCTTTCAAACCCATCGGACCCCGGGCGTGGAGTTTTTGCGTGGAGATGCCCATTTCGCAACCCAAGCCGAATTCGCCGCCGTCGGTAAAGCGCGTGGACGCGTTGACATACACGGCGGCAGAATCGATATGGGTCGTGAAATAGTCCGCAGCGTGGCGGTTTTCGGTAACGATGCCGTCTGAATGGTGCGTGCCGTGCGTTTCGATGTGCCCGACCGCCTCTTCGACCGAAGCGACGGTTTTCACGGCGAGGATGTAGTCTAAAAACTCGGTATCGAAATCGTCTGCACCCGCCGCTTCGCCGCCGATATGCCGCGCCGCCTGCGAATCCAAACGGAAGCGGACGGGCGGCAGTCCGGCTTCTATACGGTCGCGAACCAACAGCCGTTCGAGCTTGGGCAGGAAGTCGGCAGCAATGTCTTCATGCACCAGCAGCACTTCCATCGAGTTGCACACGGACGGACGGCTGGTTTTGGCGTTGTACACGATACGGAGCGCCTTGTCCCAATCCGCGTCCTTGTCGATATAAATGTGGACGATGCCCGTCCCCGTTTCAATGACCGGCACGACGGCATTTTCAACCACCGCCCGTATCAGCCCCGTCCCGCCGCGCGGAATCAGCAGGTCTAGATAATCTTTCGCCCTCATCATTTCGTAACTGCCCTCGCGCCCGGTGTCTTCAATCAACTGGAGCGCGTCGGGGGAGATGCGGGTTTGCGCCAACCCCGTTTTCAGGGCGGCAACGATGGCGCGTGCGGATTGGAATGCATCTTTGCCGCTGCGGAGTACGACCGCGCTGCCGCTTTTCAGTGCCAAAGCCGCCGCATCGGAAGTAACGTTCGGGCGGCTTTCGTAAATAATGCCGATAACGCCCATCGCCACGCGCTTTTTAACGATTTCCAAGCCGTTGGGCAAAGTCGAGGTTTCCAGTATTTCGCCCACGGGGTCGGGCAGCGCGGCAACCGCCCTGATGCCGTCCGCCATCGCACAAATGCGTTTGCCGTCCAACAAAAGGCGGTCGGTCATGCTTTCGGGAATTTTGCCTGCCGCCGCTTCCAAATCCAAACGGTTTGCCGCCAAAATATCTTCCGCCGCCGCTTCCAGACTGTCCGCCATAGCAAGCAGCGCGCGGTTTTTTTCTGCCGTATCCGCCGTGTTGGCGGATTTTTTTGCCGCTTTGGCAAGGGCAAGCTGTTTTTGTGTGTTTGACATGGGTTTCCTTTTCTAAAATTCGGTCAGAAGCAGGAGTATTTCGGGCGTGATGGAAATCCAGTCGTCCCGATGGATGAATACGCCTTTCGCCTTACGCGATTTGAGCAGGTCTTCGGCGGCGGCAGAGCCGAACAGGACGCGCCCTTTGCCCAAAGGCTGTTTGCTTGCGCTGCTGTACACGGTTACGGTGTCCATACGGGAGAAATGCCCTTCGATTCCGGCAATGCCCGACATCAGCAGGCTTTTTCCCTGTTCGGACAAAGCGTGTTCCGCACCTTCGTCCACATAAACGCCGCCCCGGCTTTCGGAATAGAACGCCAGCCATTGCTTCTGCGTCCGCAAACCTTTGGTGCGTGGGACGAAAAACGAGCCGTCCGCCTGATTATCTGCCGCTTCGGCAAGTGCATCGGGTTTGAGCGAGGAACAGATATAGACCGGTACGCCGGACTCGGTCGCAATCGTCGCCGCTTTGATTTTGGTCAGCATACCGCCCGTGCCGTTTGACGAGCCCGCGCCGCCTGCCATTTCGATGATTTCATGGTTGATGTGTTCGATTCTGTCCAGCCGTACGGCATCGGGATTGCTGTTCGGGTTGCCGGTGTAAAGCCCGTCTATGTCGGTCAGCAGCACCAAAAGGTCTGCCTGTATCATCGCCGCCACTTGCGCACTCAATGTGTCGTTGTCGCCGATTTTCAACTCCTCAACCGAAACCGTATCGTTTTCATTGATGATGGGAATCGCGCGGCGTTGCAGCAGCACGGAAAGCGCGCCGCCGGCATTTTGGTAGCGGCGTTTGTCGGCAAAGTCGGCGCGGCTGAGCAGGATTTGCGCGGACACGATGCCGTCTGAAGACAGGTTTGCCGTATATTCTTCCATTAGCAGCCCCTGCCCGACGGCGGCGGAAGCCTGTTTGTCGGCGATTTTGACCGGACGTTTTTTGAAACCCAGCGCACCGAACCCTGCCGCAACCGCGCCGGATGAAACCAAGACCAGCTCGTGTCCCGCATGATGCAATGCGGCAAGCTGGCGGGTAATGGTTTGGATTTTGCCGCGCGAGAGGCTGCCGTCCGAATGGGTAATCGAAGATGTGCCGACTTTAAATACGATTCTCTTGTATTTCATTGTTTCTGTTCTTTGCGTTTGTAGCGTTTGGTTTGTTGCTGTCGAATTTGCCCTGTTCTGCCGCAATTGTCAACAATTGCGGCGCGCCTGCAATAAAATAGACAAAATGTATAAAATTAATAAAATCTATGATGAGTTATTGAGATTCTTTCAAATTGATATTGCCGTTTTGTCTAAAATGCGTATAATCCTGTCCATATTTCTGCTGCGGGCAGATTGATTTTAGACAAGGACTACCATGCAATTAGATATAGACCGTCTGGTCGCCTATTTCGGCGGCGTGAACGCGCTTGCCGAAGCGTTGAAACGGCACGATCCCGAAAATGCCGCAACAACCGCCGCCATCTACAAATGGCGCACGCGCGGGTCGCTGCCTTTGGCGCAGCTGCAAAAGTTGACCGCGCTGGCGGAAGCGCAAGGCAGACCGCTGGATTTGAATGCTTTTTTACAAAAAAACGAATCTCTGGAGAGAACAGAAATGACACAGACTAACCGCGTAATTATTTTCGACACCACCATGCGCGACGGCGAGCAGTCGCCCGGTGCATCCATGACCAAAGAGGAGAAAATCCGCATTGCCCGCCAGTTGGAGAAAATGGGCGTGGATGTGATTGAGGCGGGTTTTGCCGCCGCCAGCCCGGGCGATTTCGAGTCGGTCAATGCGATTGCCAAAATTATCACCAAATCTACAGTCTGCTCGCTGGCGCGTGCCGTTGAAAACGATGTGCGTAAGGCAGGCGAAGCTGTTTCTCCCGCACCGAAAAAACGTATTCATACCTTTATCGCCACCAGCCCCATCCACATGGAGCACAAACTGAAAATGAAGCCGCAGCAGGTCATCGATGCGGCGGTCAAAGCGGTGAAAATTGCCAAAGAATACACCGACGATGTGGAATTTTCTGCCGAAGACGCCGTGCGTTCGGATTTGGACTTTCTCGCCAAAATCTTTACGGCGGTTATCGAAGCAGGCGCGACCACCATCAATATTCCCGATACTGTCGGCTACTCCATCCCTTCCGTATGGTACGAGCGTATCAGCAACATTATCAAAAGCGTGTCCAACGGCGATAAAGTAGTCTGGTCGACCCACTGCCACAACGACTTGGGTATGGCGGTTGCCAACTCGCTGGCTGCTGTTCAGGCAGGCGTGCGCCAGGTGGAATGTACCATCAACGGTTTGGGCGAACGCGCAGGCAATGCCAGCCTTGAAGAAATTGTGATGGCGTTGAAAGTGCGCCACGACCTTTTCGGCTTGGAAACCGGCATTGATACCACGCAAATCGTGCCGGTATCCAAACTGGTGTCCACCATTACCGGTTATCCGATTCAGCCCAACAAGGCGGTAGTCGGCGCAAATGCCTTTGCACACGAATCAGGCATCCATCAGGACGGCGTATTGAAACACCCCGAAACCTATGAAATCATGACTGCCGAATCGGTCGGCTGGTCAACCAACCGCCTGACTTTGGGCAAATTGTCCGGTCGCAGCGCGTTCCGCAGCAAACTGGCGGATTTGGGCATCGAGTTGGAAAGTGAAGAGGCACTGAACGCGGCATTTGCACGCTTCAAAGAACTCGCCGACAAAAAACGCGAAATCTTCGATGAAGACCTGCACGCGCTGGTGTCGGACGAAATGGGCAATATGAATACCGAAAGCTACAAATTCATTTCCCAAAAAATCAGCACCGAAACCGGAGAAGAACCGCGCGCCGACATCGTGTTCAGCATCAAAGGTGAAGAAAAACGCGCTTCGGCCAGCGGTTCCGGTCCCGTCGATGCGATTTTCAAAGCGATTGAGAGCGTGGCGCAAAGCGGCGCGGCTTTGCAGATTTATTCCGTCAACGCCGTCACGCAAGGCACGGAAAGCCAGGGCGAAACCAGCGTCCGTCTGGCGCGCGGCAACCGCGTCGTCAACGGTCAGGGCGCGGATACCGACGTTTTGGTCGCCACCGCCAAAGCCTACCTTTCCGCTTTGAGCAAGCTGGAATTTGGTTCTGCCAAACCGAAAGCGCAAGGCAGCGGTACGATTTAACGGTTGGGCGAAAGTTATGCCGTCTGAAGTAGAAAACGCTTCAGACGGCATATTGCGATTATAATTAGGTATCCGACCCATTTTAAAAGGTTAAATGATGGATTCCCAAAAATTTACCGAAGCGTCCAAACAGCGGTTGAGCGAATTGTTGGATGCCAAAAGCGAACAGGGCAATACCATGCGTTGCGACGAAGTTCAAGGTTTTATGACGGCACTGTTGAGCGGGCCGGACAAATTGACACCGCTTGACTGGCTGCCTGAAGTGTTGGGCGACGAATCGCAATTTACCGCTGCTGAACGTTCCGAAATCGAACGGCTGGTTTTGGCAATGGCGATGGAAACAACCGCCGCAATGTCGGATAAAAAACTGCCCGATTTGTGGCTGTATGAAAACGAAGACGGCAGCAGCGATTTTTACACATGGTGCAATGCTTATCTTTACGGTTTGGATATTGTGCCGACCGATTGGTTTGAAGCCGTCGATGATGAAGAGTTTGAAGAGTTGTTTTATCCCATCATGGCATTGGGCGGTATTTACGACGAAGAGGACAACGGCTCTATCCGTCTGCAATTCACAGAAGGCGAGCTAGCGGAGCTGGAATCCGAGTTGCCTTATGCATTGGCGGATATCTACCGCTACTGGCAGGCAGTCATCAATAAACCGCAAACCGTCCGCAGGGAAGGAGAAAAAACAGGCAGGAATGATCCCTGTCCGTGCGGCAGCGGCAGAAAATACAAGGCGTGTTGCGGTAAAAATTGATGGTTCGAGCGGAATAAAATGCCGTCTGAATGTAGTTTGCGTTTCAGACGGCATTTTTGTCGGAAAGGTTTAATTTTTCCTGCTGCCGAAAAAGATGAAGCCGACTACACCCAAAACAATCATGGGGACGCTCAACCATTGCCCCATCGACAGCCCCAAGGTCAGCAGCCCGAGATAGTCGTCGGGTTGGCGTGCAAATTCGGCAATAAAGCGGAATACGCCATAGCCACCTAGGAAGAGTGAGGCCACTTGTCCGGTCGGACGCTGTTTTTTCGAGAACAGCCACACGGCGATAAACAGGCAGATGCCTTCAAGTGCAAATTGATAAAGCTGCGAGGGATGGCGCGGCAGCATATGGTATTGCTGCAACCATTCTGTCCAAAGCGGATTGTGCGCGGCGGCTTCGAGGTCTTCGTAATGCGCCTGCGGGAAGCCCATTGCCCAAAATGCGTTAATGTCGGTAACGCGTCCCCAAAGTTCTCCGTTGATGAAGTTGCCGATGCGTCCCGAAGCGAGACCCAGCGGAACGAGCGGTGCGACCGTGTCCATCAGTTTGAGGAAGCCGATGCCGTGCTTGCGGCTGAACAACCACATGGCAATAACTACACCCAAAAAGCCGCCGTGGAACGACATTCCGCCTTCCCATACCTTGAAAATATCAAGCGGATGGGCAAGGTAGTCGGAAAACTTGTAAAACAGGACGTAACCCAAACGCCCGCCTAAAATCACGCCCAAAATGCCCCAAGTGAGGAAGTCGTCAAGCGATTCTTTGGTAAAAACGGACAAGCCTTGCGCGATGCGCCTTCTGCCGAGAAAGGTAAAAAGAATAAATCCGAGGATGTAGCTTAGGGCATACCAGCGGACGGCAAGCGGGCCGATACTGATGAGGACGGGGTCGAATTGGGGATGGGTAATCATGATGTTCCTTGATTTCAAATGCCGTCTGAAAGGCGGAAGGCTTCAGACGGCATTTTCGGGGAGGGGAAATGTCAGCGCAAATCGCCGATGACGTTGAGGATGGCGGACAACGCGGCTTCGCCCAAACGCAGCGAACGCTGGCCGTTCCATCCGAAGTCGTCGTCGGGCAGGTTGGCATTGTCTTTGAACGGCATTTCCAGCGTGTAGGCAAGGCAGTTGAAACGGTTGCCGACCCAGTTGGTCGCCAAGGTCATATTCGCTTCGCCTGGCGCGTCTTTTTCGTAACCGTATTCGTCTTGGAAATCGGGGCTGGCGTTCAAAAGGGCGGTTTTGAACTGCGCTTCCAGCGCGGCAATGCGCGGATTGTAGTTCGGCACGCCTTCCGTACCTGCAACAAAGACAAAGGGCAGACCTTCATCGCCGTGGATGTCCAAAAACAAATCTACGCCGGTTTCCAGCATTTTTTCGCGCACGAAGAACACTTCGGGGCTTTTTTCCAAAGTCGGGTTTTCCCACTCGCGGTTGAGGTTCGCACCGGCGGCGTTGGTACGCAGGTTGCCAAGTGCCGAACCGTCGGGATTCATGTTTGGTACGATGTAGAAAGTGGCGCGGTCAAGCAGGGTGCGTGCTGTCGGGTCTTGCGGATCGAGCAGTCTGCCGAGCAGCCCCTCGATAAACCATTCCGCCATCGTTTCACCCGGATGCTGGCGGGCGGTAATCCAGATTTTCAAATCACTTTCGACCTGATTGCCTATGGTCAGCAGATTGATGTCGCGACCTTGCACGGTGCTGCCCAAATCATCGATATGGCACAGGCCGCTGCCTTGCGCGTCGCCGAGGAGGTTTAAATGCTGTTCTTCGGAGTAAGGTTCGAAATAGGCGTAGTACACGCTATTGGATAGCGGGGTATGGTTGATGGTCAGTACGCCGTTTTCGTAGGAAGTCGGTACGCGGAACCAGTTGCGGCGGTCGTATGAGGCACACGCCTGATAGCCTTCCCAACCTTTCGGGTAGGCGGCTTCTGCCGCGTTTTCAAAATGCATGATGCAGTTTTGATAGGCCGCGCCTTGCAGCCGGAAGTAGAACCATTGTGCGAAATCGGAGGCGTTGTCGGGACGCAGGGCGAGGCGGATGTTGGAAGGGTCGGTCAGGTCTTTGACGACGACCGAGCCGGCATCGAAGCGGGTGCTGATTTTAATCATGGGGAATCCTTGCTGTCGCCGGTTTCTCGAACCGGATAAACCGTGATTTTACCGCCCGTATCGCAAGGCTTCAACCTGCCCGAAGGTGTGCCAAACGCCGTCTGAAGATTGTTTCAGACGGCATTTGGCGTTAACATAAGCCGAAATTGTCAACAATATGGAGCCGTTATGGCGTTTGAAAACATTATTTCCGCCGCCGACAAGGCACGCATCCTTGCCGAAGCACTGCCTTACATCCGCCGGTTTTCCGGTTCGGTCGCCGTTATCAAGTACGGCGGCAACGCCATGACCGAACCTGCCTTGAAAGAAGGGTTTGCCCGCGATGTCGTGCTTTTGAAGCTGGTCGGCATTCATCCCGTCATCGTTCACGGCGGCGGGCCGCAAATCAATGCGATGCTTGAAAAAGTCGGCAAAAAGGGCGAGTTTGTCCAAGGGATGCGCGTAACCGACAAAGAGACGATGGATATTGTCGAAATGGTGTTGGGCGGGCACGTCAACAAGGAAATCGTGTCGATGATTAACACATATGGCGGGCACGCGGTCGGCGTGAGCGGGCGCGACGACCATTTCATTAAGGCGAAGAAACTTTTGGTCGATACGCCCGAACAGAATGGCGTGGACATCGGACAGGTCGGTACGGTGGAAAGCATCGATACCGGTTTGGTTAAAGGGCTGATAGAACGCGGCTGCATTCCCGTCGTCGCCCCCGTCGGCGTAGGTGAAAAAGGCGAAGCGTTCAATATCAACGCCGATTTGGTGGCAGGCAAATTGGCGGAAGAATTGAACGCCGAAAAACTTTTGATGATGACGAATATCGCCGGTGTGATGGACAAAACGGGCAATCTGCTGACCAAACTCACGCCGAAACGGATTGACGAACTGATTGCCGACGGCACGCTGTATGGCGGTATGCTGCCGAAAATCGCTTCTGCGGTCGAAGCCGCCGTCAACGGTGTGAAAGCCACGCACATCATCGACGGCAGGTTGCCCAACGCGCTTTTGCTGGAAATCTTTACCGATGCCGGTATCGGGTCGATGATTTTGGGCGGAGGGGACGATGCCTGAAGCAAAGTCGGAAAATGCCGGCTTTGGCGGAAAACCCGTTTGTCCGGTTTCTGTTTTTGGGGTTTCGGGCAATTTCTAAGTTGTTCTTCCCGAGAAAACAGAAACCTAAAATCCGTCATTCCCGCCGGGAATATGTTTTTTTGAAATCCGGTTGTTTCGGATAAATTCTCGCGGCTTTGATTTTCTGTTTTTCGATAACGCCGTAACTTTGAAATTTCGTCATTCCCGCGCAGGCGGGAATCCAGACCTGTCGGCACGGAAACTTATCGGGAAAAAAGGTTTCTTTAGATTTTATAGTGGATTAACAAAAACCAGTACGGCGTTGCCTCGCCTCAGCTCAAAGAGAACGATTCTCTAAGGTGCTGAAGCACCAAGTGAATCGGTTCCGTACTATCTGTACTGTCTGCGGCTTCGTCGCCTTGTCCTGATTTTTGTTAATCCACTATACGTCCTAGATTCCCACTTTCGTGGGAATGACGGTGGAAAGATTGTTGTTTTTCCCGATGAATTCCTGTGTTTTTTGTTTTTCCGGATGAATTCCTGTGTTTTTTGTTTTTCCGGATAAATTCCTGTGTTTTTTGTTTTTCCGGATAAATTCCTGTGGCTTTGAGTTTTGGGGATTTCAGCCTCAATGCCGTCTGAACGCCGAATCGGGCTTCAGACGGCATTGCGTCATTTGAAATTCAAAACCGGCCAGCCTTTTTCTTTGGCTTCTTTTTCCAGCTCGGCATCGGGGTTGACGGCGACGGGTTCGCTGACGAGGTGCAGCAGCGGCAGGTCGTTTTTGGAGTCGCTGTAAAAATAGGTTTTGCCGTAGCTTTGGAGCGTTTCGCCGCGTTCGGCAAGCCATTGGTTCAGGCGGGTAATTTTGCCTTCTTTGAGGCTGGGCGTGCCGATGTAGTTGCCGGTGTAGCGGCCGTCGGCACCGGTTTCGAGTTGCGTGCCGATGATGTTGGTGATGCCGAAAAGGTGGCAGACGGGCGTGATGATAAACTCGTTGGTTGAGGAAATCACGAGGGTTTCATCGCCTGCCATTTGGTGGCTCTGCACCAGCATACGCTGCATAGGCGAGATGTGGGGGATGATGTATTCCGCCATAAATTCGCGGTGAAACTCCGCCAGCTCTTCTTTGCTGTAACGGGCGAGCGGGGCGAGGTGGAATTTGAGGAATGCGTCGATGTCGAGGCAGCCGTTTTGGTAGTCTCGGTAGAATTTTTCGTTTTGCGCTTCGGTTTCGGCAGCGTCAACCAGCCCTTTTTTGATGAGGTATTGCGGCCAGGCGTGGTCGGAATCGGTGTTGATGAGGGTGTTGTCGAGGTCGAAGATGGCGAGGTTGTTCATCGTATTTCCTTAATGGTTGAAACCCTGACACTCGGACATCCGTCCTTCGTGGCGGCAGGAGTAGACTTTGTTTGGGAAGGGTGAAATCAGGGCAACATATAGGACGACGCTTTATGTGTCGTCCTGTGTGTTGGAACATTGGGTTTCCTGTTGTTTCAAAAGCTGGCGAAGCAGCGGCAGGGTGATGCGTTTGCCCATGGTTACGGCGTAGTTGTCCAGCGTGTCGAGCATCATCATCAGGCTGTCCATATCGCGCCGCCAGTGTTTGAGCAGGTATTCGAAAATTTCGGAATCGACGGTTACTTGGCGTGCCGCCGCCATACTGGCGAGCGCGTCGATTTTTTCTTGGTCGGTTAAGGGTTTGACTTCGTAAACGAGGCAGTATGCCATACGCGTCCGCAAATCTTCGCGGATGACAAGCTGCTGGGGCGTGTATTCTGAACCGAGCAGCAAAAAGCCTTTGCCGCTGTTGCGGAAGCGGTTGAAGATGGAAAAAAGCAGGGCTTGTTCTTCGTTGCCCAGTTTTTCGACTTGATCGACGGCGAGGTATTCCGCCTCAAACGCGGCATCGGTCAGCGGCATGGAGGCAGCATCGATATAGGCGGCGTTTTTGCCGGCTTCGAGCGCCTGTGCGACCCACGCCTGCAACAGATGGCTTTTGCCCGCGCCTTCCTCGCCCCAAACATAGATGAATTGTCCGTGTTTGTGTCGGAGGACATAGACCAGTTCCGCGTTTTCCGTGCCGAGGAATTTGTCGAAACTCGGATAGTCGTGTGCGGCAAAGTCGAAAATAAGCTGGTTCACGGTTCGGCATTCCGAGGGGTGGTAAACGGGTTTATTGTACGTTGTTTTCGCGCGCCTTTCCAATTTGAACGATGCCGTCTGAAAACGGCTTCAGACGGCATCGTTCAGCCGCAGGCAACGTTGCCGACATCGAGGTGCATATTGTGGAACGCATTGAGCGTGCTTCGGTGTCCGATGCTGATGATGATGCTGTCGGGCAGTTTTTGCTTTAAGGCGCGGTATAGCGCGGCTTCGGCCGGTTCGTCCAAGGCGGCGGTGGCTTCGTCGAGCAGGACGATTTTGGGCTTGGAAAGCAGGGCGCGGACGAAGGCGACGCGTTGCAGTTCGCCCGGGGAGAGCTTGTGCTGCCAGTCGTCTGTTTTGTCCAATTTGTCAATCAGATAACCCAAACGGCAGGTGTTCATGGCTTCGGCTAACTCGGGATGCTGTTTGTCGATATCGGGGTAACAAACCGCGTCGCGCAGGCTGCCTTGCGCCGTGTACGGGCGTTGCGGCAGGAAGAGGATGTCTTGATGAGGCGGATGGCTGACTTTGCCGCTGCTGCCAAACGGCCAAAGCCCAGCCAGCGCGCGCAGCAGCGAGGTTTTACCGCAACCGCTCGGGCCGCGTATCAGCAGGGAATCACCGCTTTTGAGGTTGATATTGATACCGTCTAATAAAACTTCGCCGTTGTGGCGGAACAGGGCGACGTTTTCCAGTGCAATGCCGTCTGAAACTTCGCTAATCTCGGGTTGCTGCGCGCTGTGTTGTTCTTCGGTACTCAGCAAAAAGCCGTACAGACGCTCCAATCGGGCGCGGTAGGCGGTGAATTTGTTGTAGAACATTCGGAAGAAAGACAGCGCGTTTTGCAGTCGCGCGAAGGCTTGGACGGTCTGCTGGATGTCGCCGATTTTGATTTGTCCGGCAAACAGGCGCGGAGCTTGCAAAATAATCGGGAAGAGTTTGATGCCGTTGGTGAACATATCGTTAAAGCCGCTTAAGCAGACGCTTTGCCGCGCAATGCGCCAACGGTTGCGGATAATGGCTTTGAAGCGGTCGGAAAGCCGGCCGTGTTCGTGTTGTTCGCCGCTGTAAAACGCCACGCTTTCGGCGTGGTCGCGTACGCGGATGAGGGAATAACGGTAGTCGCCGTTGAGTTTTTCGTTTTCATAGTTGTAACGAATCAAAGGGTTGCCTATCCACATGGCGATAAAGGTTGCCAAAATCACAAATATATAGACAAACCAAACGATGCCGTGCGGAATGTCGAAGCCGAACACGGTCAGGATGCCTGCCAAGCCCCACAAAACAACGGCAAATTCCAGCGAGGTAACGACCGAATTGATCATACCGCGCACAAATTCTATGGTTGAGGCGATAAATTCCTGCGCGTCCTGTTGGATACGCTGGTCGATGTTGTCCGGCGCATGGCGGCGCATTTGCAGGCGGTAGTAGTTTTTGTCGGCAAGCCAGCGTGAAGTCAAAACTTCATTGAGCCGCTCCGACCATTTAATCGCCAAGCCTTGATCGAGGAAGTCGTTGACGACATTGTTAAACGCCCGTATCAGCACCACGCCCGCGTTCATCGCGGCAAACATCCAAAATGCCGAAGCATTCAAATCCTGCATCGAGTCGTAAAGCCCTTTGGACATAAAGGTACTCAATACATTCAGCCGCACTTCGGTTAACAGCAGCGTAATCATCGCCGTAATCAGCAGTAAGACTTTGACCGCGCTTTTCGGTGTCAGGCAAAGGCGCAGGATATAGGCAAACTCGCGCCCGAAACGCGTTTTCCGTGTTAAAAACAGAATCACCGCCGAAGCGGCGGAAACTATCAAGAGAGTCTGTAAAAGCCAAAGCGGTGTGGAATAAAGCTCGGTTTGCCATTTTTGCATGGGAAATCTCTTACGGTATCAATGCCGTCTGAAAAAGACGGGTACAGTTGATTTTTTGATGAAATTTGGGGAAGTTTTGCCGGTCAGGGTACATTGCGTGTTAATTTACCATACAACCACTCCGGAATTAAGTTTAAATTTGAATAAAAGGTTCGGGTTCTGCAAAATACAGAACCCGAACCTTGTTCGGATATTGAAACCGGCCGCCCGATTTTGGGCGGTACGGCTTGCAAGTATCAAGATTCGCATATGCCGTCTGAAGCTCGGAGAGGTTCAGACGGCATATGCTTATTTGGGCTGCTCTTCGACGAATCTCGGGCCTTTCAGGATGCCGTTGTGGGAATAGGGCGACAGCAGGTTGTATGCGGCGGTTTTGGAAACCTGATAACCGCGGTCGGTCAGGCTGTTGGCAATCTGATTGACCACTGCGCCGACCAAAGCCCCCAATAGGCCGCTGTTGCTGTTGTTGCTGCCTTCGCGGATGCTGACCGAACCCGACCACAACTCTTTCCCGTTGCGGGAATCGACCAGCCGTGCTATGGCGGATACGGTGGTTACGCTGTCTAAAATTTGATATGAAGTGCCGTATTCGGTAACCGTAATGTACAAAACCGCATCATTGCCGAAAATCTGATGCAGTTTTTCCGGACGGACGGCGTGAATATCGGCGGCATTGGTCAAGCCGTTTTGTTTGAAGGTTTCCTCTACGACTGCGGCGGGGAAGACGTAATAGCCGGCTTCGGAAAGCGGCTCGGCGGTCGAAGCCAGCATCCCCCAAGTGCCGTTGACATCGGGCGACTCGTTCAGCGGCGGAACCACCAAAATTGAAGCCGGTTTGCTTTCCTTGAATGACGTGTAGTCGAAATCGGGCGCTTTTTGAACTTGGCAGGCAGACAGTGCCAACACGGCGGCAAGCCCTAAAATCAAAGGTTTCATCGCTTGCCTCCTTTACTAGTTTTCATCAGGAAGTCCATAAATACGCCCGATTCGGGAAACAGCCTTTTCTCTTCTTCAAACTGGCGGAACGCGCCCTCTTTGTCTCCCGAACGGGAAAGCAGCAGTCCCAGATGGGCGTGCGCACCCGGGGCGGCATTCATTTTTTTGTTGCCGGCTTCCACAAAGTATTTTTCCATCTTTTCGGTCTGCTTGCCCAACGAAGTGTCGTCGTTTTTCAAACCTTCATAGACGGTGTCGGGATAGCCGCCGTAATAATACAGGGATTTTTGCCCGTTGCCGCCGCAGGCGGTCAGAGCCAAGACCGCCGCACACAGCGACAAACGGCTCAAGGTTTTCAGATTCATCATTTGTCCTTAACGGTTGGGTTGCCATACGCCGTTGTCGACAGCCTGAACCAGATTGTTGACGGCTTCGCGGATTGCCAAGTCCAAAACTTTGCCGTTCAAAGTCGCATCGTAGCCGGAAGTGCCGCCGAAACCGATGATTTCACGGTTGGAAAGTGCGTATTCGCCCGCGCCCTGTGTGGAATAGACGATTTCGGAAGTATTGACGTTGACGATATTCAGAGCCACTTTTGCATAGGCGATTTGCGATTTGCCGCGACCCAAAATGCCGAAGAGCTGATGATCGCCGACATCTTTGCGTCCGAATTCGGTTACATCGCCGGTAACGACATAATCTGCGCCTTTCAGGTTTTGCATTTTGCCGGAAATGCCGGATTCCTGTTTCAATGCGCTAAGGTTGGTGCGGTTCAGTACGTTGAAGCGGTTGGTTTGTTGCAGGTGCGTTACCAGAATGGTTTTCGCCTGGCTGCCCAAACGGTCTTCCCCGTCGGAGAAAATGCCTTTTTGGAAACTGGAGCGGTTGTCGAATGTTCCAACGGAAATCGGGGTGCGAACACCGTGATATTGCGTATTGTAGGAGGCGACTTTTGCTACCTCGAGGCTGCGTGAGGATTCGGTCGCACAGCCGGTCAGTGAAACGGCAGCGGCGGCAAAAGCGATGGCGGCGGAAATTTTCTTCATGAAAACTACTCCAAAATTGTTAGAGGAATAAAGAGGTTGTTATTATTATTTGCATGTAATTTTTAGTCAAGGTGTTTTTGTCTGTCGGGGTGTCGAAAGATTTGCCTGTGTCGGCATATTGGCGGATATGGCGTGCTTTTTGATGCCGTCTGAAAAGAAGGGCGGGTGTGGGACCTGCCCTTTGATCGCAGGGCACATGGGGCGCGATTATCTACCGCCCGTTCTGCATCGCTTCCATGACGGTGAGCTAGGCCGACCGTAAACGAGGCCGTCTGAAACAGGCGGCTTTCCCTGCACCTGAAAAGGTGTGTTTCTGCCGCCAGCAGGCAGTTTTTTTGTTCTGTCAGGATATTGAAATATGAAGAATAAAACCTTTACCGATCACGATATTCGTGTAACAATTAGTGGCATCATCAAGGATGATTTGGGGTGACGGTGTCGCATCAAACCGCCCCGAGAACATTACTCCGGAAGTGGCTGCCGTAGTAAGCGATGCGGTAAACCAAATCAAAACCTGCTCCAAGCGTCTGTTGGCAGTAGATATTACCTATAACTTTCTCTATACTGCCCCCGGTACGATTTGGGAAGTGATTGAGGGTATGGCTGCCGATATGATTGCAAACCTATGCTATGATGATAAGCGCAATCCGCTTGCCACCTATATCGGTTGGATCAAGGTGCTGCGCGATCGGCGGCAGTATGCCGCCTGCGTGAATACCGCCGCACTCAACTACCGATCGCGTTTGGAGCTGGCTTTTCTCGATCTTTGATTCGTCCGGGAGGGGGTATGTCGGACAGGCTGAAACATATTTGGATGCTGTATCGCAAACCGGTACTTTTGTATGTTGTTACCGTCATCATCTATATTTTGCTTGACGGGCCGACCACTGAGGGCAGCCGAACGCCTATGCCCCCTATGAACGCTTGGGAAAAAATCCTGTTTATGGCAGCCGGCGTCAGCGGATTTGTCAGCCTCCTGTGGATAATGCTGATTGCCCTGTCCGAGCATTACAGGGACAAGAATTGGTAAACGCGTCCCTTGATCGTCATTACTTGCAAAACCTTTTAAGGCAGCCTGAAACCGTCCAAACCGGCTTTCAGGCTGCTTTTACTTTATCCCTTGGAAAGGAAGCCCTATGGTACAATAAAGCAGTCGGCCTTAACAACGCGCTCAAAGTATTGAAGGCTTTTATTGAAAGCCGGATTAAATACAGCGCGGCAGACCGAAAATTAAGAATGTGTATTGTTACGGCACAAGCCCGTTGGCGTTCAAAAGTCGAAATCGAACTGCTGGGCTTGTAACCGCAGGGGGGGCAGGTATGAGGGGTAAGTGGACTCTGCTGTTTTTGCATTGGATATGGGAAAAAGTGGTACCGGAAAGCATCCGCAACAGCAAGCCGGCGCGGTGGGTAGCCAACCATAGAAAGCTCACTATCTGGGTAATTGTGACAGTATGGATCAACTTCTTCCCCGCTACTTACGAATACGACATTATTCCTGAAGGGAGATACAGCCATTGGCATGTCGATCATCCGTTGTATCCCTATACCCGATTTCTGCTTCCCCTTATTCTCGGTGCGGTTTTTCTTTTCATTCCGCCCGATCCGCCCGAAAAGAAATAGTAACCTGCATATAAGCAGCCTGAAATCTTTCAGGCTGCTTTTTTATTGGAGAACCCAAATGGCAAAACAAAAAACTGTAACCGTCGGCTGCAAACTGCCCAACGGACTGATTATCGAAGTCGGCGGCCAATCCGTCGAACTGAACGGCGCAAACGCCTCCAACGTCATCGGCGGCCACGGCATTACCTACAACGTAGATGCCGACCTGTTCAATGCTTGGATGAAAGCGCACCAAGACCGCGATATGGTCAAAAACGGCTTCGTTTTCGCCCACGAAAATGCCAAGGACACCAAAGCCGAAGCACAGGAAAAAACCGGCAACGAGACCAAGTTGGAAGCCATCAAGCCCGATGACAAGGCTAACGGCGTAAGCACCGCCAAGGAAGACTGATATGCCCGCCGTCGTCTTCGATAAAGCGCGCTTTCAGACGGCCTATCCCGAAGTACAGGCAGGCGATGCCCAGTTCGCCATGTGGTTCACGCAAGCCGAAAGCCTGCTGGACAACACCGACCACAGCATCGTTAAAAAGCTGGAAGAGCGCGAAATGCTGCTGTTCCTGTTGGTACGCCACTTCGCCGCGCTGAACGAACGTGCCGCACAGGGCGGATTGGTGGGGCGCATTGCTTCGGCTGCCGAAGGCAGCGTGTCCGTGAGCGCGGATATGGGCGCGGTGGGCAGCAATGCCGCCTGGTATCTGCAAACGCCTCACGGCGCGACCTACTGGCAGCTTACCGCCAAATACCGCCGCTTCCGATATGTATCGGGAGGCTGTTATGCGCGGCGGCGATAGGTTCAGACGGCATCTGTCCGAACTGGCGGCGCGGGCGGCAACGACCAAGGTGCGCGTCGGCATCATCGAACAGGCGAACTACGACGGCTCGGACGGCGAAAGCGTGGCACAGGTTGCCTTTTGGAACGAATACGGCACGGCAACCGTTCCCCCACGCCCGTTTTTCCGCAACACCATTGCCGAACACAAGGACGAATGGCCGAAGCAGGCTGCTGAGATGCTGGAAGCCAATGGCGGCGATGTGCGGCAGGCCTTGGCGGATATGGGCGAAGTCGTGAAAGGACAGATTAAGATGACCATCCAAGACTTCCGCGAACCGCCAAACGCCGCCGCAACCGTGAAGCAAAAAGGCTTCGATAAGCCGCTGATTGACACGGGAACATTGTGGCGGAGTATTGATTACGAGGTTGCCGATGAATGAATACAGGTCGGCAGCTATCCTGAAACGGGCGCAAAACCTGTTAATCCTGCACCGCGCCTACAAGCTGTTGGCGGCGGATGCAGAATGGGATGAGAGCAAACACCCGCGTGCGGATAACGGGCGGTTCGGTGCAGGAAACGCGCAGCCTGAAAAACAAGACGGCCAACCCCAAGCAGAGATACCCGAAATTAAGGGCAACGAACTGGGCTTGTGGTCAAGCATGAAGGAACTGCGAAATAAGGCCAAAGATTATGCCAAAAGGTTTGTAGGCAAAAAGTTTGTCAATCGCAGTACCGGCAATGAAATTGAAGTTCCGATGAGTGGAGTGAAACACACTTTGGCAGGGGCGGCGGATAGTTTGATTAAAACCATCCCCGCCATCCCGAAAATCATCCAAAGCTCACGGCTGGTTGCTACCAAAGAGGACAAGCACAACGACCCGAATATCATTGCTGTAGAAATCTATCAGGCAAAAGTACGGGTTGGGAGTTTGGATAAAGAAGTCGTGATGACAGTGAAACATTGCAGAGACGGTAGGCGGTATTACGACCACGGCTACCTGAAAGAGTGATGAGCATGAAAACAGCGGCATTTGCTTCAGACCAGCACCTTAGCGCGTTCATATTACGCCACCTCTTTGCCTGTACAAATACCGCTTGATTTCATTATATGCCGCCCGCCTGCCGAAGGCAAACACCCGGAATAAATAAAGGAAATACGATGAATCTTAGAGCCATTGCCAACGGCGCGGTTACATCCGTCAATCCCAACCTGCCCGCCGTGTTGAAACTCAATGACGGCTACACCACCGATGCCACGGGAAAACGGAAATCAGGCTACAGCGAGCATCCCGTAACCGTACAGACCCAAACCCTTAGCACACAGGATTTGTCCTTGTTTGAGGGGTTGGCGCAGCAGGGAACGTTGCTTTATGCCTATGTAACCGGACAATTCCGCGGCTTGCGGCGGCAGAGCGGCAAAGGTGCGGACAAGCTGGTGTTCGCAGCCTACGGCGAAACCGAAACAACCGAATGGCTGGTGAAGCAGGTGGTGGAAAGCTGGCCGGATTGGTGCAAGGTGCTGTTATGGCGGCAACATTAGACGATATTTATACCGAAGTCCGGGCAATGCTGCTCGGGCTTTTTTCGTGCGAAGCGGTGCGCGGATACGGCAACAATGTTCCGTTGCCCAAGCCGCCGTTCGTGGTGATGAACATCTTGAACGAAACCGCCGCCGCCACGAACGAACACGCTTACGCCGTGGCAGATAAAACCGCCGCCGTCTCGCGCCAATCCGAAATACAGATGCAGCTTGATTTCTACGGCGCAGAAGCCGGGCAGATGGCGCAGAAAACCGTTTTGCTGTGGCGCGATTTCTACGCCTGCGAACGGCTGAAATCCTGCCAGCCGCTGTATGCCGACCCCGCACGCTTCATGCCGCTCACCAATGAAGAGAGCGAATATGAAGAACGCTGGATGACCACCGTCCATCTGGCCTACGCGCCGCAGGCGGAACACCCGCAACAGTTTGTCAACGCTTTTGATTTAACCCTGATCCAACCGTAAAGGATATATCTATGTTCCAATCTATTCCGGCAAGTAAAATTGTCAGCGTAAACCCCGCCGTGCTCAGTTCCGGCGGTTCTCCCCTGTCGATGAACGCCGTCTTTTTGAGCAAAAACGAAAACCTGCCCACCGGCAGACACACCGCGTTCCCCGATGCTTCGGCGGTCGGCGAGTTTTTCGGCTTGGCAAGCGAAGAGTTCAAAGCCGCGCAAGTGTACTTTAAAGGCTTCGACAACTCGCACATCAAACCCGGCACGCTGTATTTCTACCCCTACAACGTCGGCAAAGAAGCCGCCTATCTGCGCGGCGCAAGCGTGAAAAGCATGAGCCTTGCCGCCCTGAAGAAACTTTCGGGCAATCTGAAAGTGAACATCGACGGCAGCGACAAGAACGGCGAAAACATCAGCTTGGCGACCGCCACCAGCTTTTCCGATGCCGCCGACAAAATCGGTACAGCCATCAGTGCCGCCGTGCAGTTTGACGAGCAGTTGCAGGCGTTTGAAATCGTTTCCGCCACCCAAGGCAGGGCTTCCGAAATCGGCTTTGCCTCCGGCACGCTGGCCGAAGCCCTGAACCTGACCGAAGCCAAGGGCGCAATCATTTCCAAAGGCAACGACGGCGACAGCGCGGAAACCGTGATGGAAGGCGTGATTCAGTCCACCTTGAATTTCGCCACCTTTACCACCGTGTTCGAGCCGGAACTGGCCGACAAGCTGGCTTTGGCAAAATGGAGCAACGCGCAAAACAACCGCTTCCTCTATGCCGCTTGGGGCAAAGAAGCCGCCGCGCTGCAAACCGGTAACACAACCTGCTTCGGCGCGCAACTGAAAGCCGCCGCCTATGACGGTACTGCCCCGATTTACGGCGGGCTGGATAAAGCCGCTTTCCTGTGCGGCGCGATTGCTTCCATTGATTTCACCGAAACGCAAGGCCGCATCACGCTGGCGTTTAAAAACCAATCCGGCTTGAGTGTGGACGTGGACAACGCCGCCGATGCCGACAACCTGAAAGAGAACGGCTACAACTATTACGGCGCGTGGGCGACTGCCAACGACCGCTTTACCTTCCTTTATCCCGGACAAATGCCCGGCAAATGGAAATGGATTGATGCCTATGTGAACCAAATCCGCCTCAACAGCCAGTTGCAGCTTGCCCTGATGACCCTGTTCACCTCGGCCAAGGCAGTGCCGTACAACGCCGTCGGTATCGCCCTGCAACGCGCCGCCTGCCAAGACCCGATTAACGAGGCCTTGAACTTCGGCAGCATCCGGCCGGGCGTGCCGTTGGGCGAACAGCAACGCGCCTTGATTAACAACGAGGCGCGCGCCGATGCCGCCGCCAAGATTGAAAGCACCGGCTACTTCCTGCTGATCCAGAACGCTTCGGCGCAGACGCGCGGCAACCGCCAGTCTATGCCGATGAAGCTGTGGTACACCGACGGCGGCAGCGTGCACAACATCAACCTCGGCTCGATCAACGTTCAGTAAACCCGTGCAGGCGGCACTTTAACCATTATTGAAAAGGAAACGCAATGAACTACGAAGCATTAGGCCGCTATACCGAAGCCTGCGAAAAACTGCAACCGCTGCTGCGTGAGATGAAACAGCACGCGGGAACGGTTAGAGCCGCCGCCGAACAACTGCCGTTTGTTTTGGACGAACTGGCAGGCGGGCAGCCGGTACCGAAATTAGACCCCGTGGCCGAAATGGAAAAAATCGACACCGCAAACCGCCGCCTGCAGGAGCTTTGGCAGGAAGCATGCCGCTGGACACGCACCGCCAATACCAATGCGGAACAATGCGGAAAGGCGAAGCTGAATTTTGGGCGGGAGCAGGCTTGATTTTCAGGTAGCCTTTTAGTATAGTGCGATGCTATGAGGTGTCGTAGCCTCCTTGAAAAGCCGCATCACGGCGGTAATCGTGATTTTTTGCGTCCATAGATTTCCGTTTCCCAGTAGTCTTTATCTATGGCCGAGAGGGTGACTAATACAATACCCGCAAGGGGAATAAGTCCACCCTTACTTTTCAGGGCTACGAACCTCTTGGCCGCCCATTCGGGCTTAATCGTAGATAGAAAAGGAAATCATCATGAACGCAATCGCAATCTCTAATGTGGCTATCCGCCAAACCGAAAACAACCTTTACAATTTGAATGACTTGCACAAAGCCAGCGGCGGCGAAGACAGGCACGCGCCGCGCCGTTGGCTTCAAAATCAGCAAACTACTGAATTGATTGAAGAACTCTCCAAAGACGGAAATCCGTCTTTGGAAGAAAATCAACAAGTTATCCAAGTTGTTAAAGGCGGCAACAAACGCGGCACTTACGCCTGCAAAGAATTGGTGTATGCCTACGCCACATGGATTAGTGCCAAATTCTTTTTACAGGTTATCCGCACCTTCGATGCTGTAATATCAGGCCGTCTGAAACCGCAAGCCCCGCGCCAAGCCTTGCCGTCAGGTTTAACCCACGAACAACAGGCGGAAGTCAAAGCCCTGCACAATATCCTGCTCCAGTCCGTGCCGTTCGAGAAGCAGAAGGCCTTGGCGATTACGTTATGGAGCGCGGTCAAGTCGAAATTCAAAGTCGGTTACAAAGACGTGCCGCCCGAACAGTTTCCCGAAGTATTGAGCCTGATGGCGCGGGTGGCGGTGGAAAAAGGGGCGCAATACCGCGAAGCCGAAACCGTAAATCTGGAAACCGTGCCGAAGCTGTTCGCCAATCAGGCCAATATCCCATTCAACCTGAACCGCAACGCCCACTACGCCGTTACGGTGAAGGGCGGCAAAATCTACCGCCATCTCGTCAGCTACATCACGTCTCCGCGTGAAGACAGAATGATTCCGTGCTTGGCGCATCAGAATGATTTTTAACCCCTAATGCTGCCTGACCGCAGCCTGACCGCCGCGCCGCAAGGTTCGGCGGCCTTAGTCCTGCCCGCATCTGCGGGCTTTTTTATTGGAGAACCCAAAGATGCAAACCGTATCAGACCGCACCCTAACCGCTGCCAACAGCATCCTGCTGATGCGCGTGAAAGGCTTTAACGACAACTTCGTACAGATTGAAGGCTACGCCGCCGACAATGCCTTCGACTTCGGGCAAGGCAAAATCGGCGAAACCATGATGGGCGTGGACGGCCAACAGTCCGGCGGCTTTACGCCCTACGAAGTGGACTTCAACATCCAGCTTGCCCCTACCAGCAAATCGCGCGACTACTTCGACCAATTCACCAACGACATCCTGCAACGTCAGGAAACGCGAATGGTGGAATTTTCGGTAGAGATTCCCGCCGTGAAGAAACGCTACACCGCCACCGGCTTCTTGGTGGAAATTCCGGGCGGCACAACAGCCAAGAAAACGCTGGAATCCGTAACCTACTCGTTCCGCATCGTGGTGAAACCGGAGGAAATCTGATATGGCTCTGAAAACCCGGCAAATCACGATTGAAAACGGGCGGGACAAAGGCCGCGTGTTCCTGATCACCGAAATGTCCGCCGCGCACGCCGACAACTGGGCGATGCGCGCCCTTTTGGCATTGGCCAACAGCGGCGTGGATTTGGGCGGCATCGCCCCGCAACAGGGGATGATCGGCATGGCGGGGGCGACGCTTGGCGCATTGGGCAAAGTCAAACCGGAAGACGCCATCCCGCTCTTGAACGAGCTTTTGGACTGCGTGCAAATCATCCCCGAAGGCGGACAGCCGCGCCCGTTGAATATGGACTTCAACGACGTGGAAGACTTTACCACCCTGTGGCGGTTGCGGAAGGAGGTGTTCGCATTGCATACCGATTTTTTGCAACACGCCTTTGGCAAGACTACGGAGTCGGAAGGGGAAGGGGCGGCAGCCTGGACTACCTGAACCTGACCCAAACCATAGGCGCACTGGTGTCTTCCCGCATCTGCACGCTGCACGAGTTGCAGACGGTGTACGGGCTGGAAGATGCCTTCAACCTTTTGGAGGTCGTCAATACCGATGCCTTCAACCGCAGCAAGGCCGTCTGAAGACGGACAAGGCGAAACCCCGAAAAGGCGCGAATCTTTTCGGGGTTTCTGACATTAACTTATCGGAAGTAAGCTAATGAATGGAAAGAAGTATAACAAAACCTTTATCAAAATCCCAGGGACGTTTCAAATGGAAACGGAAAATTTCTCACCTGCCGAAACGCGTAAAACGCCGGTTTGCGCGACTTTATGCCTGACGGCGCCGATTGCCGTATGGAAAACCTTTGCAGTGGTCGAACTGCTGCTGAAGTAAGCGTTTCAGACGGCCGCGAAGCCGTCCGACCCATCCGATGCGGCAAAAGCAGCCTGCACATCGGAAAACCAAGTGCAGGCTGATTTTTAAAGGAAAAATACTATGGCAACCGTAATCGATACCCTGTTTATGGAATTGGGCATTGATTCGTCCAAATTCAGCCGGGAGGCCAAAGAGGCCGAAAACAGGCTTGACCGCATGTCCGCCTCATTCGGCAGGGCGGAAAAAAGCGCGGCCAAATCCTCAAAAGGACTGGAAAAGCAGGCCGCGCAGTCCGCCAAAAGCACCAAACAGGCAAAAAGCCTGACGCAGGCGGTCGGCTCGCTGGCAAAGGGCTTTGCCGCCTTCACCGCCTTGGTGATGGGTTCAAACGCACTGGATAAACTGATTCGGGAAGGTGCGCAGGCAAACGTCGAACTGGACAACCTGTCGCGCAATATCGGCATGAGCCGCAACCAACTCCAAGCATGGGGCGGAATGGCGGAAATGGCGGGCGGCAGCGCGGAAGGGATGAAAGGCAGCCTTGCCGGTCTGAGTATGGGCATTACGCGCCTGACGACTATGGGCGATACCTCCATGGTGCCGTTTTTCAATGCCTTCGGCGTGGCATTGCTCAACGCGGACGGCAAAGCGCGCAATCTCGACAGCATTATGCTGGATTTGTCCGACCGCTTTTCCAAAATGGACAGGGTGCAGGCCTACAATTTGGCCAAAAGCATGGGCTTGGACGACGGCACGATCAATACCTTGATGCTCGGCCGTGCCGAAATGGAAAAGATGCTGGAGATGCAGCGCAACCTTTACCGTTCCGGCGAAAAGGAAATACAGGTCAGCCGCGAACTGACGCAGGCGCGGGGCTATTTGAACGCGCAATGGGACAGCCTGAAAGCCATGCTGGCAGACGCGCTCGCCCCCGTACTGCTGAAAATCATCAAAATGGTCAGCGGTTTCGTCGATTACCTGATGAAGCACGAAAACAGTATGAAGCACGTTTTCGAAGGCTTGGCATTCGTGCTGGGCGCGGTATTGGTTCCCGCCTTTATCGCCGCCTCAGCCTCCCTGCTGGCCTTTATCGCCCCCTTCGCCCCATTCATCCTTACCGTCGGCGCACTGGGCGCGGCCTTCCTGCTGCTGTACGACGACTACAAAACATGGGCGGAAGGCGGGAAAAGCCTGCTGGATTGGAAAGCTTTCGACAACTACATCAAAACGTCGAAAATCTCGACAGACAGCCTGGGCAGTTCGTTTGTGTACCTGCTCACAAGCTACAAATCGTGGGCGGATGCCGCCAACGGAATGCTGGACTGGCTCAGGCTGAAAGGCTTTATCGACGAGAACGGTTTGTCGGTTAAAAGCCTGAAAGAAGGATTCCGCAACCTCTATCTGGAAATCAAAAACTACCTGATGCCGCTTTTCAACGCTGTGGGCGATACCTTTACCGCGATGATGAACGGCGATTGGGAGGGAATGAAAAAAAGTGCCGGGAGGATGTTCAAGGAGGTAGGGAACATCGTTATCGACGCTGCCGGCAAGGCGGCGGGACACGCGGCAGGCGTGATAGATACCGCCACCGGCCACGACCCGGACGCGGAAGGCAGCCTGCAATCACAGGTCAGGCAGGCAACCGGCGCCGCAAAGCAGATGATAGGCGGTACGGCAGCCGCAGCCGTAACCATTGCGCGTAAAAACGGCGGGGGGAATCCTTCCGCATTGGCGGCCGATTACGGCGGCAGCAAGGCGGGCAGTGCTTCCGGCAAGGGCAACATCCGCACCTACCGCACCGCACGGGGCAGCTTTCAGAAAGTCGGAGGCTCGCGCGCCTGGCGCAACAACAACGAAGGCAATCTGGAATTTGGCAAATTTGCCAAAGCACACGGTGCAATCGGCACGGATGGGCGATTCGCCATCTTCCCCGATGAAGAAACGGGGCGGCGGGCGAAAGAGGCGCTGATTTTCGAGGGCAACGGCGGGAAGTACCTGGCCAATAATCCGCTGGATTACGGTAAAGGCATCGGCTACCGCGATAAAACGCTGTTGCAGATGATAGCCGCATACGCCCCGTCCGGAGAAAACAATACCCGCGCATATCAGCAGCGGATTCTGAAAGCGGTCGGCGGGCGCAATAAGAAGATGCGCGACTATACCGCCGATGAGCGGCAGGGCATCATGCAGGCAATGCGTGAGGTTGAGGGGTGGAAGGCCGGGCAAATCAGGCATTTGGATGACGTTGCCGCAGGCGCGCAGCGCGGGATGCAGTCTATGCGGCAGGGCGAGGCGGTACGCGCCCAAAACGTCACCAACAACAACCAACGCACCACGCAGGTTTCCATTAACGGCGGCATCCATGTGCAGTCTTCCGCCGGCACTATAGACGGCACGATGGAGGATGCTTCTGCCGCCGCCCGTAACAGGCTGGTGCAGATTATGCCGGCGATGGTGTAACAGCCGTCTGAAAAAAACGAAAATCAGCAGCAGGCGGTGCTGAATGATTTTGCGTGTCGTGGTTAGCAAGTGCTAGAATACGGTACATGAAGATTATCCAGCCACAAACTATCGCTTCCTATTTAGGCGAGCAGTTAGATGCAGCCTATTATATTCCGCATCTAAAACCTTTCAAGCTCGCACGTCTGACTGTTGAAGCAAAAAAATTGTTTAATACACCTGAAGCCTATTTTGGTTACGTTACCTTAGGCGCATTGGCTGTGTTTGACGATAATTTGTTGACAGATGATGAGAAATTATCGGCAGCGGAGAAAAAGTTTGATATTGCCCGACAATACCCACATGATGCTTATGCGGTGGATGTGTTTCTTTTTAATTCGCTCGCCAGACTGCATCGGCGTGAACAAACTTATGAACTAGCGGAACGCCTTTTCAGGTTGGCCGGTGATATGCCGGAACGGTTGTATGCCTGCTTCAACCGTAGCCTTTTTACCGGACAGCTGAACCTGATGGGCAGAATTACTGATCGTTTGGAAAAATTAGGGAAAGATGTAAAAAAAGAACGTGAAACATTTATGGCGTTATCTGAATCCGGGGTTGATGAGGAACATCTGAAGGGGCTTCTGGTAGAGGCCGGGCGCGTTATGAAGCAATTTAATCTGTTTTATTCCGCCAACATAATAGATACTGACGATGATATCGCCTACCTAACACTGCTGGCTATTCCTGATTCTGATCCTGAAGCGGTGGCAGATTGCGACATCGCAATCTCGCGCGCCAAAGTGCGCTATGCGCTGAAGCATGGCTTGGATTTATCCAAACTGGTTATCGGCTGTGAATTGGCGGGTGCAAATTTATGATACAGGCGCAGGATTTTCTTGACTTCGCCCGCTCCCTGCCGCGCGATAACGAGACGGATGACCGGGTATGTATCGGCCGCGCCTATTACGCGGCCATGCATAAAGCCTTGAAGTATGCGGTAGAGAGTGGCTACCAATACGACCATAAAGAAGCCGGCGGTACGCATAGCAACCTGATTCTCTATTTCGAGCAGCAAGGCGGCGAGGCTTTATTGGTGGTTGCCGACCTACTGAAGAAACTGAAGCGTAAACGTACCCAGGCAGATTACCATTTAGATAGGAATATTTATTCAAATGAGGCAGTGCAGGCGTTAAAATGTGCCGAAACCATATTCAATGAATTGGAATAACAGGTTCTAACCGATAAAAGCTCCGGATTCTCGGAGCTTTCTTTATTTGAGTATCGTACACATGGTTATAGTTTGCTTACACGGCGGCCTTTCGGTTCGCCGCCTACGGTTTTTGGGAAACCCCTTGCATTTGCAGGGGTTTTGTTTTATATTCCCACTCACGAGGCGTCGAAAACCTCTTCCTACACGGCATTCACCCCGTCAGCGTGAATTTTTTACGTCCATAAGTTTTCTTGTTTGGTTGTTTGTTTCGATATATCCGAACTGGTTTCCTATGGCCGCGAGGGCTGTGAATACAATACCTGTTCAACAGGGAATAAGCACGGCTCTTGTAGGGAGTTTTCGAACCTCGCGGCCGCCCGTTTCGGGCAACTTCGAAAACAACCTACAGGAAACCATCATGAACACTAATTTCTCTTTGTCTTTTCACAACGTCGATTTTGATATTACAGATATTCACGGCCAGCCTTGGTTAAGGGGTTACCAAATTGGTAATGCCTTGGAATATTCAGACGGTGCTGTTGCAATCGCAAAACTTTATGACCGCAACGCTGACGAATTTACCGACAGCATGACCTAAGTTATCGAACTACCCACCGCAGGCGGCAAACAGCAGGTGCGCGTATTCAGCCTGCGCGGCTGCCACCTGCTCGGCATGTTGGCTCGCACCAAAGTAGCCAAGGAGTTCCGCCGTTGGGTGCTGGATGTATTGGAAGAAACTTTACTTAACGGCAAAATTTCAGACGGCATCAAGTCCGCCAAAACCACCGCCGACGACCGCACACCGTTGCGGCAGGCCGTCGCCGCGCTTGTCGGACGCAAAGGCATAGACTACTCATCCGCTTACAGTATGATTCACCAACGCTTCAACGTCGAAGCCATCGAAGACATCCCCGCCGAGAAGCTGCCCGAAGCCGTCGCCTACGTCCACGCGCTGACCCTGCACTCAGGCTTGACCGGCGAAGTGTTGGACGCACCGCCCAAAGCCGAGCCGAAACTGCCCATCGACGACAACTCTTTAGCCGACATTGCCGCTATGGTTTATTACGGTACATGGATGATTGAATTGGGCAAAGACGTTTCCGCGCCGCTCAAACAGCTTGGCAACAGGCAGGCGGTAACGATGTGGACGGTTTGGCACGAAACCCGTTCACGCCTGAAAAGAGCCGTCGCAGCCCTCGAAGTGTTGCGGAAATATGCGGACAAAGACACCTCCGACCGCATAGCCGTATGTCTTGAAGGCATTTACAGCAAGGCTACGGTAAGGTAAACAGAAAATGCCGTCTGAAACCGCAGGGCGGGCGCCATCTCGTCAGCTACGCCACTTTCCCGCACGAAGACAGCCTGATTCCGTGCCTCGCGCATCAGAATAATTTTTAACCCCCGCAATACTGCCGAAATGGCAGTCAGACCGCCGCGCCGCAAGGTTCGGCGGCCTTTGTGCCGGAAAAACAACAGGAAGGTTGATTATGGCTTGGAACTCAATCGGCATACCGAATATCCCCAAACTGCCGACGAATATAAGCGGTGCGCTGATACAGTTCGGCGGTGCGGCATTGATTAACGCCGTTTTCGGCAATTATTGGGGGATATTCGGTCAAAACGGCATCCCGCTGCTGTTGGCGGACAATGTAACCGCCATCAAACACACTGCCTCCTCCAAAGTGGCCAATGCGCCCGTAGAACAAGGGTCGTTTGCCGCTTACAACAAGGTGGACGACCCGTTCGAAATGACCGTGCAGATGACCAAAGGCAGCGGCGGCGTCGTGATGCGCGGCGCGTTTCTCGCCCTGGTGGACGTGCTGGCAAAAAGCAACGGCCTGTATATGGTGATTACGCCGGAGGCCGTCTATCCGAATATGGCGGTTACGGGCTATGACTACGCCCGCGAGGCTTCGGACGGGGCGCGTCTGTTGAAGGTCAATATCCATCTTGCGGAAGTGCGTCAGGTTAAGGTGAAGTACACCAAAACCAAAGCACCGGAAGCGCAGGAGATGCAGGATAACGGCAAGCAGGCGGCGAAGCCGATACAAAACAACGAATCCGTTTTGTCGATAATTGCCGACACGGTCAAAAAAGGCTTAGAATTAAATTGAAGAAAAGGCGAAACCCCGCAGGGCGGCAACTCTGCGGGGTTTCTGTATTTAACCCTTAACGGGCAAGGATTAAACAATGTATGAAGTATAGCAAAACCAAATTGGAAATGCACCCGAAGGAGGGAATGAAAGTGGAAATTTACGCCAGCCCGTTTGTGCGGGCGTGTATCGGCATTGCCATTCTGATGGTGTCGGCGGGATTGTTCGCCCTGATGGCCGCGCCTTTGGCCAGTGTTTTGAAATAGGCTGTCTGAAAATGATTTATGAAATTCCTTTAAAACCCGCCCCCTCCCAGCAAACGGCCGTCGGCATCGGAGGGCGGGAGATTACGGTGGCCGTTCGGCTGCGGCTCGGCCGTCTGTATGCGGACGTGAAGGCGGACGGGGAGTATTTGGTTCAAAACCGCGTCTGCCTGGACGGCGTGCCGCTGGTGAACGAGGTTTGGCGCGGACTGCCCGGCGATTTGTACTTTATCGACAGGCAGGGCGCGGAAGACCCGCAATGGCAGGAGTTGGGCGGCCGCTTTATTTTGGTGTATCACGATGGGCATTAAGGAAAAAATCCTGCGGATCAGCATCAAGCTCGGGCAGGAAAAGGACGTGTGGGATGCGAAAGGCAGCGATACGCTGGTTGCGGAAGGTTTGCGCGCGTCCTGCCAAATCAATTACGGCAACGGCTCGCTGATGCCGTCGGCGAGAATCAAGGTTTACGGCTTGAGGCTGGAAACGATGATGAAGTTGTTGCGTGTGCGCTGGAATACGGAGCAGGCAATGATGAACTTGGTGCAGGTCGAAGCAGGGGAGCAGGACAACCTGAGCGTGGTTTATACCGGCAACATCACGTTTGCCTACCCCGATATGGCCGGCGCGCCCGATGTTGCCTTGGTGATCGAGAGCCATACCGCCGTTTTGTGGCAGCTGAAACCTGCCGAAGCAGTCAGCAACGAAGGGGAAACCGATGTTGCCGCCGTGATTGAATCATTGTGCGTGAAAATGGGGCGGAAATTTGAAAACAACGGCGTAAACGCGAAAATCAGCAATCAGTATTTGAGCGGCACGGAGTTGGACAAAATACGCCAGATTGCAGCACATGCGGGAGTAGACGTTTATATCGACAATGAGACGATTGCGATTGCGCCGAAGGGGCAGCCCCGAATGATTGATGTGCCGGTTTTAAGACCGAAAACGGGGCTGATAGGCTATCCCGTACCCGATTTGCAGGGCATCAAACTGCGCTGCCTGTACGACAAGGCTTTGCGTTTCGGCGGCTTATTGGAAGTCGAAGGCAGCCAGATAGAAAGCTGCAACGGCAAATGGCGCGTTTTCGGCATGTCGCTCGATTTGGAGTGCAAAACGCCGAACGGCAAATGGTTTGCCGACATCAAAGCCGCCGATGTGGAGGACATGAATGTCAAAGTCGCAAAATAACTGGGCGCAATACGGCGCGGAACAGGCGCAGGGCGGCGCGGGCGAAATCGGCGCAATCGTCTCCGGCATCGTCTCGCGCATCCAAACCGTCACGCTGGTGCGCGTGGTCAAAACCAAAGCGGGCGGACTTGCCCCCGTCGGGCTGGTTGACGTACAGCCCTTGGTTGCCCAAATCAGCGGCGGTGGGGAAATTACGCCGCACGGCATTATCTACAATATCCCGTATTTCCGCCTGCAAGGCGGCGGCAACGCTGTGATTATCGACCCCGAGCCGGGGGATATAGGAATGTGCGGCTTTTGCAGCAGGGATATTTCCGCCGTCAAACAGAATAAAACGCCGTCCGCGCCGCAAAGCCTGCGGCGTTTTGATTTTTCAGACGGCCTGTATTTCGGCGGCTTCCTGAACGGCACGCCCAATCAATACATCATGTTTTCCAAAGGCGGCATCAAACTGTTTTCGCCCGGCGATATTGAAATGGAGGCGGCGAATATCCGCCTGAAAGCGCAAGGCGGCGTGAGCAGCACCTCGCAAACCTTTCAGGCCAATACCCAAGCCGAGGCGCAATTCACGGGCGGCGGCGGGATTGCTGCCGACGGCGATGTGAGGGCGGGCGATGTCAGCCTGATGCACCACGTCCACAAAGGCGTGCAGCCCGGCGGCGGCAACACGGGGCAGCCCGTATAGGCTGCCTGAAATACCCCCGCATCAACCCTGATGCGCCAAACACGGAATCATATTGTCCTCATAACTGAACCGTCAACTTCGGGTTGACGGTTGACTGTATTACAGCATTGATGCCGTCTGAACTTCAGACGGCATTGTTGTTACCCGAGCGTCAAACCGACGACAGGTTGCGGATTTCGGGCAGCATCGGGCGGATTTTTGCCGCGTGTTCCGCGTCGGCGTGTGCGCTTAGGGCTTCGAGGGCGTTTGCGGCGGCTTTGAGGCGGCTGCGCGTTTCCGCCCAGACCGTCCACATCGTTACCGCCTGTTTGCAGCCGAGCTGCTTCAGCGGCAGGGAAACGTCTTTGCCCATTTGGATGGCCCACGCGCCGTATCTGACGGCGACGGCGAGGTCGTATAGGGCGTTGCCGCTGATGGGCAGGGCAGGTTGCGGCGCGGGCAGCGGTTCGCGGTCGAGGACTTCGCCTGTCAAGCCTGTGTGCAGGGTCAGCGCGTGGGCATAGGCGACGGCTTCGGGCAGTTTGTCGGCGGGGATGTCTTCGATGGCTTCGACGTTGAAGCGTTGGTGAATCATACTGTACGCGGAGGAGTAGTCTATGCCTTTGCGTCCGACAAGCGCGGCAACGGCTTGGCGCAATCCGGTACGGTCGTCGGCGGTGGTTTTTTGTCCGACTTGGTAGCCGCCTGTTTTGCGGATTTGCGGAATCACTTCTTCAAAAATCCAGTCTTGGAATTTTACCGCTTCAGGTTTGTTACTTCGAAAAATCACGCGGTACAGATTGGGTTCGTTGATGTACGTGATTTCATTCTTCCTACCCTTTGTATCGACGCTGTACATTTTATGTACACCGTCTCTTTTCATGTTGAATCTCAAGGGGTTTGCGTTTGAAATTTCGAGTATTCTTGCTACGTCTGTTAAACAGAAAAGCGGCTCATTATTCTGAAACTCAACACGTACAGATTGTTCAGCTTGAAATTGGAAAATTGAGAGAGTCATTGTGAAGTTTCCTTTGGATAATTTCGAAGTTTGCCCAAATGGGCGACCGCGAGGTTCGAAAACTCTCCAAAGCGAGCCGTGCTTATTCCCTGTTGAACAGGTATTGTATTCGCAGCCCTCGCGGCCATAGGAAACTTCGGTTGTGCTATCGAAACAAACAACCAGGCAAGGAAACTATGGACGTAAAAATATCGCAGTAACGGTGCGATTCCGCTTTGAAGAGGTTTTCGACGCCTCGTGAGTGGGAATATAAAACAAACCCCCTGCACATGCAAGGGGTTTTATCTTTGAAACCGAAGCGAAACCCCGCAGGGCGGCAACCTTGCGGGGTTTCTGTATTCAAACCCTTTCTGACCAAAGGATTCAAACTTGATTAAGTAGTTTCAACACACAGGACGACACATAAAACACCGCCCTATGTGTTGCCCTGATTCGGAAGGGGTTACGCCCCCTCCCAAATAAAGTCTGATTATCCCCCCTAAAGGGCGGGGTTTCAACCGGTGAGGAACAATGATGAATACCCTTTATCTCGACCCGCAAAGCTGGGATTTGGTTTTAGACGCGGCAGGCAATATCGCGATGGCGAAAGACCCCTACGCCAAGGCGCAGGATGCGGCCTCGGCGTGCCGCCTGTTTGCGGGCGAACTGTATTACGACACCGAAAAGGGCATCCCCTATTTTGAAGAAACGCTGGGCAAAAAGCAGTCGTTCGCGCTGTACCGGCACCGCCTGATACAGGCGGCAACGACTGTTCCCGGCGTGGTGGCGGCAGACGTGGAGATGGAGCAGATGAATGGCCGCGTCCTGTCGGGCCGTCTGAAATTTACCGACGACACGCAGAAACAATATGAGATAACGCTATGACGAACGTACCTAAAATACAGATTACCGACAGCGGCCTGAAGCTGCCGACCCATCAGGAAATTTTATCGGGCGTGCTGGCCGACATCAATGCCGCGTTCGGCGGCGGGCTGAATACCGAAAGCCTGGAAACGCCGCAAGGGCAGCTTGCTTCGTCGCTGGCCGCCGTGATTGCCGACAAAAATGATTTGATCGCCGAGCTGGCCAATCAAATCCACCCCGATTACGCAGACGGCATCATGCAGGACGCGATTGCCAAAATCTATTTTTTGGAGCGGAAAAAAGCCGTGGATTCGTCAGTCGAATGTGAATTTGTCGGCCTTGCCGGAACAATCGTCCCTAAAGGTTACGCAGTATTGGACACACAAGGCGTGCAATGGATATTGAGGGATGAATCATCCATTTTGGAAGGCGGCAGGGGGGTGGGTATTTTTACCGCCGCCGGCGTGGTGTCTGCCGCCGCCAATACGGTAAACCGGCCTGTCAGGACAATTACCGGGCTTGACCGCGTCAATAATCCGCGTCCCGCCGTCCCGGGAAGGGAATTGGAAAGCCGCGCGGATTTCCGCCGCCGCCGGCAGCAGTCGGTGGCCGCAAACGCACACGGAACGCCGCAGTCCGTGTATTCCAACGTCGCACAGCTTGATGGTGTAAGTGATGTGTATGTGGTCGACAACCCGAAACCGGTATCGGAAACGCACAACGGGCAGACCATTAAGCCCCACAGTATTTATGTTGCGGTTGTCGGCGGCGACGACAGGCAGATAGCCGAAACCATCTTGCGCTTTGCAGGTTGCGGATGTGATTTCACAGGCAATACGACCCTGACCGTGTATGATGAAACATACACAGACCCGAAACCGGCTTACGAGGTCAGTTTTACACGTCCCGCCCCCGTGCCTGTCTATTTCCGCGTCAGAGTCGGGAAAGATGCAACCATCGGCTATCAGGATGTCGTCAGAAAGGCCGTTATAGAAGCATTTGACGGAGCGGAAAAGGCGGGTATCGGCGGGAAGATTTATGCGATGCGTTATGTCTGCCACATTGCCAGCGCCTTAACATCGGCACAGGTAATCGATATAGAGGTCGGGCTGTCAAGGGACAGTATGGGCAATAGCGCACAAGTCGGAATCCATCAGTATCCGACTGTCGCGGCAGAGAATATAGAGGTTGTAACAGATGCGTAATCTTCAGCAAACCATCATCAGCCAATACGCCAACAGCCCGATTATTTGCGGGATGATTGAGCGGTTTAACCAGTGTATTGACCCGCAGGCTGATGTGATGGAGTTTTATCGTGATATTTGGGACATCGAAACAGCAAAGGGTTACGGCTTGGATATTTGGGGGCGGATAGTCGGTATCGGACGAGAAGTGATGATCAGTGCGCAAGACGAATACATCGGCTTCGCGCAGGGCTGCACTCCGTTTGACAACGGCGTATGGAGTGTAGGAGAAGGTTTGGAGCGGCGATACCGCTTGGACGACGATGCCTACCGCCGCGTGATTATGCTTAAAGCCATGAGCAATATCACTTACGCTTCCGCCCCCAATATCAACCGGCTGCTCAGTATCATGTTTGAGAAACGCGGGAGGGCATATTTTGTCAAAAACGGCACAATGGCCGCCCGTTATGTTTTTGAATTTTTCTTACTGCCGACGGAGCGGGCGATTATCCGGCAAAGCGATTTATTGCCCCGCCCTAGTGGGGTATTACTGGATTTTTACGAACCAGAGGTAGATAAATCCTTCGGCTATATCGAAGCCAATCTCGCACCCTTCGGAGAGGGTGCTTTTTTTATGGGAGTTTAAACCATGCCACAACCAAAATTGTTAAGCAAAGCCTGGGCTTCAGACGGCCTGAAAAACAGCATTCCAAATACTCGTAACAGCGGGATGCCGCAGGAAGGGGCGACCTATGCCGACGGTTTCCCAAGTATCACGATGACGCCGATCTCGACGGGCGGCAAACCGCCCAGCGGGAAAGATATGAACGGCGTGCTGTATGAAATCAGCGCACACACCGTTTGGCAAAACCAAGGCGGGCGTTACCGCTTCGACCAAGCCTTTTGCGACGCCGTCGGCGGCTACCCGAAGGGCGCGGTGCTCATCAACGACACGCTGGACACCGAATACATCAGCCTGGTAGATGCCAACACCCACAACCCGAACAACGGCGGCAACACAGGAAAATGGGCAATACACGCAGGCAAAGGGCTGAAAGCCGACACCACGCAGGCAGGCATTGTGCAACTCTCATCCGCCACAGGCAGCAACAGCGAAGATATGGCAGCCACCCCGAAAGCGGTTAAGGCCGCCTACGACAAGGCAGTCGAGTCCGCAGGCAAAGGCATCCCCGTCGGCGCGATCGTGTCCTTTCCCAAAGCCGTCCAAAACCCCGCAGGCTATTTAAGGGCAGACGGCACGACCTTTGCACAAAACACCTTCCCCGATTTGTACCGCGCACTGGGCAACAGCAACCGCCTGCCCGATTTGAGCCGTACCGACATCGGCATCACCGCGTGGTTTCCGTCCGACCGAATCCCGACCGGCTGGCTGGCGTTCGACGACATCCGCACGCGCGTAACCGAATCGGCTTATCCCGAACTTTACCGCCTGCTGGTTGCCAAATACGGCAGCATCCAAAACGTCCCCAAAGCCGCCGACCGCTTTATCCGCAACGCGGGCAACGGCTTGGCAGTCGGACAGGTGCAGGAAGACGCAATCCGCAACATTACCGGCAAAATCGACAGCGGCAACCGAAGCACCGAGCAACTTTTCGACACCGCCATCCCCGAGGGCGCGTTCGGCATCGACAAAGCCCGAAAAAACTGGACATACGACGCAGGCGACGGCGGCAACGACCGCCCGTCCGCCCTCACATTCGACGCATCCCGCGTCGTCCCCACCGCCGACGAAAACCGCCCCAAAGCACTGGTTTTGAAACTGTGCATCAAAGCCGCCGACACCTTGGGCGAAGCCGTGTTCTGGATAAAGTCCCACGGCGAAACCGTCAACGCAGGCGCGCTGGACGCGTCGAGGCTGGCGCAGGGTTTGCAGGAAAAAGCCGACCGCGACCACACCCACACCGCCGCCCAAATCCAAGGGCTGGATGAAAAAATCAGCACCGCCGTTGCCGCGCAATTCACACGCCAAACCATCGGCGGCGTGGATATTGTCAGATTCCCCGACGGCACAATGATACAGACCGGCAGCTACAGGTTTACAAGAAGCGGCGGCGCCATAGAAAACGAAGTTGTCTTCCCCATCGCCTTTGCCGACGGCAACGTCCGCTGCTTCGTATCCGAACGCCATTCGGGGCGCGCCAACGGCGAAAGGCAATACAACTGGCTGTTTATCCGCGCCAAAAACCACGCCGCCGCCATTATTACCAACTGGTACGAAGGCAGTTGCGACTGGATGGCAATAGGCAAAGCCGCCTCGGGAAACGCCGCCAGCTCTCTCTCGACAGTCCCAGGAATCGATGAAGAAACGCTAAGGGGAATTAATGAAGACGCGCTAAATGAAATCAGAAGCCTCGCCGCCCGCGGCTTCCGATAACGCCGCCGCCGACCCGCAATGCCGTCTGAAACCCCGCCATTCCCACGAAAGCGGGAATCCGGAACCCCGAAACCGCCAACCCCGTCATTCCCGCGCAGGCGGGAATCCAGACCCCCCGACGCGGCAGGAATCTATCGGAAATGACCGAAACCGCCGCCAATCCGCAACACCGACCCGAAAGGAAACCCGATGACCATTTACTACAAAGACCGCGCCTTTTACGACGCGGACACCCGCGAACAAGCCCCCGAAGGCGCGCGCCCCATTACGCCCGAACAACACGTCGCGCTGCTCGCCGCCCTCAATTCCGGCTGCATCGTATCCGACGATTTGACCATATCCCCGCCACGCCCGTCGGAATATCACGAATGGGACGGCAAAAAATGGAAAATCAGCAAAGCCGATGCCGCGCGCAAAAAAGCCGAAGCCGCCGCCGTATGGGAACAAATCAAACAAAAACGCCACCGGAACTTACGCGGCGGCGTGTATGTCGAGTCTGTCGGCAAATGGTTTCACAACACCGACGAAGCCCGGCAGCAATACACCTTTATGCGCACGCTCCCCCAACTGCCGCCCGATTTGCAGTGGAAGACGATGGACGGCGGATTCGTCAAACTCACGCGCGCCCTCTTGGACGAATTGAGCCTCAAGCTTCTGGCCGACGAACAGCAGAACTTCGCCAACGCCGAACGCCACCGCGTTTTGATGGAACAGTCGGACGACCCCGAACATTACGACTATTCCGACGGCTGGACGGAAAACTACCCCGACCAATAGGGGGCAATTCCCGCCGCTTCCCGCCAATCCCGCCGCTTTCCGTCATTCCCGCGCAAGCGGGAACCCAAAACCCCTGACGCGGCAGGAATTTATCGGAAACGGCTGAAACCGAACGGACTGGATTCCCGCCTGCGCGGGAATGACGAAAGGGGGTGGGAACAACGAAAGGCGGGAACAACCGCGCAAACCCCCGCCGACCCCTTAAGAATGCGAAGCCTGCCCGCAGGGGGGAGGCATCAAAAGGCGGGATTCAGCCCGCCGAACCAAAGGAAACCCAATGACCCAAAAAAACCTATACCTCGCCCTATACAAAGGCAACCGCCAAGGCTATGCGCCCGCCGCCCTCAAAGCCCGATTCGGCGACTGGATCACGCGCAAAATCACGCGCGGGATTTATTCCCATTGCGAAATCGCCGACCCGTGCGCCAACGGCGGCTGCATTTGCTACTCGTCCTCCATCCGCGACGGCGGCGTGCGCGCCAAAAAAATGGATCTGCCGTCTGAAAAGTGGGATTTGATACCGCTGCACGGCGTTACCGCCGACGACCTCGCCGCCGTCTGGCAACGGACGCAAGGCAAACGCTACGACTGGGCGGGCGCAATCGGCACGGTTTTAAAAATCCGCCAACGCCCCGACAAATGGTTTTGCAGCGAATTTTGCGCGGCGGTAATGGGCATCCCCGACGGCTGGCGGTTTTCGCCCAACGACCTCGCCGCCGTCGCGTCGGCAAAGAGCGCGGGCAAAATGTAATTTTTTTACGGAGGAAACTATGCCGTTTGAGACATCTGCCGCCGTCGGCGGCTACTTGGTCAATATCGGTGTGATCGGCATCGCCGGTACGCTGTTCGGCCTGCCGCTGGACGCGCTGATATTGGGCGGTCTGACGGGTGCCGTGGTGCAGGGTTTGCGCCCCGTATCCACCCGCCGCGCGGGCTTTTTTTCCATTATGCTGTCTATGCTGTTGGCGGGCGCGCTTACCCCCCTGTTGATGGACTGGACGGCGAAACACATCGTTCTGTCGGACGGCGGCGAGGAACTGCTGCGCCCGCTGTTTCCCGTCGCCATCGGCGGCTGCTGGCCGTGGCTGATTCCGCTGCTGCGCGATTACGCGCTGTCGTGGGTCAAGAAGAAAACGGAGGGATGAATCTATGTTTATGAGCAGTATCAACATACTTGCATCGTTGGCGATTATTGCCCATTGCGGTTGCCGCCTGAGCGTGCAGCAATGGAAGATAAAGCAGCCCGAGTTATGGATACACGCCATGCTGCTGGCCGCATCAATCGGCGAAGCCGCATCCTGCCTGTCGGGGCAGATACGCACCCCGCCCGAGGTTCTTTTAAACGTAAGCATCGCAGCCTACTTTATGGCGCAGACATGGCGGCTGCGCCATCTGGACGCGAAAGATTGGTAATACTTTGAAAGGCTTGAGGTGCAAACCGAAAGTTTGCAACCCGTCTTTTACAGAAAGGATTAAAAATGACGGAATTACCGTGGCTTGCCGAAGCCAGAAAACACATCGGCTTGAAAGAAATCGTCGGCGCGAAACACAATCCTGTGATTGTACAATGGCTGAAAGAAATGGGCAGCTTCCCCGGCGCGGCGAAGTCTTGGTATTTTGAGGACGAAACGCCGTGGTGCGGCTTGTTTGTCGGACACTGCTTGGGCAAAGCGGGACGTGCGGTCATCAAAGACTGGTACCGCGCCAAAGCCTGGTCAATGTCGGGCTTGACCAAACTCAAAGCCCCCGCCTACGGTTGCATCGCCGTCAAATCAAGGCAAGGCGGCGGACACGTTTTCTTTGTCGTGGGCAGGGATGCGAAAGGCAGAATCTTGGGACTGGGCGGCAATCAGGGCAACACCGTGTCTATCGTGCCGTTCAACCCTGCCGACATCGACGGCTACTTCTGGCCGTCAAAACTAATTGATGGCAAACCCGTGCCGTCGTTTCCTGCCGACGGGCGTTACCACCTGACGGACGTTGCGGCGACGGCGGGACAAGGCGCAAGTGAGGCGTGAGTTATTTAATAAAACTTAATAACCGAACCGTCAACTTTTGGTTAACTGTTGCATCGGGGGGGTGTCAAAATTTCCCCGATTTTTTACATATTGGGCGAGGCGTGATAAATTTTTGCCGTTTTGTTTGCACGAAGGGGGCAGCGGTTGCATTTTTTGCAACAACTGCCGAACAGCAATGCCGTCTGAATTTCAGACGGCATTGTTGTTGTCTGGATATTAAAAATATAGCTTTTTGATATGGCTGCAAGGGGCAATGATGTTGTAAGGTTCTGATTTTCCATCTTCAAAACTGCTTTGCACAATACCTGATAAAATATCGGCAAGTTGTACGCCAAGATGGTTTTTGCTGTTGCATTGCATCGTTTCCAAGACTGTTTGCGCGCCGTGTTCAAACCAAACGGTGGTTTGCAGATAGTCATGCAGGGAGCGTCCGCTTTCCACTTTGATGGAACGCTGGTCAACATTTAAATAAACTTTGTCATGCGCCGCAATCTTTTGAGAAAGCATAAGCTTTATCATATAGTTGTAAAGCTTGTTTGCATCTTGGCGGATGTGCGGCATAACCTTTTCTTTGCGGACGCTGATGCTGTAATAATGTATGTCGTTGCCGTGTTTTGATTTGAATGCCGCCAACTGCCCTGCAATCCGTATGCGTTGTTCGTGGCTCATATGCGCCCATTTTGCCTCATCGGATGTCGGGATTTTATTTTTCTCATACAATTTACGCATCAGCCGTTTCAACAGGTGCCGTTTTTCATGGGCGACGGCAATGGCGGCAATGGTAAGGTAACGGCTTGAACCGCCGGATCGGTACGGGGCGTCGAATTTCCAGCCTAAATCTCCGCTTTCGTCCAAATAAACCGTTATATCCATCAATATTGCCTTCAAATGAAACAAGCCGCCAATTTATCATAAAATTGGCGGCTTTGAATATATGGCAGCCCCTGAATCCGACGTACTTCGCATACGCTTACGATACCTTTCGGCTTCGCGGGTAGTTCAGGATTTACCTGCCTAGGCAAATTCTATACCGGCCTTTATTTTTGCGCAAGGGTAATTTTAAAATCCGGTATCGGCAAAGATATGCCGTCTGAACCTTTCAGACGGCATTTTCTGTTTACCTTACCGTAGCCTTGCTGTAAATGCCTTCAAGACATAAGGCTATGCGGTCGGAGGTGTCTTTGTCCGCATATTCCCGCAACACTTCGAGGGCTGCGACGGCTCTTTTCAGGCGTGAACGGGTTTCGTGCCAAACCGTCCACATCGTAACCGCCTGTTTGCAGCCGAGCTGCTTGAGCGGCGCGGAAACGTCTTTGCCCAATTCAATCATCCATGTGCCGTAATAAAGCATAGCGGCAATGTCGGCTAAAGAGTTGCCGTCGATGGGCAGTTTCGGCTCGGCTTTGGGCTGTGCGTCCAACACTTCGCCCGTCAAGCCTGTGTGCAGTGTCAATGCGTGGGCATAGGCGACGGCTTCGGGCAGCTTCTCGGCAGGGATGTCTTCGATGGCTTCGACGTTGAAGCGTTGGTGTATCATACTGTACGCGGAGGAGTAGTCTATGCCTTTGCGTCCGACAAGCGCGGCAACGGCTTGACGCAATCCGGTGCGGTCGTCGGCGGTGGTTTTGGGGGGCTTGATGCCGTCTGAAACTTTGCCGTTAAGTAAAATTTCAATCTGCTCATCGCACCAAACCGCAAATTTCGGATTAAGCCAACGGGCGAAATCTACGGCAAGTTTGGGATGCAGCCATGTACCTTGTGATTTTTTGTCGTTCCCGCCTTTTTTGATGATAACTAACTGATTTTCTGCCGTTGCGCGATTTCGCGTTTCGGGATTAAACAACCTTTCGGTCAAAGCGGTAATATATTCCTGTGTGCGTTCGTTACGGAGATAGTTGCCGACACGTTTGTCATATTGTTCGGCAATTGCAGTGGCGTTCAGATAGCCGTTTTCTTGGAAAGAAACAGAAAATTGGTTGAAAGAGAAAGTTTGAATAGACATGATTTACTCCTGTTTGAGAGATTTAAAACCGCGATTTCAAGCGCGGGCGCGGGGGTGTTGAAAACACGCAAACAGACGTGCCGCCAGCCTTACGGGTAGGCGCACCCCCACATAGGAGTAAATCGATTTGATACGTATAGACGTAAAAAATTCCACTCTATCGTGTTGGATATACGCTGTTTGTCAGGTGTTTTCAAGCACCGTGGAAAAGATTATATAGAGTTATGGAAATGTGTCAAGAGAATTTCCCGAAACGGGCGACCGCGAGGTTCGTAAGCCTTCTACAAACAGGCTGTGCTTATTCCCTGTTGAACAGGTATTGTATTCGCAGCCCTCGCGGTCAAAAGTAAACTTCGGTTGTGCTATCGAAACAAACAACCTAAAGGAAACTTTAGACATGAAAAAATCACGTTAACGGAGTGATTGCCGTCTTTGAAGAGGTTGCTACACCTCGTGAACCAAACTTTACTATTATTCCGCTATTGCGTCAATATTTTGGGCGGAAGCACGGACGGAGCTTTGTTGAAAGTTTAAAACTTGGACAGCATTCATGATAGTTATTAAAGCGCGTTGATTTCCGCTGCCTGCTCTTCGGTCAGCGCGTATTCTTCCAAGACTTCGGCAACTTCTTTCACACCTGTCGATATTGCTTCAACCAATGCCGCGAACTGTTCTTCCGTCGGCGCGGGCTTTGATGTTTCTGCGGTTTCGGCTTCGATGGTGTTTGCCGAGATTTGTTTGAACCGTTCGTGATTTTCGCTGCCAAGTTTCAGACGGCCTGCCGCGCCGATTTGTGCAAACCATTTTTTGTATGCTTCGATGCCTTTGTTCGCCGCCGCTTCGCCTTCGGCAACCAGCTTGTCTTGTTCGGGGTCTGCCTTTGCTTCTTTGGGCGTTTCGGTTGTTTGGATGCGCTGCGCCTCGTCCTCGTCGTAGATGCCGCCGAAACCGAACGCCAAGCGCGCGGCTTGAATCATTGCCTTATGGCGGAGCATACGGCGCGGGTGGCTGTTCCAAGGTTGCGTATTGCGCCGGCACTCTTCCAGATACTCGGTTACGGTTGTCGGATGGTTGCGGTCTTTGCGGTAGATTTTGCAGGTGCAGCTTTCTGCGTCGGCGGCAAACTCCATACCGTCGAATTGCGGATGGCTGTTGATGATTCTTGCCCAGCCGTCCACGCCCACGACAGGCGTGATGCCGTTGTTCTTATCGGGAAACGCGTAAATCTCCCTGGTAAACGGGTTCAAACCGTATTGCGTCGATACAATCATCAGGGCGTTAAATTGCGCGTCTGTCGCATTGCCTCTAAATGCGGTTGCCTTCAGCGTCTGCACCAACTCCTGCGGGTCGCCTTGGATGTTGAACTGTTTGGCAAGGGCTACTGCTTGGTTTTGGGCGATACTCATTTTTAAATTCCTTATCTGTATTGGTTTAAAAGTGTTTCGTAATAGGCTTGGCAGGCTGTTACGCGTTCTTTGATGAGTTCGATTTTCTCGTCGTCGCGCATGACGGTTACGGTCGTGATGCGCTTCTCAATCGGGATGTCTTCCACAAGCCCGATGTATTTCTCACGGTCTTCCCACGGCTTGAGCAAATCCTCGGGCGTGGGCAGCAGCCAAAAATCAATATCGGCGCGGTCGCAATCGAACAGCCACATATAGCCTTGCATTTGCCAGTCGTAGCCTGCTTTGGCGGCTTTCTTTTCGGCTTCTTCGCGGAAAAACGGATGCGTGCCGATGTCCCAAGAACACTTCGTGTCAACAATCAGGCGGTTGTCGGAATCGTAAATATCGCATTCGCCCGTCAGCCAGTCGTTGACGCGCCGCTCGATGTTTTTCCTGTACTCCCTGCCGCGAACCAGGCCGCTGTATTTGACGGCGGTCTCTTCCATCAGGTCGCCCTTTTCGGTGAAGGCGTTTCCCTCGAAAGCCTCGAAGCCGAACAGTTCGCGCTTCGCCATTTCAATCAGTTTCGATTTGGCGGTTTCCGTGACGGTCTCGCCTTTGGTTTTAGGTTTGCCGATAATGTCGGCGATGGAAGAACATCGGATTCTCATTCTTCCCCCTCCGGCACTTCCGCATCGCCGTGTACCCATCGGTAATCGGCTTCTTCCTCAGCTATGCGTTGACGTTCCTCCAGGCTGATAAGTGCGTTCAACTCTTCAAGCTCCGCCTGTTTCTTCGCCGCTTCCAGCCTCATGGCGGTGATTTCGTCGTGTTTCGGCTCTGTCGCCTTGTCTCCGGTATTTGCACCGTAGGCATAAGCTGCTGCGATTGCCACTGCTACGATTACGGCAAATGCTGTGTTCTTCATCATCTTCATGTCATGTCTCCGTGTGGTGCGCACCGCGCCTGCCAAGGATGGGGCAGGCCGTGCGCTGTCGGGGTTATTTGCGGCTGAAATCTGGGAAACCGCCGCCGCGCCCACTCTCCGACTAACGGCGCGGCTGCTATCAGGCATTAGCCAAACTGTCTATATATTCCGCCCGTGTGAACCATTCTTTTTCATCTATGGCGTAATTCATCGCTGCCTTCGTATCCTTATCGAAACAGGAATCTTCCTTAAGATATGTTTCCCAATCCTCCTGCTTATAAGGCTCTCCGTCCGCATCTCTTATAAATTCCCGTGCCGATTTCTTGGCAATCTCAAGCAACTCAGATTCGTGCAGGCTTCGGTTTTCCGCTTCCCAATCGTCCCAAGCCTGCCGCATATCCTCCCGTGCGTAATATCCGCCCATCCCCCAATCGGGGCAGCTGTAACCGATAATGCCCATTTGCTTCATCCTTTTTGTTTGAGAAAACCGCCCGTAGCATTCACTGTTTCGCCGTGCCGTTGCCCCACTTTGAAGTTCGATACTTCATCGCTTTGTGCTATCCCCGTCTTGGCAGATATAGCTTTCGGGCGGTTTGTTTTCCAAAGGGTTGTTTGTTTCGATGGGTGTATATTACCGCCAGTAATCTATTATTGCAATACCGCTAGTAATATTATTTACGGTAATTTATATTTATCTTTGATTTTCAAAAGAATTTATTTTTGAGATTTTGCAGGCACAAAAAAACCGCCCGATATTTCGGGCGGCGTATTAAAATCAGATGAAATTAAGGAGGCTTATTATGGAAATGCAATTGGACAAACAGACATTGACAGTGGTTGTCAGAAACAGCGAGCCGGTGGAATTGTCGGTATTTGCGCAGTCTATGATGAGCCTTGCCGATGATTACGAATCTATGTGCGGCAGCGCGGGCAGTCATGCGCGGCTGTATATTAAGGAAATCAGGCAGGGCAGCATTATTGCCGAGCTTGCACCCCTCTTGCCTTTGGCGGGTACGCTTTTCGAAGGCGCGGGGCAGATATTGGCGTACGCCAAGAATTTCATTGAGATTACCGATTGGCTGATGGGTAAAGGCAAAGAACCCGCAGGGGTAACGGACAGCCAAATCCGCAATATTGCAAATATCATGCAGCCTGCCGCATCGGATAAAAACGGGTCGATTGAAATAAACGTGAACGACAACAACGGATCTGTCGTCAATAATATTACCTACAACTATTTCGCGGCAAACACGGTGCAGAATCAGGCAAGGCGGATACTGGGCGAACGGGCGGAAGCGTCCGAATCAGGGGATTACGGGCAGATGGTGATGTATTTCGTACAAGCCGCGCCGACAAAGGAAACCAATCAGGCGGTTATTGAAGGGATATACAGCCGTCCGGTCAAAATCCTGATTCCCGAACACATCAAGCGTGAAATGTTTGCAGAGCCTTATCCCTTTGAAAAATATTATATTGTTGACGTCAGCGTACAGACGGCACGCGGCAAGCCCAGGCTCTATAAGGTTACCGGGTATCACGGGGTAGTCGATGGGGACGATTAAAAACCGCCTATTAAGGCGGCTTTGTCGGTTTTGTGTTGTTTTTTAGGTTTGGCGGGGCGTGAAAAAAGCCCGCATTATGCGGGCGGTCTTGAGGGCTGTCAGCCGCAGGCAAAGTTTATGATGATTTTGCCGTCGTTTCGGTTATCGGCAAGCTGTATGCTCTGCTCCTTCAGGTCGCCCAATACGTCAAGCAGTGCCTTTTCTTGTGCCTTGTCGGGATACTCCGGGGGCTCGTAGGCAAACAATATTTCGGAGCGGTCGATGTATCCGCCGCGCCGCAAGCGGTTTATGCTGGCAATCCACTTATCCGACTTGTGATAGATGTCGGCAGGGTCTTTTTGTCCGAAATATATCGGTTTGATGATTTTCCGTATTTCGCCGTTTTCCGCCTTTTGCACCAAGGGGATGGAGGCGTGAAAGCCTGACGGGTCGCCGATTGTGCTTTCTTTGAAGGGGTATGCCGTCTGAAGCGGCTTTAACATTGCCTGTATTTGGCGGGTAAGCTCTGCTTCGGGTTGGCTTTTAGCAAAGCTGTGGGCGACAAAATAATCAAACAGGCGGTTCAGTTCCTGCTCCCTGTCGGGGGCGAGGGTTACGCCCGGTTGGGTGGCCATAATCAGGGCTTCGCGCGGGCGGGTTAGATGGTCGAGTATGGCGCGTATCTGATCGGGCGCGGAGTGTGCCACCAGGTTTCTAATCCGCTGCAATTCTTTTTCAAAGGCATTGGTTGCCGCTTTATAGACGGATGGCTCGAAGTGGCGGAAAAAACGGCTCAATCTGCTGTAGCGATGTTCGATTTTAAAGTCGAAGTAGCCGCTTTGTGGGTGGGTTATGATGATGCCGATGTTGGCAAATTCGCGCGTTTGGACATAGGGCATAAACCGTATGACGGCAAAACGCATGGCATATTGGTTCATGAGATGCTCCAAAGTGTTCCGTTATCAATGCGGCGGACGGTTTCGTCGGTGTGGCTGCGGTTATAGGCGGCGGGCAGGTCGCGCTCTTCGTTTGCCCATGCCCACTCCGGCGGCAGATTATCACACGCTTTTCTGTAGGCTGGCAATGCGCTTTTCAGCCATAATTCCATCTCTTCCTGAAGCACCCAGTCTTCCAAAACCTGTTTAAATGCCGATGAGAAAATATGATTTTGCAGGAAGTTTTTTGGATTGAAGCCGGTGTCGAAGGCGCAGTTATGATCAATAACAATCAAGGAATTGTTGCAATTTCTATACAAAAGGTTAGGGTTGCCGATTGTTCTGTCTTCATTGCGGATAAACCAATCGAAAGCGGCGATTTGACGCTGCATAACTATATCGATTCGGGGGATGTCCGCCGGCTCGAGCAACGCGTAGCCTTTTTGTGCCTGCGAGCCGAAACAGATGCCTTTGCCGATTTCCTTCATCCTTGCGGGTAATTCTTCGTACAGCTCTTCTCCGACTTCCAACAGGTCAAACGGGGCAACGGGCAAGCCTAAAGCCTGCGCCATGTTTCCACCTATCCATTCGTTTATTTGGCTCGCGCGGGTGGCGTGCAGCCCTTTGACGAAATATTCCAGACTATTCTCCGCCATACAGATGAATGGCGAGGTAATGCCTTGTTCCGCACGGTCCATTATTGTCTGTATCTGCAACATTTCTTTTCTTTATCCTATGTTTCAACACACAGGACGGCACATAAAGCACCGCCCTATGTGTTGCCCTGATTCGGAAGGGGTTACTCCCCCTCCCAAATAAAGTCTGATCCTGCCGCCCTGAAGGGCGGGGTTTCAACCAAAAAGGAAATACGATGAAATTTACACTTTGTGTAAATCTATAAATCTGACTTTTTGATATTTCCCGGGAGGAATTTGTCAATCCGGTACGCCCTGCCGGAAGACCGGGCCGATTACGGTCGGCCTATTTATCCAATAAGGGCGAATCCAGCTGTTGAATGCTCCGGTTGTTTAAAATGGACTGTATTTGTCGGCGTGCTTGTTGATTCAGTGTTACAAGCCGTTGTTGTTGGGTTTGCCCCAATTCAATCAATAAGGCGTTTTGGCTTTCCAGGCTTGCCAAGACGACAAGCTGTTCGATAGAGGCATAGTCTCGGATATTGCCCGCTTTATCAGGATTTGCCGCCTTCCATTCCTTTGCCGTACAGCCGAACAGGGCTTTATTGAGTATGTCGGCTTCGGTTGCGTAAATAATGCCTGCTTGTCTGCCATTGATTTCGGCGGGTATCAGGTTGTTTTTGATGGCATCGGTGTGAATCCTGTATTGCGCTTTTGCCAATGTGCGCCGTACATCCCATTCCGCCTTGGCCGATTTGGATTCGGCTTCTTTCAGGCGTTGGAACTCTTTAATCAGATAGAGTTTAAATTCCGGGCTCAACCATGCGCCAAACTCGAAAGCGATGTCTTTGTGCGCATATGTGCCGCCATATCTCCCCGGTTTTGCAATAATGCCGATGCCGTTTACTTTCTGCGCCCATTGCTTGACCGACAGCGAAAATCGGTTCAGGCCGGCTTGGTTTTTAATTCCCTCGAAATCGGGGGAATTAAAATCCGGGTTGTTGATGCGCTCCCAAACGCCTAAAAAGTCAATGGTATTTTTGTTTCTTAACCAAGCTTCAATAAGGCTGCTACCGCCTTCAAAATTTGCAACCATATCGGTGAGGCTGATGTAATCCTCTTGATTGACGGTCGTAATTTTGATGTCCGTACCTTGGACGGTAATCATTTCATTACCCATTCTTTTTCTCTTTTCAAATTAATTTCAATCCAGCACGCCCCACCAAAATACCCTACCGATAACGGTCAGGTTGTCTAAAGGGGCGGTCAAAGGTCTAAAAAATCAAGTGGCAAAACTTTCCAAAATTTGCCGTGAACGTGGAATTTGTCGGCTTCTTCAGGCTTTATCAGGAAATCCGACGGGGCGTAATGCCTGTTGTCGCTGGTAGCGTGTATCGCGCCTCCTTTGCCTCTGGATAGGCGTTTGATGTAGGTATAGCCGTCAAAGGTAAACAGGTAGATGCCGCCGGTCTGAAACTCGCCAATATCCGTTTTGATTAGTGTTATTGATTTTTGCGGGATGGTCGGCTCCATGCTGTCGCCGTCCGGCGGCATAAGCTGCACGTTTGTCAGATTGTTTGTCCCTAAAAGCTCGAATAGCGCGTCATTGGGAATCTCAATCGAGCGCAGCAGTTGCGGATAGTCGGGGTTGACTACCCCATGGCCGCAACTGGCGGACACGTCGTATAGGTTGAGGGTAATGGTGTTGGTGTTGGTGTTGAGATTGTCTGCTTGCAGTGCCAGCAATTTATCTCCATCAATGCCGATGGACATATTACTTATTTCTTCGGCAAGTCTGAGACTGAAATCTGAAACAGGGATTTGCAGGATTTTAGAAAACTGGCTTGCAATGGAGGCGTTTAAGGCGTTGATGCCGTTTAAATAATGGTTCACCGCGCTTTGAGTAACTCCTACAGCTTCCGCCAGCTTGTATTGAGTTAGCTTAAGTTCTTCTTTTTTTGAGTTAAAAATTCTTTTTAGTTCAGCACATTCAGCCGTCTCAATTTCACTTAATTCTCTTTTTTTCATTTTGCCGCCTCCTTCAATAATTTAAACATATTAAATAATTTAAATATATTACTGTAAGTAATAATAATCAAATAACCGCAAGTATTTACTTTTAGATTACTTGCGGTAATAATATGTCTATTATTTGGAGTAATTTATGAAAAAAATTCCGCTAAATGAGTATGTTGAACAGCACGGACAGGCTAAAACAGCCAAAGAAATCGGCGTAACCCAAGGAGCAATTTCAAAAGCACTGAGGTCTGGACGGGCAATTTTTTTATTTTCAGACGGCAAAAGAGTGAAGGCAGAGGAAGTGCGGGCTTTCCCCTCAACACGTCTGTAACCCAAATAAAAAGCCCGTCGGGTCAGATGTTAATTGATATAACCGAATTGAAGCGGAAGTCATTCGCAATTTACCGGAAAGGAAAAAAATGAAGAAACAGAACAGAAACCGCCTGTCAAAGAAAGACAGACGGCTGATTAAAAAGGCGATGCTGAAAGCCGCCGCCAAAGGCAGCGATGATGTTTACAGTATCGCGCTGGGTTTGAAAGATGGCTTTAAATTACTTGGAAAGTAGCTCGATCAAATGGCCGTTATCGGTATTTAGCTCCGATTCTTCGAGTTTTTGATGAAGTGTTTGGATGAATACCGCCAATTCTTCGGCTTGTCCTTTGGCCGTACTGCCTTTTAAGCGGATAGAACCGCTGCGGATAAGCTCTTTGGTGAGTATGAAGGATAAGTTGGACGACATTTTTTTACTCCGTCGGTCGTTGTGTGGAAACTCGATTGTAACGGAGTGATGACAAATCGGAAAGACGGTTGACTGCCCGGACAGACGGGCGAGCGATAAAGAAAAACCCGTCGGGAAATGACGGGCGGAATGTGGCTGTTCTAGCCACGTTGAAGGAGTCGAGATTATGAACGATAAAAATACCCAATGCAAACAAATTGTCGATTACATCCGTAAAAAGGGATACATCACATCCTTTGAGGCTTATCAGAATCTGAAGATAACGCGGCTTGCGGCACGAATAACCGATTTGGAAAGCAGGGGCTTTGTTTTCAACAAGCCTAAATTCAAGGTCGGCAACTGTAAAAATCCGGTCGCCCATTACTCGATAGCAAGGTCAGGAATCAAACCATGAATGAATTTATCCCAAACAGTTTTCAGATTGCAAACTCGGTTGTCGATGAATACCTGTCGAAGATGAGCGGCAACGCGTGGAAATGCTACGTCTTGATTGTCCGAAAAACAAGGGGTTGGCAGAAAACGCATGACAGTCTCTCAATTTCTCAGATTCAAAAATTTACCGGAATCAGGAAAGAAGAAACGGTTCAGAAAGCCATTAACGAACTGGTCGAATTAGGGCTGATTGGCAAGCAAAGCAGGATCGGATTGCCGAACGAATATTTTTTAACTTCAGACCCGAAAAAAGGGGTAACACCACCCCCAAAAAACGGGGTACCCCCTGAAAACGGGGTACCCCCGAAAAAAGGGGTAACACCACCCCCAAAAAATGGGGTAGGACCACCCCCAAAAAACGGGGGGCACATAAATACAAAATACAAAAAACAAATATCTACTAACGTAGATATTAATACAGCGCACGAAAAAACAGCGAAAAAACCGACCAAGCATGAAGCCGATTTGGCACTGTTGGCGGAGCATGGGATAGCCGGGCAAATCGCTGAAGACTTTTTGACAATCCGCAAAGCAAAACGGCAGCCGCTGACGGAAACGGCGATGAAGCTGCTTGCCGCCGATGCGGAGAAATGCGGGATGACGGCGCTGCAGGCGGTGGAATACGCCATCGCCAGCGGCTGGGCCAGCTTCCGCGCCGACTGGCTGCAAAACAAAACTTTCGGCGGGTCTGGAAATCGTGGCGGTCTGACGCACAACCAAACCGCCGCCGTGCTGGATGCGAGAAGCTACGGCGATATGCCGACAACGGATTTTTGAGGGGGCGGATATGGCTTTGAGGGACGCGTCTGATTTTTTGGTGGCTTGCGGCGGCGTGCAGACCGAACGGCGGCAATGCGCGGAACACGGCGAATACGCGGCAAAAAGCGTTTTTCGCGGCGTGTGGACGGGCTGCCCCGTCTGCCGGAAGCTGGAAGCGGCGGACGAGATGGCGGCATACGCGGAAACGCTGCGCCGCGAGGCGGTGCGCGACGGGCTGGAAAAACGCATCGGGCGTTCGGGCATTGCACAGCGGTTTAGAAACTGCCGGATCGAAAACTACACCGTCAGCGAATCGATCCCGGGTATGGCAAGGGCGAAAGCCGCCGCCGCCGAATACGCGGAAAACTTCGCCGATGTTTTGCAGACGGGGCGGAATATGATTTTTTCGGGCAGGCGTGGCACGGGCAAAAACCATCTTGCCTGCGGCATCGCCCACGAAGTCATCGCCGCCGGCAAAACCGCGCTGGTCATCACGGTGGGCGATATGCTGCGGACGGTCAAGGACAGTTTCGGCGGCGGCAGCGAGACGGAGGCGGTCGGGATTTTTGTGAAGCCCGATTTGCTGGTGTTGGATGAATTTGGCGCGGGCAGCCTGTCGGAAACGGACGGGCGGATTTTGTTTTCCGTCATCAACGCCCGGTATGAGCGGCTGATGCCGATGCTGGTGCTGACCAACCTGACGGCGGAAGCCTTCCGCGAAAACACCGACGCGCGGATCAGGGACAGGCTGCGGGACGGCGGCGGCAAGCTGATTCCGTTCGACTGGGAGAGCTACCGTGCGTGAAACCTGCTTCCGCTGCAAGTACGCGGATTTCAAAACCCAGCTTGACACGCCGATGCGCGGTTTTGCGAAATGCGCGAAGGCGCGGAATGCGGAAGAAAAGGCGACGTACTACCCGCGAAGCCGCCGCTGCGGCAAGGGCGCGTTTCAGACGGCATCGGAGGCGGCAATCGCAAGGCGTGCGGCAGTGCTTGGGGAAATACCCCTGCAATGCGCCGAATTTGAGCAGGAAGACGGGTAAAACGCTTTGGGAATACCACAGTATACCCGAGACTCGAAAACGCGTTAAAACGCAAATTTGAAGGAAATAGGAAATGACAACCCCGAAACCTGAAAACCCCAACCGCTACCGCGCCCGCGATTTGTCGTGTACCGAATTTACGCAACATCTCAATTTCCACTTGGGCAGCGCGTTCAAATATATTTTCCTGCACAAAGAAGACGGCTGCCGCGAAGACTTGGAAAAGGCGTTGTGGCACTTGAGGCGGCAACGCAACGACGCGCCGAAGTTTAAGAAGCTGAAGAACAAGCGTTATTCCAAACTGTGCGAAAAGCTGGAAGCGTGCGGATTCGATACCGGAACCGACAGCGCGCTGGGCATAATCCTGTACGCCGCAACGGAGTACAGCGAAGACAATATCAGTTGGGTAATCGCCTGTGTCGGTGAAATGTTGGAAAAAATGCCGTCTGAAACGGAGCGGGAAGAATGAACGTTCAGGAAGAAAACGAAACCGCCAACCACGTCATTCCCGCGAAAGCGGGAATCTAGACCCCCCGACGCGGCAGGAATTTATCGGAAACGGCTGAAACCGAACGCCCTAGATTCCCGCCTGCGCGGGAATGACGAAAAGGGGCGGGATTGGCGAAAAGGGGCGGGATTGGCGAAAGCGGCGGGAATCCGACCACGGCACATAAAACCGATGCCGTCTGAAGAACAACGGTTAAACAACGGTTAGGCAAACCGAAAGGAAATAAAACAATGGATACCCTGTTGAAAATCATCATCGCGCTGTCGTTCGGCGGCGCGGCGGCATTGGCAATATGGCTGCTGGTGGAAGCCGCCGATGCGGTTTTGCGCAAAAAGCGCGGCGACGAAGACAAAGATGATGACGGCTTCGGATTCGGCATTTAAAACCCAAAACCCAAAACGAAAGGCAAAAAATGGCGGCAACGGAAAAAATCGAAATGCGTACCTGCAAAACCTGCGGCGAAACCAAGCCGATTCAGACGGGGTTTAACATCGCCAAGCGCAGGGATGGGAAAAACTATTATTGCTCGACGTGCAAAACCTGCCGCAACAAGGAAGTCCAACGAAAGCGTTTGGAAAAATGTGCGTCAGGGGAAGCCGTCGCCCGAGAGGCGGAATACGGGGCGATGACGGCGGCAAGGCTGCACGAGAGCATCCGCGCCGCCCACGCCGCCTGCCCGATATTGGGCATCGGCTTGTGGACGCAACCGGCAAGGGGATGCGCGTGATGCGCCTTATCCTGCCTTACCCCGTATCCGCCAACCGCTATTGGCGGATTTGGCGCAACAGGGCGGTCAGGAGCGCGGAGGCGGCGGCGTATAAGTCCGTCGTCCGCCGTATCGCGCAAGAAGCGGGCGTGATGCCGTCTGAAGGCAGTGTGGCAGTGCGCCTGCGCCTGATTCCCAAAGCAAACAAAGACGGCAGTGCAAACAAGACGGTGATCGATTTGGACAACGCCCTGAAGGTTACGCTGGACGCGCTTCAGGGCATTGCCTATCACAACGACAGGCAGGTGCGGCGCATTGTCGCGGAATATGGCAGCGAACCGGTAGCAGGCGGCGGTTTGGCGGTGGAGATAGAGGATTTGAAATGAGCAGGGACGAATTAAGATAGTTGGCGTTGGCCTTCCGGGCGATTGACCGGGTAATCAATAGTCGCGGGGTGCGGTTGAATACTGTGAAAAACCGAGTAAAGAAGATGAGGCGCAAGGGTAAACAGGCCGTCTGAAATTCTAATTAGAACGGGAAAGGATTTGAAATGGCGGTCAATGTTGCGGTGGTGAAAACACCGGCCGGAACGCTTGCACCGGCGACGGCATACGATGCGGAACTGTTGCGGGATTATGCCGCCGGTCGGCAGTTGAAGGTGGAAATCAAGCAGATGGGCAACCGCAGTTATCAGCACCATAAGCTGTTTTTCGGCGGGCTTTTGCCGTTGGCGTATGAATACTGGGTGCCGTCGGGCGGGCTGGTTACGGACGGGGAGCAGAAGCTGATCAGCGGTTTTGCGCGGCGGCTTGAGGCCATGCATTCGAGCGGCGGGCTGTTTTTGGAGTTTGCCGACGAGTTTGTACGGATGGTGGCGGCAAAGCGGGGCGAGAGAATCGGTGCGGTGCTGCAAAGCATGGAGGCTTTCCGGAAGTGGCTGACGATTGAGGCGGGGTATTTCGATGTTTACGAAACGCCGGACGGCTACCGCAAGGAGGCGAAAAGCATCAGCTTTCACAGTATGGGTCAGGAGGAGTTCAACCGGTTTTACCGAGATTGTTTTCAGGTGGCTTGGAACATGATGCTGTCGTCTAAGTTTGAGTCGGAGGAGGCCGCAGAACTGGCGGCTATGGAGATGATGGAGATGGGCGGATGAAGGATAGATTGTTTGAAGTAGTCATAGATAAGTTCAGGGATAAAGTTGATAAAGGCGGCCATCCATACATAGAACACTTGTACCGTGTTGCTGATGGGGCGGAAGAACTTCAGGTTGGGTCTTATATGACGGGTTTTTTGCATGATACGTTGGAGGATACCGATTTGACGGCAGATGACTTGTTCTTACTTGGCGTAAGTAACGCAGTTATCAACCGTGTCAGCATGTTGACCAAGCCGCATGATATGCCGTATGAAAAATACATCGGTCGTATAAAAAATTATGCGCGGAAGAATAGAGACAAAATTATTTTGGCAGTCAAGATTGCCGACTTAAACGACAACCTAAACGTATCAAGATTAAAAATGTTGAGGGATGAAGATTTTAAAAGGTTGGTGCGTTATATGAAGGCAAGGCAAAAATTATTTGATGTTTTTAATTATTTACAGGGGCATAGATGAGCAAGATTACGCAGTCGGCACGCGGCGAGCGTTGCCAGATACGTTTCCCGGGCATTTGCAATCATGATCCGGAAACGACGGTTTTCGCGCATTACCGTTTGGCTGGAACTTGCGGCATGGGGATTAAGCCGTCCGACCTATTGGGCGCGTTTGCCTGTTCCGCATGTCATGATGCAGTAGATGAGCGAGTGCGAATGGATTTGACCCATGACGAATTAAGGGCGGCACATGCGGAAGGCGTGATGCGGACGTTGGTTATTTTGGAAAAGGAAGGGCTGGTAAAGGCCGGCTGAACGGGGGGTGAATGTACCGCAATATAGACGAGTGCCTGCGCGATGTGTACCGCTTCGGCGCGTTGCGTATCGAGCCGATGGGGAATACGGCGCAAATTTGCTACTGGGTAGAGAATAAGGGTGTAAGCCGTGGCGGTGAGCAAGGAATGACACAGCATGACTGGCACGCCAATGCCGCCATGATACAGGCACGGGTGGAACGGTTACTGAACCATTTAGAGCTTTGTGCCGTAGAAGCCCAATACGGCAGCAATTTTAGCCATATCGTGGATTTGAGCAGCTATATCCTAGATCAGCAGCAAGGCATTCCCCTGTTGCTTTGTGATGCCCTGTTGTCGCATATTTTTTCAGGTATCCCTAAACAGACGCAGATACAAGACAGATTTGATATTGCCCGCGTAACGTTGTGGCGGAAAAAGAAACAGGTTGGAGGAATTGTGGCAGGACTGCTCGATAGCGCCATTTGCAAACTGGAACCAGAGTTTAGGCAAGTCGGGATTATTGAGTAGTTTGCGATTGTGTGGCTATGCTGTGTAAAATAACGCGCCACGACAACGGAAATGTGAATTACCAACGAAAACGCATGAGGCCATTCCTCCGTCGGTTCGGCAGCGTAATACTTCAGGTAATGCCGAAGAGCACGAGCCAGTGAGTGATGATGAGCGTAAACAGGTAGATAGTTTATTTTAGGAGGCGAAAGATGAAAAAAACATTATTGGCTATCTTCTTATGTGCGGCAATAACACCGTTGTTTGCTGATGGGTATGGCTCGCGTAAGTTAAATATAGATATTTATCCAAACCCGAAATTTACTATGTATGGGGATTTAGGGCTGATGAGCTCAACGGTCTCTTCTATGAGAAGAAATACTATTTCAGGGACAAATAGTTTAATTCAATCTGAATGTGCCACTATTGCGGATTGGTTTTTGCCCTATGTATATCAAACCAGAAAGGCTGAAATGGAAGGGAGGTTATCTTCTATTGAGGCTTCATCAAATATTCTTAGAGGGGCGATGAATACAATGCAAAGCATATCCGAAGGTACGCCTTTCCCTCTCGGTGTGGATTCATATAGAACACTTGACGCTCTAGTAACTGAGCAGTTAAAGCTGGGGAGTTCGGAGAGCAATGCCGTGAGATATGCAAAAAATATTTGCGTTCATGACCTGAATCCAGGGAAGTACAGACTTCTATTCTCATCCTTCCCTAAAACAGGGGGAAGTTTTACTCCAGATCTAACTGGATTAGATGATAGCAGGAAATCACATGGTGCAATTCTTCCGCTGATTTCGCTAACAGCGCCAGAGAACTCAACCTTTATGTCTCCTAGAGACTTGGACAGATTCAAGTTATCTGCGCAGGAAATTATGGCAATCCATGCACTAATTGCAAATGATATAAAAACTAATATAGAAAACCAAGGAAAAGATAACTGGATTACTTATAAATATTTAGTAGACAGAAAAAAAGACGATTTTAATAGATTTTTAAGGAATGGCGGTGCTAATGAAGATTATCTCGTGCTTATTCTTAGCGTTAAAGTAATGAATAACATAACATACTTCTCTGAGAACAACACAGAAATAACAGATGCCTTTTTAAACAGTGCGTTGGATAAGGTTCAGGCTCTATCTTCAGAGGAATTTACAAATAATTTAAACGCAGCATTATCTCGTTGAAATAAATTAGCCCCTTGCATTTGCAGATGGGCATCTATCGCAACATGAGCAGTCTCTTGGTTGTTTTGCACTTGACGGAATGAAACACTTTTGGTATAAGAATGCTATATTTCGGAGAAAGTTGCGAATCGGCAATTTTCCCTTTTCTTTTCGGCTGCCTTCGGGCGGCCTTTAAATTTAGGACGGCCCGATATGGCAAAAGCAAAACGCCCCATCGGGCGACCGACAACATACAACCAAGAAACGGCAGATCAAATCTGCGAACTGATCGCCCGAGGTATGAGCCTGCGGGCGATTTGCGCGTCTGCCGATATGCCGGCGGGCGGAACGGTGCACCGCTGGTTGGCGGAGCATCAAGATTTTCAGGAGCAATACGCGCGTGCGCGCGAGGAACAGGCGGACGGTTTCGCCGACGAGATTATCGATATTGCCGATTCCGTCGCCCCTGAAACGGGCGAAGTGGCGAAAGCCAAGCTGCAAATCGACGCCCGCAAGTGGAAGGCCGCCAAGCTCGCACCGAAGAAGTACGGCGAGAAGCTGGAACTGGATGCCGATATGCGCGTGAAGGTAGAGACGCGGTCGCTGGAAGATATTTTCAAATAAACCTATGGCCAATCCGTATTTCAAGCCGCTTATCCGCAAGGCGCGTTACAAGGTGCTGTACGGCGGGCGCGGCAGCGGCAAATCGTATTTCTTGGCGGAATTGGCGGTGGAAGTGTCGCGCCGCATCGGTACGGTCATTCTGTGCGCCCGTGAGTTTCAAGGCTCGCTGGATGATTCGGTGTATCAGCTATTGATTGAGACCATCGAACGGCTGGGCTATACGGAAGAGTTCGATATTCTGAAATCCACCATCACCCATAAAGGCACGGGCGCGAAGTTTGTGTTTTACGGCATCAAGAACAACGTGACCAAAATCAAATCGATTCAGGGTGTCGGCGTGTGCTGGGTGGAAGAAGCCGAAGCGGTAACGAAGAATTCTTGGGATGTGCTGATACCGTCCATCCGTGGCGACAAGAACGCGGAAATCTGGGTGAGTTTCAACCCGAAAAACATTTTGGACGACACCTATCAGCGGTTCATCGTCCACCCGCCCCAAGACAGCATCGTCTTAAAGGCGAATTACGACATCAACCCGCATTTTGCCGATACGCCGCTCTTGGCCGATATGCTCGAGTGCAAAGAGCGGGACGAAGACCTTTACCGCCATATTTGGCTGGGCGAGCCGGTGGCCGATAGCGAACTGGCGATTATCAAACCAAGCTGGATTGAAGCCGCCATTGATGCGCACGAGAAACTGGGCTTCTCAGCCGCAGGCCGCCGCATCCTCGGTTTTGACGTGGCTGATGAGGGCGATGATGCCAACGCCACCGTATTGCGGCACGGTTCGGTCGTCACCGATATGCGGCAATGGCGCGGGCAGGATGTGATTTATTCCGCCGACAAGGTTTACCTGTACGCCCAAGAGCAGAATGTTGACCGCATCGTGTACGACAACATCGGCGTGGGCGCGGGTGTGAAAGCGCAGTTCCGGCGCAAGAACGGCAAGGTGCAGACGCTTGGCTTCAATGCCGGCGGCGCGGTGTACAAGCCCGATGCCAAGTACACCGACGACAAGAAAAACCGCGATATGTTCGCCAACATCAAGGCGCAGGCCTGGTGGATGGTGCGCGACCGCTTCTACAAGACGTGGCGCGCCGTGCATCACGGGGACAGTTACCCCGAAGACCAACTTATCAGCCTTTCAAGCAGCCTGCACGAATTGGAATACCTGACTGCCGAATTGAGCCGCCCGCAAGTGGATTACGACCAAAACGGGCGCGTAAAGGCAGAGAGCAAGAAAGACATGAAAAAGCGCGGCATTCCCAGCCCGAACCGCGCCGACGCGCTGGTTATGGCATTCGCCCCCGTACAGGGCGGGCTGAACATCAACCCCAAGATATTGAGCGGACTATGAGCAAGAAAAAGAACAAGCCGAACGCCAAGGCTATGCGCCGCGCCCTGCAAAGGCTGCCTGAAAAGCAGCCCGCATCATACAGCTTGGATTTCCCGGCACTGCCGGACGGCGTGAAGCCGAACGGCATAGCGATGGACGGCAGCCCCTTGGGAAACTTCGGGGCTGATTGTTTTTTCGGCACCGGCTTTATCGGCTATCCGCGCTTGGCCGAGTTGGCGCAAATCTCCGAATACCGCAGCGTGAGCGAAACCACCGCCAACGAAATGACCCGCCAATGGATAGAAATCAAATCCGCAGGCGAAGAAGACAACAGCGACCTCATCAAACAGATTGAGGAATGCTGCGAGCGGCTGAACGTGCGCGACGTGTTCCGCAAGGCCGTTGAAACAGACGGCCTGTTCGGGCGCGGCCAGATACTGGTGCAAATCAAAGGCCACGACGGCAAACTCGCCAATCCGCTGCTTTTGACCGAAAAAACCATTGCCAAAGGCAGCCTGAAAGCCTTGGTGAACATCGAGCCGATGTGGACGACCCCCGCGCCGTACAACGCCGTCGATCCGACACTGCCCGACTTTTACAAGCCGAAGGCTTGGTATGTGATGGCGCAGGAAATCCACGCCAGCCGGCTGTTTACCCTGATTTCCCGCCCCGTGCCGGATATGCTCAAGCCCGCCTACAACTTCGGCGGCGTGAGTATGACCCAGCTTATGATGCCCTATGTGGAACGCTGGCTGCGTACCGTGGATTCCGTCAGCGACCTGCTGCACAGCTTCTCCCTGTCCGGCATCAAAACCGATATGAGCGCGATATTGGGCGGCAGCGACGACGGCGACACCAACATCATACTGCGCGCCGAACTGTACAACCGTTTGCGCGACAATCGCGGCCTGATGCTGTTGAGCAAAGACGAAGAAGAGTTTTTCCAGTTCAACACCCCGCTGTCCGGCTTGGACGCGCTGCTTGCCCAATCCCAAGAGCAAATGGCCGCGCCCAGCCATACGCCGCTGGTGAAGCTGCTCGGCATCACGCCAAGCGGCCTGAATGCCAGCACCGAGGGCGAGATTGCCGTTTACTACGACCACATCCGCGCCATGCAGGAAAACCTGCTGCGCGACCCGCTGGATAAGCTGCTCAAACTGGTGCAATTACACCTGTTCGGCAAAGTGAACGACAACATCACGTTCGACTTTGTGCCCTTGCGGCAGATGAGCGAAACCGAGCTTTCCACCATCCGCAAATCCGACACCGACCGCGATGTGGCCTACATTCAGGCGGGCGTGGTATCGGCGGAGGAAGTACGCGGACGGCTGGCGGGCGAACCGGGCAGCGGCTACAACGGCATCGACGTGGAAGACGTGCCCGAAATGCCCGATGACGGCTTTTCAGACGGCATGAACGACGGCGAGGGGGAAGAAGTCGGAGACCCCGCCGACCCAAAGCCTGAACCCGCCCAAGATGCCGAGTGGGACGAAAGCAAGCATCCGAGGGCGGAGAACGGGCGGTTTGGGGGAGGGAGCGGGCAGCCTGAAAGACAAGACGGTCAACTCCAAGTAGAGATACCCGAAATTAAGGGTAGCGAACTGGGCTTGTGGTCAAGCATGAAGGAGCTGCGAAATAAGGCCAAAGATTATGCCAAAAGGTTTGTAGGCAAAAAGTTTGTCAATCGCAGTACTGGCAATGAAATTGAAGTTCCGATGAGTGGAGTGAAACACACTTTGGCAGGGGCGGCGGATAGTTTGATTAAAACCATCCCCGCCATCCCGAAAATCATCCAAAGCTCACGGCTGGTTGCTACCAAAGAGGACAAGCACAACGACCAGAATATCATTGCTGTAGAAATCTATCAGGCAAAAGTACGAGTTGAGAGTTTGGATAAAGAAGTCGTGATGACAGTGAAACATTGCAGAGACGGTAGGCGGTATTACGACCACGGCTACCTGAAAGAGTGATGAGCATGAAAATAGCGGCATTTGCTTCAGGCCAGCACCTTAGCGCGTTCATATTACGCCACCTCTTTGCCTGTACAAATACCGCATAGACATTCTAGTATTGCATCTAAAAAAACGCAACAGAAAAAAGGCAACGTTTAATCTACGGTATATCGCCGGTTGCTAAGACCGGGTTATTGAACCGCCGTTGCCTTGGGGAGCGGCATTTGCTTCAGACCAGCATCTTCGCGCGTTCAAATGCGATCGACCTCTTAGTCAGAAAATTTAGCAATACCGCTTATCTGCATAATAAACCTGCCCACTATGAAAATCAAGGCAGACGAGATACGCAAAAAGAGATAGCCGTTAATTTCAACTAGTGCCTCACTCTCGGTTTTACCCTGCGTGCGCCAAACGTCCGAAACGTCCTAGCCCCTACAATTAACGGCTTGGTTTCATTATATGCCTGCCATCCGCCGAAAGCAAACGAAAGCCCGTGAAGCGGCGAACTTCACGGGCTTTCTGTATTTAACCTTAGCGTATTAAGGAAAAATCATATGGAAATAATAACCTGTATTGCCGCTGCTGTCAAAGCGGCAGGAGAAAAAGTCATGTTGGAACTTGTCCGCAATGCGTGGATTAAATTTGCCCTCGGCTTCGTCTTGCTCTGCTACGGCATTTCCCTAATCAAATGGTGGTGATATGCAGCCTGAAATCCTGCTCGCCCCCATCCGCCCCAACCTCGGCGTGGAGGCCGCCTACCGCAAAAGCCTGAAAAAGCTGCTGCGTGAAATGCGCGCCGACGTGCAGGGCCTGCTTGAACGGCACTACCCGAAAGGCATCGCCCAAGACAGCCTGACGGACGGCTTGCAGGCTGCTTTGTCCGCCCTGTTGCGTTATTGGCTGGCACGGTTGGACAAGCTTGCCCCGCAAATCGCCGAAATCTTCGCCAATCAAAGCGCGAACCATACAGAGAGGGCCTTTCAGACGGCATTGCGGGAGGCGGGCTTTACCGTCCGTTTCCGTACCACAGCGCGGCAGCAAACCGCCTTGCAGGCCGTATTGGGCGGCAACGTCTCGCTGATACGCTCCATCGGACAACAATACCTGGACCGCGTGGAAGAAAGCGTATGGCGCAGTGTGAATGCAGGTTACGATATGGCGCAACTGACCCGCGAACTGCGTAAGGATTACGGCATCAGCGAACGCCGCGCCGCCTTTATCGCGCGAGACCAGACCAATAAGGCAAAAGCCGCCATCGAAAAGGCGCGGCGGCAGGAATTGGGCATTACCGAAGCCATATGGATGCACTCCCACGCAGGCAAAGAACCGCGCCCGAGCCACGTTGCCGCCGACGGCAAACGGTTTAACGTGGACAAAGGTATGTATCTGGACGGCAAATGGGTGCAGCCCGGAACCGAGCCAAATTGCCGCTGCACCAGCCGCAGCGTGATTAAAGGATTTAATGCATAAGATGATGGCAGATATATGGCAAAGCTGACCATCAAGGAAACAGGCAAAGAAAAAGTAGGAAACGCGCCTGCGGGCATTGAAACCGCAAAAGACAGCGGCCAAGCGGCGGGTTTTGTTTCCTACGCAGATAATCATACTCCCTTTGCCGAAGACGGACAAACACACGAAACAGCAGGCTATATACGCATTATGAAGATAACCGACCAAAACGGGCGCGATGTAACAAAAACTTATGACGAAGGCCGCCTTTCCATCGCCCAAGACCGATCCCTGCGCTCCTACGATCAAGACGGCAGGCTGCACGTGGAAAGCTCCAACATCAGCAAGGCAACGGTAAACCCCTACTATGGAAGCGAAATCCCCAACTACAAACAACTGGGGCTTGAGCCGAAAAAGGTTTACTACCTGCTGCGAGACCCCGAAGAGTTGGAAAAGGCCGCGCCGACGTTCGACAACCTGCCTTTGTTGAGCAAACACATCCCCGTTTCCGCCGACGAGCCGCAGAAAGAAGTGATTGCGGGCACGACCGGCAGCGACACCGTGTTTGAAGACGGCTACCTGAAATGTTCGCTGGCCGTGTGGGACGCGGAGGCGATTGCCGGTATTGAGAGCGGCGAGCAGGTGGAGCTGTCCAGCGCGTACCACTACACCGCCGACATGACCGCAGGCGAATTTGAAGGCAGGCATTACGACGGCGTGATGCGCGATATTGTCGGAAACCATGTAGCCCTTGTCGATGTGGGTCGGGCGGGGCGTGATGTTGTCGTAAGCGATGCGGACCCATTTCACGAAAGGAAAATCATGAAACTGAAAGCAGGCGCGAAAGCGCGTATTCAGGCAGCCGTGCAGCCCCTGTTGGCGCAGGATGCCGAATTGAGTCCCGACGAACTGTTGCAGGTTATCGGCTCGCTCACCAACGAAGTGCAGACGGCACAAGACGACGGCAAAGAGTTGCCGCCCGAAAACGTCGAGAATGTCGGCACGGACGGAGACGATTCGGAGGACGGCGAAAACAACACCGCCCCCGCCGAAGACGAAGAGCCGGAAAAAACCGCCGAAGACGAAGCGCCGGAAAAACCCGAAGGCGGCGCGCCCAAACCCGCGCAAGATGCCGCCATTTCCAAAATGGCGATGGATGCGGCGATTCAAAAAGCCGTGGCTGCGGAGCGCAAACGCGCACAAGCCTTGGCGGCGGCACAGCGCGAAGTGGCGCACATTGTCGGCGATGTGGCGATGGATAACGCGGCGGACGTGTACAAGTTCGCGCTGGAACAGAGCGGCATCGACGTAACCGGCGTGCATCCTTCCGCCTACCGCGCGATGGTCGGTATGTTGGGCAAACCCAAACAGCCGATGGCGCAAGATGCGGCCAAAACCGCCGAACAGTTCCCCGGTTTGTCACGAATCAGAAAGGCTTAAACTATGTCATTCCAAAAAGCAGTCCAACCTTACCAAGCCCCCGCCGTTGCGGGGGATTTTGCCGCCCACAATCCGAACGCTTCCATGTTGGCGGGCGAAGGCGCGCTCGTCAGCGGCACGGACGGCGTAACCGTCGGCGTGTTTGCCTGGGCGGATGCAGACGGCAAAGTGTCCAACAAGAAAACCGACGGCGCGCGCATCGGCTTTGTCCACCGCGAACAACAGGCAAGCATCACCGCCTATCTGGCGGAACACGGCAACCAAATCCTGCCCGGTCAAATCATTACGTTGGCGGTAGCAGGCGATTTTTGGGCGCACTTCCCCGCCGGTGCGGAAATCGGGCAGAACGTGTTTGCCAAAGACACCGACGGCACATTGAAAGCCTCTGCCGCCGCCGACGAAACCGACCACACCCTGACCCGCTTCAAAGCAGCTTCCAAAGCCGCAGCGGGCGAACTGGCCAAAATCACCACATGGGAGTAACGATTGTTTCAACACACAGGGTTGTATCTAAAGCACAGCCCTGATTTGGAAGGGGTTACGCCCCCTCCAAAAAAACCCAAATTCTACTGCCCTGAAGGGCTGGTTTTCAACCATAAGGAAGTTTTAATGAATACCTTGCAACAACTCGAACGCGATGCCGGCATCGTCTTTATGGGCGGTGGCAAAAAGCTGATGAACGAACAGGTGCAGGCTGCTTTGGCGATGGATGCGCAGCCCGCGCTGACCACCGCAGGCAACAGCGGCATCCCAGCATGGATGCTGACCTATGTCGATCCGAAGCTGATTGAAGTCGCCCTTCAGCCGATGAAGGCCGCCGAAATCTTCGGCGAAGTGAAAAAAGGCGACTGGACGACCGAAACCGCTATGTTCATGCTGGTAGAACCTACCGGCGAAGTCTCCGGCTACGGCGACTACAACAACAACGGCGTGAGCGGTGCAAATGTCAATTTCCCGCAACGCCAAAGCTACCATTACCAAGTGTTCACCCGTTGGGGCGAACGCGAAGTGGCACGCGCGGGCGAAGCGAAGATCGACTATGTGAACCGCGTCAATCAGGCAAGCGTGAACGCCTTAAACCGTTTCCAGAACAAATCCTATCTGTTTGGTATCAAAGGTTTGCAGAACTACGGCATCCTCAACGACCCGAGCCTGCCTGCCAGCACCGCCGCCGCCGAAAAATGGGCAACCGCCACCGGCGAGCAGGTGTACGAATCCATCCGCAAGCTGTTCCAAAAACTGTTGCAGCAGACCGGCGGCCTGATTGATATGAACACGCCGCTACTCTTGGTGTGCAGCCCGACGGCCAGCGTGGAACTGACCAAAACCAACCAGTACAACGTCAACGTTACCGACCAGCTGAAAAAGAACTTCCCCAACCTGCGTATCAAAACCGTGCCGGAATATTCCGCCGCATCGGGCGAAATGGTGCAGCTGATTGTGGAAGAGTTGGACGGCCAGCGCACCTTGGAATGCGGTTTCACCGAAAAACTGCGCGCGCACAATATGGTTTTGGAAGCCTCCAGCATCAGGCAGAAGAAATCGCAGGGTACATGGGGCGCGATTATCTACCGCCCGTTCTGCATCGCTTCCATGACGGTGAGCTAAGTGCAGGCTGCTTAAAGTTTCTGCGAAGCTAAAAACAAGGCTGTCTGTTTTCAGACGGCCTTTTTCATGCCCGCACCTGCGGGTTTTTTTACTTGGAGCATTTAAAATGGATAGAGCCATACAAGAATCTTATGTTAAAATCCTAAATGTACTGTTTGAAGGCGCAGTCCGCGCCCGGCCGGATCAAATTACAGAAGAAGTAGTCGGTATGGCCGATCAGATGTTCTCCGAAATCGGCGCATGCCATGAGCGTTTGAAACCGCTGGCCGTACTGGCTGACGGCATTGTCGGCAGCGTTATGGAACAGCTTCCGGACGAGCTGAAGCTGCTTTTCGGCAACGTGCCGTTTGATGAATACCTGATCAGCAAAGGCAGGGATGAAACCGCTAAGGAAATCAAACGATTGTGGTTTAATAAAGCAGTCGGCCTTAACAACGCGCTCAAAGTATTGGAGGCTTTTATTAAAAGCTGGATTAAATACAGCGCGGCAGACCGAAAATTAAGAATGTGTATTGTTACGGCACAAGCCCGCTGGCGTTCAAAAGTCGAAATCGAACTGCTGGGCTTGTAACCGCAGGGGGGCAGGTATGTATCTGCTGTTTTTTCGTTGGATATGGGAAAAAGTGGTACCGGAAAGCATCCGCAACAGCAAGCCGGTGCGGTGGGTAGCCAACCATAGAAAGCTCACTATCTGGGTAATTGTGACAGTATGGATCAACTTCTTCCCCGATACTTACGAATACGACATTATTCCTAGTCGTAGGGGATACGGCTATTGGCATGTCGATCATCCGTTGTATCCCTATGCCCGATTTCTGCTTCCCCTTATTCTCGGTGCGGCTTTTCTTTTCATTCCGCCCGATCCGCCCGAAAAGAAATAGTAACCTGCATAAGGAGCCGGCTTTTCTCGGTCTTTGATTCATCTGGGAGGGGGTATGTCGGACAGGCTGAAACATATTTGGATGCTGTATCGCAAACCGGTACTTTTGTATGTTGTTACCGTCATCATCTATATTTTGCTTGACGGGCCGACCACTGAGGGCAGCCGAACGCCTATGCCCCCTATGAACGCTTGGGAAAAAATCCTGTTTATGGCAGCCGGCGTCAGCGGATTTGTCAGCCTCCTGTGGATAATACTGATTGCCCTGTCCGAGCATTACAGGGACAAGAATTGGTAAACGCGTATTGAAAGCCGGATTAAATACAGCGCGGCAGACCGAAAATTAAGAATGTGTATTGTTACGGCACAAGCCCGCTGGCGTTCAAAAGTCGAAATCGAACTGCCGGGTTTGTAACCGCAGGGGGGGCAGGTATGCGGGGTAGGTGGACTCTGCTGTTTTTGCATTGGATATGGGAAAAAGTGGTACCGGAAAGCATCCGCAACAGCAGGCCGGTGCGGTGGGTAGCCAACCATAGAAAGCTCACTATCTGGGTAATTGTGACAGTATGGATCAACTTCTTCCCCGATACTTACGAATACGACATTATTCCTCGTGGGAGATACAGCCATTGGCATGTCGATCATCCGTTGTATCCCTATACCCGATTTCTGCTTCCCCTTATTCTCGGTGCGGTTTTTCTTTTCATTCCGCCCGATCCGCCCGAAAAGAAATAGTAACCTGCATATAAGCAGCCTGAAATCTTTCAGGCTGCTTTTTTATTGGAGAACCCAAATGGCAAAACAAAAAGGAGATTTAGAGGTAAACGATTTCGCCGCTCCGCCCTTTGCTTTCGGAACTTGCCCACCAGACAAATTGCGGGAGTACGTCTTCGTAGTTTTTACGTTCGCTTTTGGCTTCACCCGGATGGGATTTGATGCGTTGGGGGGAATTGATGGGGCCCGGAATCAGGACATTGGCGCGAAGGTTGCCGAAGCGTTCCCATTCATCGGCGGCAACTTTGCACAGATAGTTCAGTGCGGCTTTTGATGCGCCGAAACCGCCCCAGTAGGCTTTTGGGGTTTCCCCGTGGCTTTCGCCGACGAAGATAACGGATGCGTCCGGCGACTGTTTCAGCAGGGGAAGGAGGGCGCGGGTCAGCCCCATCGGGGCGACGGTGTTGATACGGTATTGGTTGACCCATTCGGCGACGGTCTGGAAATCCAGCGGCGAGAGGGCGTAGAAATAGCTGGCGCAATGGACGATACCGTCTAGTTTGCCTTGAGTGGCTTCGGCAATAGTGGCGGTGAAATGTTCAAATTCTTTTTCTTCCGCGCTAATAAGGTCAAAGCAGATGGCGAATGGTTCGGGGTATCCGGCTTCGACAATCGCGTCATACACTTTTTCCAGTTTTTTCTGATGACGGGCAACCAAAATCACAGTCGCGCCTGCTGCCGCATAGGCTTTGGCAACCTGTTCGCCCAACCCTTGTGATGCGCCGGTAACTAATATGGTTTTGTCGGTCAGTGTCGGCATGGTTGTCCTTTGAGATTTAGGGATAATGTATTTTAACGTTTTGTTGTGGCTTGTAAAGTATCTTCATGTCCTGACGGTCAAACTGTAATCAGATGGTGCAGACATGCTTCTGCTGCTGTAAATCCTGATTGTACCGCAGCTTCAAGCGTGGCAGGGTAGAGGGGGTGGAGGTAGTCGCCGGCCGGGTAGATTCGGTGTCGGTGCAGCCAGGTCAAATCAGGCAACGGGGAATTGGAGCTTGCAGAGGTCGTCGCGCGTTTTTCAGTAATGACGCGGACGGCTTCGGGTTCGTTTAAATAGGGGCAGATGCGCTTGACGTCGGCATGGATTTTTTCCGTCCACACTTGTCTGGTGAATGTACCGACGCGGTCGGAAACGCTGATAACGGCGGATACTTCGTTTGGGGACAGTCCGAGTTTCCCGCGGCTGAGCAGCCATTGTGCCGTTCCGTCGGCAAGTCCGGTCAGCGGTGCAGGTAGGCGGACGGGATCGGCATAACGCAGATAGACGGTGGTAATGGCATGATAATGCAGGTTTTGATAGCCAGACAGAATGTGTTCGGGTGTATCTTCAGGCAGGAGTGCTGCGGCATGATAGGGGGCAACGGCGAGAACTGCGGTATCGAAAAATTCCCCGTTTACCGATACCCTGCCGTCAGGTAAGGTTTTCAGACGGCATGCACGGGTTTCTAAACGGATATCCGCACCGAAATGCCTGAGTTTTGCCAGTGCGGGTTCGGCAACAATCATACCTAAATCCTGCTTGGGTAAAAGATAGTCGCTACCGGATTTCCCTGCCCAAACGCCGTCGGATAACACGTTGCACAATATACGCAGGCTTGCATTTTCCAAAGGCGTATTGAGTGCGCCCCATACAAGCGGCTGCCAAAATTGCGTAATGGCGGCGCGGGGGGTATTTCGTTGCCGCAGCCATTGCTCGACCGTCATGTCAGCCTGGTCGGAACGTGCAAACTTTTGCAGGCGGGACATATCGGAAAGCAGTTTGGTTTTGAATGTAAAAGGGAAGTGTCTTGCCAACAACACCCCGCTTAAAATGTGAAGCGGGGCTGGCAGGAAGCGGGTACGGAATTGCAGGCCTTCGTGCATATGCCACTGCAGAGGCAGGCGCAGAAAGGCGGTTTTAGGGTTGGAGTCGATTTCTTTCATCAGGCGCAATACGCCGTGATATGCACCCAGTAGGATATGCTGCCCGTTGTCTAAAAAACTGAATCCGTGGTTGTCGCCTGTCAAGGTGCGTGCCCGGCCGCCCGGTTGTCGACCGGCTTCGAACAGGGTAAGGTCGGTATCGCGAGCCAGCATTACGGCAGCGGACAATCCTGCCCAGCCTGCGCCGATGACGGCAATTTTCGGGCGGTTTTGCAAAGTGTTCATGGTTTGAATCCGAATAACCAGGTTTTTAAGGCAATGCGTTTTTTACGCGGGGAAGGAATGGCAATCTTATAGGTCAGGACATTTTGTACGCCGTCAAAGTCTATTTCGTTTAAAAGTGCGTAATAAACCGCCGCCATAACCAATCCTGCCTTTTGTGATTTTTTATCTGCGGCTGGCAGGAGAGATACGGCTTCACGATAGGTTTCACGCGCACGCTTTATTTGGAATGCCATCAATTCGGTGAAATTTTCTGTTGGCCGGCACTGCAAAATCACACTTGCGGGGACATCAAACCGCTGCATTTCCTCCATCGGCAGGTAAATCCGCCCATTACGGGCGTCTTCGCCGACATCGCGGATGATGTTGGTCAGTTGCAGCGCAAGTCCCATCTTGTCGGCGTATTGCAGCGTTTTGCCGTCTGAAAACCCTAAAATTCGGGCAATCAGACAGCCGACCACGCCTGCAACGCGGTGGCAATACAGTTTCAATTCTTCAAAACTGCCGTAACGGGCTTGAACCAAATCCATCTGCATCCCGTCGATTAAGGCTTCCAGTTCATATTTCGGCAGCTTGAAGGTTTCCTTAACCTGCTGCAAGGCCTGATTGACGGGGTGTTCCGGCATTATGCCGCCGAATACCTTGTTCAAATCGCCGCGCCACCAGTTCAATGTTGCCTGTGCAACATCGGGGTTGGAACATTCGTCAACCACATCGTCCAATTCGCGGCAAAAGGCATACAGAACCGTTACCGCATCCCGTTTTTCCTGCGGCAGGAAACGGAAGCCCGACAAAAAACTGGAGCGGCTTTCTTCTGCTTTCTGGCGACAATAGTCGAGTCCCTGCACGGCGGATTCTCCAAAACAAGTGTCAAAGGGTGGATTTTATCGGTATTTGGCAGGTTGGGGCAATTTCAGACGGCATGATTTATTCCCTACCGAACCGCTCAACTATCGGCGCGAATTCTGTTAAAATACCGATTCATCCCAATAAATACCGCATCCGAAGGCACACACATCATGGCTCTTTTGCAGATTTCCGAACCCGGCCTGTCCGCCGCGCCGCACCAACACCGCCTCTCCGTAGGCATCGATTTGGGAACGACCAACAGCCTGGTCGCCACCGTCCGCAGCGGCAGTGCGGCCTGCCTGCCCGATGCCGACGGGTGCGTTACCCTGCCTTCCGTCGTCCGTTATTTGGAAAACGGCGGCATTGAAGTCGGCAAAACCGCTCTGTCCGCGCAAAAATCCGACCCGCTGAACACCGTCAGCTCCGCCAAACGCCTTATCGGACGGACGCTTGCCGATCTGCATCAAAATACGCATTACCTGCCTTACCGTTTCGGCGACAATCAACGCATTATCGAACTGCATACGCGGCAGGGGGTGAAAACGCCTGTCGAAGTGTCGGCGGAAATCCTCAAAATCCTTAAATCGCGTGCCGAAGAAACCTTGGGCGGCGATTTGGTTGGTGCTGTTATTACCGTTCCCGCCTATTTCGATGATGCCCAACGCCAGGCCACCAAAGATGCCGCGCGTCTGGCGGGTTTGAACGTATTGCGCCTGCTCAACGAACCCACCGCCGCCGCAATCGCCTACGGGCTGGACAACGCCTCGGAAGGCACGTTTGTCGTCTATGACTTGGGCGGCGGCACATTCGACGTATCCGTATTGCAACTGACCAAAGGACTGTTTGAAGTCAAAGCCACCGGCGGCAACAGCGCGTTGGGCGGCGACGATTTCGACCATCGTTTGTTCTGTTACCTGCTCGAACAAAACGGACTCTCCCAACTCAACGAACAAGACAGCCAACTCCTGCTCTCGCTCGTCCGCGCCGCCAAAGAACAATTAACCACGCAAACCGAAGCGCGCATTCAGGCGACGCTTTCAGACGGCATGGCAATCGACACAAGCATCAGTCGCGCCGAGTTCCACAACCTGACGCAGCATTTGGTGATGAAAACGCTCGAGCCGGTCAAACAGGCGTTGAAAGACGCGGGCGTAACCAAGGCGGATGTCAAAGGTGTGATTATGGTCGGCGGCTCTACCCGTATGCTGCACGTTCAACAGGCAGTCGCCACCTTTTTCGGACAAACCCCGCTGAACAACCTCAATCCCGACGAAGTCGTCGCACTCGGCGCAGCCATACAGGCAAACGTCCTTGCAGGTAACAAAGCCGACGGCGAATGGCTGCTGCTGGACGTTACGCCCTTGTCGCTCGGTTTGGAAACCTATGGCGGCCTTGCCGAAAAAATCATCCCGCGCAATTCCACCATCCCCACCGCGCGCGCGCAGGACTTTACCACCTTCAAAGACGGTCAGACCGCGATGACGATACACGTCGTGCAAGGCGAACGCGAACTGGTTGCCGACTGCCGCAGCCTTGCCAAATTCACCCTGCGCGGCATTCCGCCTATGGCGGCGGGTGCGGCGCGTATCCGCGTAACCTTCCAAATCGATGCCGATGGGCTGCTGTCCGTTTCCGCCCAAGAACAAAGCACCGGCGTACAGGCGCAAATCGAAGTTAAACCTTCCTACGGCTTGGACGATGACACCATCACCCAAATGCTCAAAGACAGCATGAGCAACGCCGCCGAAGACATGGCGGCACGTGCCCGAGCCGAAGCCGTGGTCGAAGCCGAAAGCCTGACCGATGCCGTCAACGCCGCCCTCGAGTTGGACAGCGATTTGCTGGAAGCCGAAGAATTGCAACAGATTCGGCAAGGCATCGCCGATTTGCAAGGCCGTCTGAAAGACGGAAAAGCCGAAGACATCCGTGCCGCCGCCGCCAAACTCGGCAACATTACCGACAACTTCGCCGCCAAACGCATGAACCGCAACATCCAACGTGCGCTGACAGGCCAGAGTGTCGATAATATTTGATACTTAAATGGTTTCAGACGGCATAGATATAACCTGATGCCGTCTGAAGGCTCGAAAACACTTGAAAAAACATCGATATGGAAAAGTCAGGCATTGACTATTCGATGAAAACCGTCATCAAGGGCGTGTATAGTGAATTAAATTTAAACCGGTACAGCGTTGGCTCGCCTTAGCTCAAAGAGAACGATTCTTTAAGGTGCTGAAGCACCAAGTGAATCGGTTCCGTACTATTTGTACTGTCTGCGGCTCGCCGCCTTGTCCTGATTTTTGTTAATTCACTATATAAAATCGGCATTTCGGACGTAAGCAATTTTGAAGGCAGAATGCGCCATTTGGAAAACAACGGCTATGCGAACGTTGCTGGGTTGGAACGCATCCTCGCCGTCAAAACCGACAATTACAAAGAAAAAGAAAACCTGCTCCATGAGATTTTCAGCAAAAGCAGGATAGGCGATACCGAATTGTTCACCGTGGACGAAAACCTTATGAAACGTTTGTTTTATCGCTTCGCGGCGAAATCGTATTCCCGAAAAACGAAACGGCGGAATCGGAATTTGAAAAAAGCGTCCACGAACGCAGGCAGGAAGGGAATGCAGGGTCCGGCCGCAAACAACTGCTTGATTTGGTACGGCGCGGACACCGGGAATACCCTTACGCGCTGCCCCGGCTTTTGGCGGGCGCGGCATCCCACAAGCCGAAAAAATCGAAAATCCGCCTTTTTAAAGAAGCATATTTCGGCAAAAGCGGCACGAGGCTAACCGACGAAATTGCAGACGGCATCCATATTTACACCTGTTTTTCGCGGGCGGATTTGGAAAAAGCCTATTCCGAATATTTGGAACTTTTCAAATCCGAATCGGATGCCGAAGGCAGAAAGCCGCAGTAAGGTGCAAACAGATACCGTACACGTTGAGGAGCAGTATGATGGGCGATTCCGTCATTTATTATGTAGAACAGGCAGACGAACCGGTAAACCGTGCCGGCGAACGCGCCCGTAAAACATTCAAATACTTTTGGCGCGAGCTTTTTTGGGAACGCCGCCGCATTATTCCCGCCCTGGATTTTGCCATGGTCAAAGTCCCTTTTTTCCAAGACGGCGAAGACGGCGAAATTTGCGAACATATGTGGATCGACGATATTTATTTTGACGGTCTTTATATTTACGGTGTGCTGAACAATGAACCCGGCGGACTGACCAATGTCGAACAAGGCGAAAGCGTTTGCGTTCCGGTTGACGACATCAGCGACTGGATGTTCGTGTGCAACGGCATCCCCTACGGCGGTTTTACCGTACAGGCAATGCGCGGGCAGATGACGGAAGAGAAGCGTACCGAACACGATGCCGCATGGGGAATCGATTTCGGCGATCCCGGGCAGGTATTGCTGGTGTATGAAGAAAAAGAACATCCTGAAAATCTGGAAGAGCATCCGATGTGCCGGAACTGTATTGACGATTTCCGGCAACAGTTGTCCCAAAATCCGGATTTTCTGCATGAGCAGGACGAAGACGGCTATACGCCGCTTCATCATGAAGCCATCGCAGGAAATGCACTTATGGTTCAAGTCATGCTTGAATACGGTGCAAATCCTGCCTCAAAGACATCGGAAGGCTATACCGCCCTCGATTTTGCCCGCCTGATAGGCTGGCAAAATGTTGCCGACCTGCTCGAACCGCGACATTAGGCAGACAGTTTTCCGAAAAACGGACACAACCACTTTTTACAGAAAGACAATAAAAATGCCCAAAATCACCGTACTTCCACACGCAACATTATGTCCCGAGGGTGCAGTCATCGATAACGCGCCCGAAGGCAAAACCGTCCTTGATGTGCTGCTCGACCACGACATCGAAGTCGATCATGCCTGCGAAAAATCCTGCGCCTGCACCACCTGCCACGTCATCATCCGCAAAGGTTTCGACAGTTTGGAAGAGCCGACCGAATTGGAAGAAGACCTGCTCGATCAGGCTTGGGGCTTGGAAGCCGATTCGCGCCTGAGTTGTCAGGCGGTTGTCGCCGGCGAGGATTTGATTGTGGAAATCCCCAAATACACCATCAACCACGCGCGCGAAGAACACTGAAAACAGGCCGTCTGAAGCCGGCGCGCTTCAGACGGCATTGTTGCGCGGATAAGGCGCAATCGCCCGAAAACAGGCGTTCGTACAGGCGGAACTTTCGATTCTATATTGATTTTTATCGGTTTTCTGACGGAGCGGGCAGGTGAGGCATCCGAGACGGATTACTCGGGCGCGATGCACGGGTATTTACCGGTTTTGCAGCCGGAAAAACCGTCGGCGGGTTACTTTCAGGGTGGAGGTCGGGCGGTATGCCGGATAGCGTTCCACTTTCGCTTCTATATTGATTTTGATTGGTTTTCTGACGGAACGACCCGATGCGGCATCCGAGACGGCTTGCGTTTCTTCCTGTCCGCCTGCCGGATTTTCCCATCCTTGCGCGAAACCGAAAGAGACGGCGGCGCGGCGGACAAGGTCGAGATAGCGTCCTTCAAGCTCGGGGCAGGCGGCGGACACGCTTTCTGCCGTAACCGTGAAGCCGCCGCCCGACCCGGAAAGGCGTTCCGCAATCTGCGTGTAGATGCGCCAACGCCGGGCGCGCAACATTGCCGCATCGCAACCGGAAGCCGCTTTATCCAAGGCAATCAGACCGCGCCTGTTCCGGTAGTGAAGGCAAACCGTTACTCTGTAGAGGGTATGTTGTCCGTCCAATATTTGATACAGTTTGCGTATCAGCAGAATCAGACGGTCAAACTCCTCCATCTCCGACAGGGAGTCGGGATGGTCGGAAGCGGTATAAACCAGTTTGGACAATTTTGCGACCAACGGATTGTTCATCAATCTTCCTTGTCGGTTGAAACCCCGCTCTTCGGGGCGGTAGAATCAGATTTGTTTGGGAGGGGCAACTCCTCCCAGATTAGGACACATAGGGTGGTGTCCGGCGAGTTGAAACATTCAGCCATCCTCAAAGGGCGGCAGTTTTGCCGAAACATATTCTACACGGCTTCAATGCCGGACGATAAAAGGAAATTCATATGAAATGGACCGACACCCGGCGCATCGCCGAAGAACTCTACGACCTGCACGGCGAAACCATCGATCCAAAAACCGTGCGCTTTACCCAACTGCGCGACCTGATTATGGCATTGCCCGAATTTGACGACGATCCCGCCCGTTGCGGCGAACGCATCCTCGAGGCTGTGCAGCAGGCATGGATAGACGAGGCAGAATAAGTTTCGGCAATGCCGTCTGAAATACGGCGGTACGCGGTTCGTACTTCTGTTTGCAGCGGGAACGGTTTTACCAGTCTCCTTTTTTCAGCCTGTCCAGTTGGCGGCGGTCGCGCTTGGTCGGTCTGCCGTCGGGATAGGCGGAAGTGATGCGGCTGAATTGGTCGAGCTGTTTGCGCTCTTCCCTCAATGCTGCCGTTTTCGCGTCTTCTTCATACAGAAGCCGCGCCTCCGATGCCGGGCGGCGTTGGTGGTTCAAACCTTTAACCTTGATTTTATAGGGAAGGGAATTGAGCGTCAGGTCGATAATATCGCCGATGTCTATGGTTTTACTGTTTTTGACCTTCGAGCCGTTTACTTGAACCCTACCCAGTTCGATGTGCTTTTGCGCAAGTGAACGGGTTTTAAAAAAACGTGCCGCCCAAAGCCATTTGTCCAGCCTCATGGCGGAAGAATCGTGCTTGTCTTTCATACGATTTTGTTTGAAATAATTGAATTTGTTTCGAGTTTAGCATAAGATACGCCGCCTTATAACTAGTATATATGCACTAATCCTCTGTTTCCCATGCTGTCCGAACACAAAAAGAGGGTATGGAAAAGCCGTTTTGGACAATAAATTAACTGCGGAATATGCACAAATAGCGTATGATAGCGGCAGAATCTGTTGATGAGAGCTTCATTTTATGAAACCTGTTTTTTTGGATTTTGAACAACCCATAGCCGAACTGACCAACAAAATCGATGAGCTGCGCTTCGTCCAAGACGAGTCTGCCGTCGATATTTCGGACGAAATACACCGTTTGCAGAAAAAAAGCAACGACCTGACCAAATCGATTTTCAGCAAACTCACACCCGCCCAAATTTCACAGGTTTCCCGGCATCCGCAGCGTCCCTATACTTTGGATTACATTGACGCGCTGTTTACCGATTTTGAAGAGCTGCACGGCGACCGCCACTTTGCCGACGATTATGCGATTGTCGGCGGATTGGCGCGTTTCAACGGACAAAGCGTGATGGTTATCGGGCATCAGAAAGGGCGCGACACCAAAGAAAAAATCCGCCGCAACTTCGGTATGCCCCGTCCCGAAGGCTACCGCAAAGCCTTGCGCCTGATGAAAACGGCGGAAAAATTCGGCTTGCCTGTCATGACCTTTATCGATACGCCGGGTGCGTATCCGGGCATCGGCGCGGAAGAACGCGGGCAGTCGGAAGCCATCGGCAAAAACCTGTACGAACTGACACGCCTGCGCGTTCCCGTTTTGTGTACCGTCATCGGCGAAGGCGGTTCGGGCGGCGCATTGGCGGTTGCTGTAGGCGATTACGTCAATATGCTGCAATATTCGACCTATTCCGTTATTTCCCCCGAAGGCTGCGCGTCTATTTTGTGGAAAACCGCCGAAAAGGCGGCTGATGCGGCACAGGCTTTGGGTATTACTGCCGACCGCCTGCAAAAGCTGGACTTGGTCGATACCGTCATCAAAGAACCATTGGGCGGCGCGCATCGGGATTTCGGGCAAACCATGAAAAACGTGAAAACCGTTTTGGAAAAACAACTGCACGAAGCGCAAAGTATGCCGCTCGCCGATCTGCTTTCACGCCGTTTCGACCGCATTATGGCTTACGGCAAATTTTCGGAACAATAATTCGGGTAGAACAAGCAGCAAGCAGTTTGTCTGAAACTGCTTGCTTTTTCTTTATCGGGACAGAGCCGTGCTGACTTTAGATGCGTTTGAGCAATGCTTGAGGGATTGTTTTCCTCAAGGTCTGAATGGAAAAAAAACGGCAGTGGCATTAAGCGGCGGATTGGATTCCGTCGTTTTACTGCATCTGCTTGTCCGCGCCGGGAAACGGGCAGGATTTGTGCCGGAGGCATTGCACATCCATCACGGCTTGAGCCCCCGTGCCGACGATTGGGCGGATTTCTGCCAAAACTATTGCGATATGCTCGGGGTGGGGCTGGAAACGGTTAAGGTCTGCGTGGAAAAAAACGGTTTGGGCATTGAGGCGGCGGCAAGGCAGAAGCGTTATGCCGCGTTTGCCGAAAAAGGCTTTGACGTTTTGGCGTTGGCGCACCACAGGGACGATCAAATCGAAACCTTTATGCTGGCGGTCGCGCGCGGCGGCGGTTTGCGCGCTTTGGCGGCTATGCCCGCCGTCCGTCCTTTTGGGGAAAACGGCATCATCTGGCGGCCTTTGCTGCCTTTTTCACGGCAAGATGTGCAGGATTATGCAAAAAAACACGGTTTGCCGAATATCGAGGACGAAAGCAATAGCGATACGGCTTATTTGCGAAACCGCTTCCGACACCGTATTTTGCCCGAACTCTCGGCGCAGATTCCCCATTTCGGGCGGCATGTGCTGAACAATGTCCGCGCTTTGCAGGAAGATTTCGCTTTGCTGGACGAGGTCGTCGTTCAGGACTGCCGTTGGGTCTGTGAGGAAGGCAGTTTCGATACGGTGCGTTGGCAGGCATTTTCCCCGCGCCGGAAAACCCATATTTTGCGGCATTTTCTGAAGGAAAACGGCATCACCGTGCCGAATCAGAATGCCCTTGCCGACATTGCCCGCGTTTTGACGGAGGCGAAGACAGGCCAATGGACGCTGTCCGGTTTTGAGCTGTATCATTATGCGGACAGGCTGTTTGTGTTCCGATTGGAAAAAACGGATAAATTGCGGTTTTTGAAAGACAGGCAGGTAAGCGGAAATTTAAGGGAAATATTGACGGATCAGGGATTTGTTTTAAAACGCCATCCGTTCGGGCTTCCCGGGCATCTTTTGGAGCAGGACGGGATTTTGAGGACGGTAGCGGCATCGGATACGTTGGCCGTGGGCGGCATCCATAAAAATGTGAAAAAAATCCTTCAGGGGAAACGGGTTTTGCCTGCCCTGCGCCCAATCTGGCCGCTTGTTGCCGACAGTGGAAACCGCCCGCTGGCGTTGGCAAACTGTTGTGCGGATTTTCAAATCTCGGTTTCAGACGGCATTTTGCCCGTCCATCCTGACTTTCCCATTTTATTTTGATAATATCGCAAACAGATTTCGGCGGCGTTCAGCCGGGTATTGTCCGGTTGCATATTTCTAAAAGGCTTGTGAAGTGAAACACATCAGTTCGACCAATAATGAACACATCAGACACCTGCACCGCCTGTTGTCGCAAGGAAAGTTCAGACGGCAGTATGCCCAAACCGTTTTGGAGGGCGTGCACCTGCTTCAGGTTTTCCTGCAATCCGGCGGAAAGCCGCTCGGGGTATATATTCCCGAGGGCAAAATGCCGTCTGAAGAAGTCCGCAGGCTGAGGGCGGTTGTGCCGGAAGACAGGGTTTTTTCCGTTTCAGACGGCATATTGAAAAAAATCAGCAGCTTGACTTCTGCGGATGATGTGCTTGCGCTGATTGATATTCCGGATGCGGGTGCTTTGCCGGCCGGCGGCGACTGCGTGGTTTTGGACAGCGTGCAAGACCCGGGCAATGTCGGCACGGTGTTGCGAAGCGCGGCGGCGGCAGGGGTAGGTACGGTCGTTTTGGGCAGAGGTTCTGCGGACGCGTGGTCGCCCAAGGTGTTGCGCGCGGGGATGGGCGCGCATTTCCTGTCGGACATTTATCCGCAGGCGGATTTGGAAATATGGTTGGCGCACTATGAAGACCGTGTGTTTGCCACCGCCTTGCACGAGGAAAAGCAGGCGGTTTTGTACGGCGAAGATTTGTGCGCACCGACAGCCTGGGTGTTTGGCAACGAAGGCGCGGGTGTCGGTAAAGCGCTTTTGGACAGGGCGGACAAGTGCGTCAGGATACCGATGCACGATGCGACCGAGTCTTTAAATGTCGCGATGGCGGCGACAGTTTGCCTGTTTGAACAAATGCGCCAACGGGCGGCGTATTGAGGAAGAGAAATGCCGTCTGAAAAAATCTATTACGGCGTATTGATTTTCTTATGTATCGCTTCTATGCTGCTGTCGCCGTTTTTTTATGGCGGCGTTTTGAAGCCGAGAAGGGCCGTGCCGCATAAGGCGGGACAGTGGAAACTCATTTTATTGTCTAATGCCGTGACGGCGGCGGTTTTGGCTTGGATGTGGTGGAAATGGTTTTGAAGGAGTCTTGATATGAAAACATCTAAAATTATTGCGGGGCTGATGCTGGCTGTGGTGGTTCAGACGGCATCTGCGGCAGTGTATGAATGCCGCCAAAACGGTAAGGTCAGTTACAGCCAAACTCCGAGAAAACATTGTACCAACGCAGGTTTGGGGCGTGATCAGGTATACAGTTCGGTTAGGCCGGCAGTAAAAGACAGGGCGGAAAACACAGGGGCTGATGACAATTTGGATATGAGGAAGGACGAACATATCCAAAATCCGAAAGAGAATACGCATAAGGATGCTTCGAATACCGGTGCAAAGACGCATTGATTGAAATCGAATCAACCATTACGGTGTTGAACAATAGAATTTGAACGATTAGGGAACTCTGATGAAACACATCCACATTATCGGTATCGGCGGCACGTTTATGGGCGGGATTGCCGCCATTGCCAAAGAAGCGGGCTTTAAAGTCAGCGGTTGCGACGCGAGGATGTATCCGCCGATGAGCACCCAGCTCGAAGCCTTGGGCATAGACGTGCACGAAGGCTTCGATGCCGCGCAGTTGGACGAATTTAAAGCCGATATCTACGTTATCGGCAATGTCGCCAAGCGCGGGATGGATGTGGTTGAAGCGATTTTGAACCGCGGCCTGCCTTATATTTCCGGCCCGCAATGGCTGTCGGAAAACGTGCTGCACCATCATTGGGTACTCGGCGTGGCGGGGACGCACGGCAAAACGACCACCGCTTCCATGCTCGCATGGGTCTTGGAATATGCCGGACTCGCGCCGGGCTTCCTCATCGGCGGCGTACCGGAAAACTTCAGCGTTTCCGCCCGCCTGCCGCAAACACCGCGTCAAGACCCGAACAGCAAATCGCCGTTTTTCGTTATCGAAGCCGACGAATACGACACTGCCTTTTTTGATAAACGCTCCAAATTCGTACATTACCGTCCGCGTACCGCCGTGTTGAACAATCTGGAATTCGACCACGCCGACATCTTCGCCGATTTGGGCGCGATACAGACCCAGTTCCACCACCTCGTGCGTACCGTGCCGTCTGAAGGCTTAATCGTCTGCAACGGACAACAACAAAGCCTGCAAGATACTTTGGACAAAGGCTGCTGGACGCCGGTGGAAAAATTCGGTACCGAACACGGCTGGCAGCTCGGCGAAGTCAATGCTGACGGTTCGTTCGACGTATTGCTTGACGGCAAAAAAGCCGGACACGTCGCTTGGAGTTTGATGGGCGGACACAACCGCATGAACGCTCTTGCCGTCATCGCCGCCGCGCGTCATGCCGGAGTCGATATTCAGACGGCCTGCGAAGCCTTGGGCGCGTTTAAAAACGTCAAACGCCGGATGGAGGTGAAAGGCACGGCAAACGGCATCACCGTTTACGACGACTTCGCCCACCACCCGACCGCCATCGAAACCACGATTCAAGGTTTGCGCCAACGTGTCGGCGGAGCGCGCATCCTCGCCGTTCTCGAGCCGCGTTCCAACACCATGAAACTCGGCACGATGAAGTCCGCCCTGCCCGCAAGTCTCAAAGAAGCCGACCAAGTGTTCTGCTACGCCGGCGGCGTGGACTGGGACGTTGCCGAAGCCCTCGCGCCTTTGGGCGGCAGGCTGCACGTTGCTAAAGATTTCGATGCCTTCGTTGCCGAAATCGTGAAACATACCGAAGCAGGTGACCATATTTTGGTGATGAGCAACGGCGGTTTCGGCGGAATACACACCAAACTGCTGGACGCTTTGAGATAGCCCGAGCGATGCCATCTGAAAGCCCTTCAGACGGCATTGCCCGGCTGCGCGGCACAAAGGCGGAAAAACCGTTTGCCCCGTATTTTCAAACGCGTTACACTTGCCGCCGCTGTTTTCAGCTATTTGATTACCCGCAACCGCCGTCATTGCGCCGGCGGTTTGCCTGTCAGCGTCATTGCGCCGCTGTAAATACGAAAGAACACATTATGACCGTATCCCCCGTCGCCTTGCGCCGTAAGACCGAGCGCAAGCCGCATCCCACCGCGCGTTATTGGAAAAAATGCGATGTCGAGGCACTTTTCGGACTGCCGTTTTTAGAACTTGTCTATCAGGCGGCAGAAGTCCACCGCCAAAATTTCAACCCGCGCGAAATCCAGCTTTCCACTTTGTTGTCGATCAAAACCGGCGGCTGTCCCGAAGATTGCGCCTACTGTCCGCAATCGGCGCACCACAATACCAATCTGGGCAAAGAGCAGATGATGGATGTGGATGAAATCGTCGAAAAAGCCAAAATTGCCAAATCGCGCGGTGCCAGCCGTTTCTGCATGGGTGCGGCATGGCGCGGCCCCAAACCTAAAGACGTGGAGACGGTTTCCGCAATCATTAAAGCCGTCAAGGGATTGGGCATGGAAACCTGCGGCACGTTCGGTATGCTCGAAGAAGGTATGGCGGAAGACTTGAAAGAGGCGGGCTTGGATTATTACAACCACAACCTCGACACCGATCCCGACCGCTATAATGACATCATTCATACCCGCAAACACGAAGACCGCATGGATACCTTGGGCAAAGTCCGCAATGCCGGTTTGAAAGTCTGCTGCGGCGGCATTGTCGGTATGAACGAAACCCGTGCCGAGCGTGCAGGACTGATTGCCAGTCTAGCCAACCTTGACCCGCAGCCCGAAAGCGTGCCGATTAACCAGCTGGTCAAAGTGGAAGGCACGCCGCTGGCTGATGCGGAAGATTTGGATTGGACTGAATTTGTCCGCACGATTGCCGTAGCGCGGATTACCATGCCGCAAAGTTATGTCCGCCTCTCGGCAGGGCGCAGCAATATGCCTGAAGCAATGCAGGCGATGTGCTTTATGGCAGGCGCGAACTCGATTTTTTACGGCGACAAGCTGCTGACCACGGGCAATCCGGACGAAGACGGCGACAGAATCCTGATGGAAAAGCTTAACCTGTATCCCTTACAGTTTGAGCTGGAAGGCGAGGTCGTCGAAGTGGAAAAAGCCTCACGGATCAAAGTCGATTATTGATGATTACAAAAATGCCGTCTGAAACTTGAATGCCGTCTGAAACATTGAAAGGTTTCAGACGGCATTTTCTTTCAGACATTATTTTGAATATCTTTTACCGGCGCGTGATGCTGCCGTCGGGCGAGACATCCAGCCCGTTCCCCTTGGGGAAATCGCTGCGGTTCAGATAAATAATCCGCCCGATAACGGTTTTCTCGGGGTCGATTTTGGGGATTTTATCGCCGACTTGAGTGATGGGGATAATGTTGCCGGAAACGAACCGCCCCTGTTTGTCCGTAATAATTTTAAAAATGGGGGCGATGCCGCTGATGCCGGAGGTGTTGATTGCGCCGTAGGTGGCAAAGTTGCCGCCGCTGTAGGAGATGAAGCGGTCGCGGTAAAGTTCGACGGCGCGAGTAACGTGCGGCCCCTGCCCGAATACGACATCCGCGCCGGAATCGACGGCAAGCCGCGCAAACTCGACGACGTTGCCCCTGTTTTCCCCATAGAAGATTTCGGTATCGAACGGCAGGTGTTCCGCCTGTTTCCCTTCCGCGCCGCCGTGGAACATCACAATGACGATGTCGGCTTTTTGCTTGGTTTTCCGAATCAGTTTTCTGACTTTGGCATAATCGTTCAGTTTGACGGCGGCAAGGTGGGGGGCGAAGGAGACGAAGCCGTATCTCACGCCGTTTTTCTTCAGGATGGCGGTTTCAAACCTGTTTTCGATGCCCGAATATTTGATGTTCAATTCGTCAAGGTTGCCTGCCGTTGCCGTGATGCCTTGCGCGCCGAAGTCGTTGCTGTGGTTGTTGGCGAGGCTGAGGTAGTCGAATCCCGCGTCGGCAAGGTATTGCCCGTAGGCGGAGGGCGTGCGGAAAACGTAGCAGATGTTCGGATTGGCACATTTCTTCGGCGTACCGCCTTCGTCAAACAGCGTGCCTTCAAGGTTGCCGACGGTAATGTCCGCGTCTTGCAAGACGGATTCGACGTGTTTCAGGATATTGGTATCGGGCAGGTAATCGACCGGATAATTGCTGCCGAGCATAATGTCGCCGACCCCGATGATGGAAACGGTATCGGCTGCCTTTCCGTCAGGCGTATCCTGTCCGTCCGCATTGCCGGTGTTTGAAATGGGCGCGGGGTTTGAACCGTCAACCGGCAGTACGGGGGATGCCGTTCCGGCAGGATGCGCCGGAGGCTTGGTCTCGGCGGTTTGTGGCGCGGAAGCGGCATAAGGGGCGGCCGGCAGCGGCTCTTTCACATATTCGAGGGCGGTAAAGCCGCTGCCGATAACGAGGGCCAAAATTGCGGAAAATACCGCCATTGCCCAGATAAATTTGTCCATCATCAGACCTTTACTGTTCAGACGGCATTTGCCGCACGTTTTGGGGCTTATCTTTCGATTTGCGATACGTCGCGCACTGCGCCTTTGTCGGCGGAAGTCGCCATCGCGCCGTAAGCCCTTAATGCGGCGGAGACGTAGCGGTCGCGGTTTTCCGGCTTCCACGCTTTGCTGCCGCGCGCTTCCATTTCGGCTCGGCGCGCGGCAAGCTCTTCATCGGAAATAACAAGGTGGATGCTGCGGTTGGGGATGTCGATTTCGATGGTGTCGCCTTCGTGTACCAAACCGATTGCGCCGCCTTCCGCCGCTTCAGGCGAGGCGTGGCCGATGGAGAGGCCTGATGTGCCGCCGGAGAAGCGTCCGTCCGTCAAGAGGGCGCAGGCTTTGCCCAAGCCTTTGGATTTCAGGTAGGAAGTCGGGTACAGCATTTCTTGCATGCCCGGGCCGCCTTTCGGGCCTTCGTAGCGGATGATGACGATATCGCCAGCCACGATTTGGTTGCCCAAAATGCCTTCGACGGCGGCTTCTTGGCTTTCAAACACGCGCGCGCGGCCGGTGAATTTGAGGATGCTCTCGTCCACGCCTGCGGTTTTTACCACGCAGCCGCGCTCGGCGATATTGCCGAACAAAACCGCCAAGCCGCCGTCTTGCGAGTAGGCATGTGCTACGTCGCGGATACAGCCTTTTTCGCGGTCGAGGTCGAGGGTTTTCCACATACGGTTTTGCGAGAACGCTTGAGTGGTGCGCACGCCGCCGGGCGCGGCTTTGAAACGTTCGATGGCGTGGGTGTTTTCGGGATTGGTCACGTCCCATTTTTCGATCGCGTCTTTCAGCGTTGGAGCGTGGATGGTGTACACGTCGGTGTGCAGTTTGCCCGCTTTGTCCAATTCTTTCAGGATGGCGAAGATGCCGCCTGCGCGGTGTACGTCTTCCATGTAGTAGTCGTGGTTGTTGGGCGCGGTTTTACAGATGCAGGGGACGACGCGGCTTAAGCGGTCGATGTCTGCCATTTTGAAATCCACGCCCGCTTCGTTGGCGACGGCGAGCAAATGCAGGATGGTGTTGGTAGAGCCGCCCATCGCAATGTCCATGGTCATGGCGTTTTCAAATGCTTTTTTGGTGGCAATGCTGCGCGGCAGCACGGTTTCGTCGTTTTGTTCGTAATAACGTTTGGTGATTTCGACAATCATGCGGCCGGCTTCGAGGAACAATTCTTTGCGGCCGGCGTGGGTGGCAAGGTAGGAGCCGTTGCCGGGCAGGGACAGACCGAGTGCTTCGGTCAGGCAGTTCATTGAGTTTGCCGTAAACATACCCGAACACGAGCCGCAGGTCGGGCAGGCGTTTTGCTCGACTTCTTCGACTTGCCGGTTGCTGACATTGTCGTCCGCCGATTCAATCATCGCGTCAATTAAGTCCAAGCGGCGTTCGGGTTGGATGTTGGCCACGCCAATGACCTTGCCTGCTTCCATCGGGCCGCCGGAAACGAAGATGGTCGGGATATTCAGGCGCATCGCGGCAATCAGCATTCCCGGGGTGATTTTGTCGCAGTTGGAAATGCACACCAGCGCGTCGGCGCAGTGGGCATTGACCATGTATTCGATGGAGTCGGCAATCAAATCGCGGCTGGGCAGGGAATACAGCATACCGCTGTGTCCCATGGCGATGCCGTCGTCGATGGCGATGGTGTTGAATTCTTTGGCGATTGCGCCCGCCTTTTCGATCTCGCGGGCAACCAGTTGGCCCATATTGTGCAGGTGGACATGGCCGGGCACGAATTGGGTGAACGAGTTGGCAACGGCGATGATGGGCTTGCCGAAGTCGGTTTCCATCACGCCGGTGGCGCGCCACAATGCGCGTGCGCCTGCCATATTGCGGCCGTGGGTGGAGGTTTTGGAGCGGTATTCTGGCATAGTGTGTTTCCTTGTTTTCATGCCGTCTGAAAAGCGAAGGGTTTCAGACGGCATTTTGTACTGTGTTAGAGAGCTGGAAAAAAGAAAGTATTTTATACCAAGTATCGGTATTGTGTGGAAGTTGCGGAATGGTGGGATATTCTGTGCAACGGTATTTTTGAAGCAGCAATGTTCGGAATGCCGTCTGAAAGGCAGAAAAGGGCTTCAGACGGCATTGATGTCGGGTTCAGGACAGGAGCAGGATGGCGGCTGCGGCAAGCGCGGCAACCGATAATGCGGCGGCAAGCGCGGCTTTGCCTGCAAAGCGGATTGAGGTTTTGCCTTCGATGTATTTGAAGCCGGTTATCATCGGGAGAACGAGGTTTTTCTTTTTGAATACGCGGTATGCGGCGACGGCGGCGATGTGGATTGCAGAAAAAACGGCGAGCAGCTTGAAAAAGTTGAGGTGGATTTTCCGCATAAGGCTGCCCGTATGTTCGGAAACCAAATGGTTGAGGTAGCCGTTGGTGCTGAAGGTGTTTTCATCGGCGGCAAAAAGCCCGGTGCCGACTTGGAAGGACACGGCGGCCAAAAGCGCAACGACCATCAGTGCGCCCAAGGGGTTGTGTCCGGGCTGGATATTTTCGGGAATGCCGTTTTTCAGATAGCCGCGTATGCCTGCCCAGCCTTGGACGAAATGGGAAAAACGGGCGGTATCGCTGCCCCAAATGCCCCAGCAGATGCGGAATATGAGCAGGAAAAGGACGAGCAGCCCGACGCGCGTGTGCCATTGCAGCATATCGCCGCCGGCTTTCGCGCTATACCACATAAAGGGCAGGGACGCGGCAAGCAGCCAGTGGAAAAGACGGGTGGGGAAGTCCCAGACTTTGGTTTTGTTTTTCATAATCGGTTTCCGGCGGTAAAATCAGTTTCTTCAAGCCTTATTTTAACCGATTGGAGGGATAATGTTTCCCGTTTTCCGCATTTCAGGCGAAAGCCGCCGCCGTATGCTTCAGACGGCATTGCGTTTTCCCCATGTTTTCAAAGCCCGTGCGGAAGATTCGCACAAAGGGACTTTCGGCACGCTCGCCGTAGTTGGCGGCGCGGTCGGCATGAGCGGCGCGCCCGTATTGGCGGCATCGGCGGCAATGTATCTTGGCTGCGGTAAGGTGTGGGCGGGTTTCAATCAGGAAACGCTGCCTTTCGCCGTCATTGTCGGTTTTCCCGAAATTATGTTGGACACGGCAGACGGTTTGACCAAGCGTCAAGATATAAACGCCTGGGTTGTCGGTTGCGGCTTGGGTACAGGTAGGGCGGCGGTCAGAACGCTTGCCGGAATTTTGGCGGAACACACGGACAAGCCCGTTCTTTTGGATGCGGACGCGCTGAACATATTATCAACCGATGCCGAAACCCGAAATCTGGCACGCGAGTGTAAAAACCTGATTTTAACGCCACACCCCGCCGAAGCCGCGCGCCTGCTTGGAACGACGGTTGCACAGGTTCAGGCGGATCGGACGGCGGCAGTGAGGAAGATAGGGGCAATTTTCGGCGCAACCGTGGTTTTAAAGGGGCACAAAACATTGGTTGCCTCACCCGATACGGAAATCTATGTCAACGAAAGCGGCAACGCGGGATTGGCAACGGCGGGCAGTGGTGACGTATTAGGCGGCATCATCGGCAGTCTGCTTGCACAGGGCGTGCCGGTTTTTGAAGCCGCCTGCGCGGGCGTGTGGCTGCACGGCGCGGCGGCGGATGTCATAAAAGAATCGGCAGGCATTGTGGCAGGGCTGTTGGCGGACGAAATCGCCCCGGCGGCAAGGTGGTTGCGCAACTGGATAACTAAAAGTATGTAAGAAGATGCCGTCTGAAAGGCAAGGGTTTCAGACGGCATCTTCATTTCCCAAATACTGTCCGGTAAAGCGTGGTATAATGTGCAGTTATCTCTTACAGTTTTTGAAAAACATTAATTATGAAACAAATCCGCAACATCGCCATTATCGCCCACGTCGACCACGGCAAAACCACATTAGTCGACCAACTGCTGCGCCAATCCGGCACATTCCGCGCCAACCAGCAGGTTGACGAGCGCGTGATGGACAGCAACGACCTCGAAAAAGAACGCGGCATCACCATCCTCGCCAAAAATACCGCCATCGATTACGAAGGCTACCACATCAATATCGTCGACACGCCGGGACACGCCGACTTCGGCGGCGAAGTGGAGCGCGTTTTGGGTATGGTGGACTGCGTCGTCTTGTTGGTGGACGCGCAAGAAGGCCCGATGCCGCAAACCCGTTTCGTGACCAAAAAAGCCTTGGCTTTGGGGCTGAAACCGATTGTCGTCATCAATAAAATCGACAAGCCGTCCGCACGTCCGAGCTGGGTTATCGACCAAACTTTCGAACTCTTCGACAACTTGGGCGCGACCGACGAGCAGTTGGATTTCCCGATTGTTTACGCTTCAGGGTTGAGCGGTTTCGCCAAATTGGAAGAAACCGACGAGAGCAGCGACATGCGTCCGCTGTTCGATACTATCTTAAAATACACGCCCGCACCGAGCGGCAGCGCGGACGAGCCGCTGCAACTGCAAATTTCCCAACTCGACTACGACAACTACACCGGCCGCCTCGGCATCGGCCGCATCCTGAACGGACGCATCAAACCCGGTCAGGTCGTTGCTGTGATGAACCACGATCAGCAAATCGCCCAAGGCCGCATCAACCAACTGTTGGGTTTCAAAGGTTTGGAACGCATACCGCTTGAAGAAGCCGAAGCCGGCGACATCGTGATTATTTCCGGTATCGAAGACATCGGTATCGGCGTAACCATCACCGACAAAGACAACCCCAAAGGCCTGCCGATGTTGAGCGTGGACGAACCGACGCTGACCATGGACTTTATGGTGAACACCAGCCCGCTGGCGGGTACGGAAGGCAAATTCGTAACCAGCCGCCAAATCCGCGACCGCCTGCAAAAAGAATTGCTGACCAACGTTGCCCTGCGCGTGGAAGATACCGCCGATGCCGACGTGTTCCGCGTGTCCGGGCGCGGTGAGCTGCACCTGACCATTTTGCTGGAAAATATGCGCCGCGAAGGCTATGAACTCGCCGTCGGCAAACCGCGCGTCGTGTACCGCGACATCGACGGTCAAAAATGCGAACCTTATGAAAACCTGACCGTGGACGTACCCGACGACAACCAAGGTGCGGTAATGGAAGAACTCGGTCGCCGCCGTGGCGAACTGACCAATATGGAAAGCGACGGCAACGGACGCACCCGCCTCGAATATCATATTCCCGCACGCGGCCTAATCGGTTTCCAAGGCGAATTCATGACCTTGACGCGCGGTGTCGGCTTGATGAGCCACGTGTTCGACGACTATGCACCCGTCAAACCCGATATGCCCGGCCGCCACAACGGCGTGCTGGTGTCCCAAGAGCAGGGCGAGGCAGTCGCTTATGCCTTGTGGAATCTGGAAGACCGCGGCCGTATGTTCGTATCGCCCAACGACAAAATCTACGAAGGTATGATTATCGGCATCCACAGCCGCGACAACGATTTGGTGGTCAATCCGCTAAAAGGTAAAAAACTCACCAATATCCGCGCCAGCGGTACCGACGAAGCCGTGCGCCTGACCACGCCGATCAAGCTGACGCTGGAAGGCGCGGTTGAGTTTATCGACGATGACGAGCTGGTAGAAATTACGCCGCAATCCATCCGTCTGCGTAAGCGTTACTTGAGCGAATTGGAACGCCGTCGTCATTTTAAAAAGCTGGATTGATGTTTAAATGATACGCGATGCCGTCTGAAAAATTTCAGACGGCATTTTATTGGCCGGTATCGGGAAACGGGTTGTCCGATAGGTCATATATTTTCTTAAATAAAATCATTGTATGAACAATAAAAAAGTTTGTACCGGATTATCTGCGGACAGGTAATGCCCGTACTTCCGGTCTCGGAATGGTTGCCGTTTCGGGAAAGCCGCATTTTTAATTTTACGGGGCAATCCGTCAAAATCCGGCGGGTTTGTTTTTCCGGACAATTTTTCAAATACCGAACCTGATCTTGCTTGGGTCATCAACATCCTTGCACGGTTTGTCAAAAAATCTGTCATACAAAGAATATTGTTTACAATATTGCCCAAAAATCTGAACCTGCAAACGTGAAATAAGGTAGAATACGCCCCGTTATTTTACCGTCCAATCCCCATTTACCAAGGAAAAATGATGAGTACTTCATTGAGTTACCGCGATGCGGGCGTCGATATCGACGCAGGCGACCAACTGGTCGAAAACATCAAACCGTTTGCCAAACGCACGATGCGTCCGGAAGTATTGGGGGGTTTGGGCGGTTTTGGCGCATTGGTTGAAATCGGCAAAAAATATAAAAACCCCGTATTGGTCAGCGGTACGGACGGCGTGGGTACCAAGCTCAAACTTGCCTTTGATTGGGACAAACACGATACGGTGGGCATCGACCTTGTTGCAATGAGTGTCAACGATATTTTGGTTCAAGGTGCAGAGCCCTTGTTTTTCTTGGATTATTTTGCCTGCGGCAAATTGGATGTTCCGCGCGCGACCGATGTGATCAAAGGCATTGCCCAAGGTTGCGAAGAATCCGGCTGCGCCCTGATTGGCGGGGAAACTGCTGAAATGCCGGGTATGTATCCCGTTGGCGAATACGATTTGGCGGGTTTTGCCGTCGGCGTGGTAGAAAAAGAGAATGTCATTACCGGCCGCAGCATCGGTGCGGGCGATGTGGTATTGGGTTTGGCTTCCAACGGCGCACATTCAAACGGCTATTCCCTTATCCGTAAAATCATTGAACGCGACAATCCCGATTTAGATGCCGAGTTTGATAATGGCAAAACCTTGCGTGAGGCCGTTATTGCGCCGACCCGTCTGTATGTGAAACCGATTCTTGCCGCTTTGGAAAAATTTACCATTAAAGGTATGGCGCACATTACCGGCGGCGGCATTACCGAAAACGTGCCGCGCGTGTTGCCTGAAAACATGGTTGCACAAATCGATGCCGAATCGTGGGAATTGCCCAAGCTCTTCCAATGGCTTCAAAAGGCGGGCAATGTGGAAACCCAAGAAATGTACCGGACCTTTAACTGCGGCATCGGTATGGTCGTCATCGTTGCTGCCGAAGATGCCGATGTGGTTCAGTCATTCCTGAGCGGGCAGGGCGAGACAGTTTACCGTTTGGGTTTCATCCGCGAGCGTCAAGGGAATGAGCATCAAACCCAAGTTGCCTGAATTCCAAGCATCAAATGCCGTCTGAACCTGTTTCAGACGGCATTTTTATTATGCGAGCATTCTTTTTGCTTGCCATATTCGGGGGGGGGGGGGAAAATTTTTGTAA